>CADBBB010000053.1:0-25689 GCA_902792795.1 uncultured Spirochaetaceae bacterium | reverse complement strand
GCCACTCTGAGCGCCGCCACGAAATCGGCGAGTCAGACGAGCTTATCAACAAAAAGGTTCGCCGCGCCCTCAATGAAGGCTTGGAAGTTGTTCTTTGCATCGGCGAGCTTTTGAGCGACCGCGAAGCCGGAAACGCCGAGCAGGTTTGCGCCTTCCAGCTTAGCGCCGACTTGGCCGGTGTCACCGAAGAGCAGATGAAGAAGGTTACTATCGCTTACGAGCCTGTTTGGGCCATCGGAACTGGCAAGACAGCCACTCCCGAAGACGCCGAGGCCATCCACAAGTTCTGCCGCAACTACATCGCCAAGCTTTACAACCAAAAGGTCGCCGACGAGACTATCATCCAGTACGGCGGCTCTATGAAAGCCTCCAACGCCAAAGACTTGTTGGCCCAGCCCGACATCGACGGCGGCTTGATCGGCGGCGCCTCCCTCAAGGCCGACACCTTCGAGCCCATTTGCAACGAGTAGTCCGCTCGTATTTGTCAAATAATTCCCGCCGAGTGGATTTTTTAGAAGAATCCATTCGCGGGAATTGAAGAAAAAACACGTGCGAAGAAGGCGGGACGCAGGCAAGAAAAGTTTGGAAGGACCCGTCAGCGGACGGCTTGGCCGCAGGCATCAAGCCGGAAGCGGATGACGGGAGGCTCCAAATCTTTTTTGCCGTCGCTGGGACCCGCCTTTTTTGCGCGTGTTTTTTTTCTTGTAATCTATTGAACAAATAGCCCCTTTTCATTATAATATACATTCACTATTGAAAACATTATTTTGGAGTAAATATGGGTGTTGTAAAAGTAATTTTGATGGTCGCCTTTGTGATTATCTGCCTTCTCTTGGTTCTTTTGGTTATGATTCAAAATGACGAGGGCGGCGGACTTGGCGGCCTTTTGAGCGGTTCCGGCAGCGCGGCCTTTGGCTCGCATTCCGCCAGCGTCATCAGCAAGACAACGTTTGTCTTGGTCGTTCTCTTTATTTTGGACGCTTTCTGCATCGCCCGCTTGAACAAAAAGCCTGCGGTAAAGCAAACCCTCTCTTCCGAAGTTCAGGAAGCCGTGGACACGACGACAGGCGAGGCCGCCGAAGACTTTGAATGGTGGAAGAGCCTTGACGATTCTTCAAAGGCCGCCCCCGAGCAGAGCGTGGAAAGCGCCCAGGAGTAAAACGCGCTTATGTTGGAAACTTTCTTTAAGCCTTCGCTTATAAACGTAAATCTCGAAAGTTCCGACAAAGACGAACTGTTTGAAGAAATGGTGGAGCTGTTCGCCAGGGACGGTTGCGGCGTTGACCGCAATGAAGCCTTGGCCGCTCTCATCGCCCGCGAAGAAAAAATGACCACGGGAATAATTCCGTCGGTGGCCATTCCGCACGCCTCTTGTCCGTCCGTCAAGAACGGCCTTGGCGCGATTGGAATTAGCCGCGCGGGAATTGAATACGGCTCGCTTGACGCAAAGCCGGTTCACGTTGTTTTTATGCTTTTGTTCGGAAGCGACGGCACGGCCCTGCACCTAAAGGTGATGCAGCAGCTGGCCTTGATTCTAAAGGATCCTGAGGCCGCTTCCAAACTTTCAGAAGCTAAGACACCGCAAGAGCTTTACGAAACCCTTTGCGGCCTTGAGGAGGCGTTGGCGTAATGGCGAACGACGAGCAGGACACAATCGCCCATCTCCTTCAAATAGAGGAAGAGGCCGCGGAACTTATAAGCCAAGCCCAGATTCAAAGCGAAAAAGAAATTTCCGCCGCGCGGGCCCAGGCTGATTCCGAATACAATCAAAAATACGAAACAATGGCTTCCCAAATGGAAGGCGACTACAATTCAAAAATCGCCGGAATGGACCAAGCCCACAAAAATCAACTGGATGAGTATAAGTCGCAAATAGAGCAAACGCCAAAAGACCTTGACGCGTTCAACAATCTTTTGGAAAAAATTTTGTAAAAGAAGGCGGACATGGACACTTCAAGCGCTTCTTCTTATGTTTACGCTAAAGCCAGCGGAATCTTGGCGCGCTCCTACACGGGCGCCCGCGCCGCCAAGCTTTTTGGCGTTCAAAAATTGGCGGAATTGTGGCCGCTCGTTTTTGAAGAAGAAGTTCCCGCCGTTCCCGAAATCTTGTTGGCAAAAATCATAGAGCAAAAGGCTGCGGAAAAATTCATCTCCGAATACAAAAAACTTTTGGCGGCCTACGACAAGCCCGCGCGAATCTTGGTCGACCTTTTGCAATACTTTGACTACGAAAATTTAAAGTCCTTGGGCGCCGCCGCCGCGATGGGACAAAAAGAAATTCCGCCCTTGCGCGACATAAAGCCGTACAATCTTTTGCGCTATTCTTGCTGGCCTTCGATTCAAAAAATCACGCAGGGCTCGGAGCTGGAATGGTACGACGCGGCGCCGGCCGTCGCCGACCAGCAAAGTTTGGACAACAGGCTGGACTTGCAGTTCATAGAAAAACTTTGGGCCTCCAGCCAAGAGCTTTTTGGCGAAGAAAAGAAAATGGTCCAAGACTTGATAGCCCAGCGCTTTTCCATGCGGAACGTGGTTTGGGTTTTGCGCCTCAAGCTTTATTACAAAATGGGTCAAGACCAAATCGTCCGCCGCTTGGCTTTTTTAAATGCGCAAAACCGGCGGAGCGACCCGCTTGGCGGCGCCGCCCTTGAAATTTTGGACAAGGACATAGAAAATTGGGATGAGTGGAAGGATTGGAAATACGCCAAGTTTTTGAACCCCCGCGAAGACGGCGCCCTTTGGAGCGTCGACCCAAGATGGGTTGAGGAAAGCTGGGAAAAGGACTTCATAAAAAAAGCGATCAAAAAATTCCACGCAAATCCGGGCGCCCAGACCGCCTTGCTTTGCTGGTATTATGTCAAGGCGAAAGAGTTGGATTACATTCGCATGGCTACGGAGGCCTTGCGTTTGAACGTTAAGGTCCAGGAGATTTGAAATGGCAAAGACTACGGAAATGCGCTTGGTAGACCTGATGGTTCTCAAGCAGGATATTTCAAAGGTTCTCTTGTATTTGGGAAAGAGCGGAAATTTTCAATTCCAGTCTTCGCTGGGCGAAAAGGCCGACGGAGCTAAGGGCGAAAGCGCGGAAAGTGAAATGTACAAGCGCTTGGAGCAGGCCCGCTCATTCTTGGGCGTGGACGATTCACGCCTTTCGATCCAGGACGCGGAGCTTCCGACGGAGGAAGACTTTAACGCCGCCGAAAGCTTTTTGCAAAGCTTGGAAGATTTGACCGGCCGGGACGCGGCCGCGCTGGATAACCTAAAGCGGTCGGAGGAAGCCTTTGACGAGGCGGCCTCCTTCAGCAACCTAAAGCAGTCTTACAGCGAGCTTTCGCGCCTTTCATTCTTGAATTTGCGGGTTGGAAAAATTAATCCCGACGTTCTTGACGAATTGAAATTCGCCGTCGGCTCGCGGGCGATAATCGTTCCGCTTGGCGACGACAAGACTAGAATTTTGGCGGCCTCCAGCAAGCGCGGCCGCTTTGCCTTGGACACCGAGTTGCAGCGCTACGGCTTTGTTCCGATGGAAATACCCAAGGACTTTAAGGGCATTCCGGACGACGTGCTTGAAACGCTCGCGGCGCAAAAGAAGGGCGCGCAGGACGAAGTTGAAAAACTTTCCCGCGAAAGGGCCAACTTTACCGAAAGCCACAAGGACAAGCTTTTGCGCCTTTTGGCTTCCTTTAGCCTCGGCTCGCAATTGCGCCAAACCGAAAGCCAGCTGGAGTCCACCCAATTAGTTTACCGCTTGACGGGCTGGGTTCCAAACAAAGACTGCATGGAAATGATGCGCCAGCTGGACGCGATTACCGAAGACCGCATCAGCATCCGCCAATACAAGCCGGAAGAAGTGCCTGGCGTTTTGGCCGGCCACGAAAAAGTTCCGGTAAAGCTGAGCCACGGAAAATTTGTCAGCGCCTTCCAGCGAATGATTTTTAGCTACGGCTCGCCCCTTTACGGAACGATAGACCCAACGCCCTTCGTCGCGATTTTCTTTACGCTCTTGTTCGGAATAATGTTCGGCGACGCGGGCCAAGGCTTGGTCTTCTTGCTCTTGGGAATCTTGATGGCAAAGAAAGTCGTAAAGCTTGGCGGCTGGAACAAGTTCGCGCCGATCTTTATCGGAATCGGAAGCGCCAGCATGATCATGGGCTTGCTCACCGGCGAGTTCTTCGCAAACGAAAAAATCCTGGAGCCCTTCGAGCGCTTTGTGACCGGCCTTTTTGGGAGCCCGAGAAACCAGATTTTGCCGATGATGCCGCAGTCCGACCCCGACTCGATAAAGCGAATGTTCATGTTCTTTGGCTTTTCAATCGCGGTGGGCTTTGTAATCAACTCGACGGGCATCATCATCAATGTGGCCAACAACTTTTTGCAAAGAAAATACGGCAAGGCGCTTTTTGGAAAGAGCGGCTTGGCCGGAGCCGTTTTCTTTTGGTATGTCGTGGCGCTGGCCGTCCGAATCGCGGCCTTTGGACACGCGCCGCGGCTTTACGATTGGATCGTGATTGGAACCGCGCTTTTCTTTAGCGCCTTTGGAGAGCCTTTCATCCGCTTGGTTGACGGAGAGAGGCCGGTGGTTGAGAACGGCCTCTTCGCTCTGGTGATCGAGGCGGTGGTTGAATTGCTTGAGACAATCATCACTTATCTTTCAAACTCAATCAGCTTTTTGCGCGTGGGAGCCTTCGCTCTGGCGCACGCGGTTTTGGGTTTCATCATTCTCACGATGAGCGAGATGGTCGGAGGTGTGGGCGGAATCGCGGTGACGGTTTTGGGCAACGCGATTGTAGTCGTGCTGGAAGGAATGATTGTCGCGATTCAGGCGATAAGATTGCAGTACTACGAATTCTTCAGCAAATTTTTTAATGAGACCGGACGGGAGTTCGCGCCTTATAAATTTGAATATAAGAGCGGCGCTGAAAACTAGCCGCGAATAGGAGGTTCAGAGATGAACAAAAAAATCATCGCTTTGGCGGCCTTGCTTTTTTGCGCGATGGCCGCGGGAATTTTCGCCGAGGAATCTTCTTCCGCGAAAAATGAAGGACAGGCTGTTGAGCAGCAGGCCAACAACTCTCAGGCCTTCAAGTATGTCGCCGCAGGTTTGGCTGTAGGACTTTCTTGCATCGCCGGCGGAATCGCCGTAGGCAAAATCGGAAGCGCTGCCATGGGAGCCATGAGCGAAAACGCCGAGCTTTCGGGAAAGGCCTTGCCCTTTGTAGGATTGGCCGAAGGCATTTGTCTTTGGGGCTTCCTAGTAGCCTTGCTCATCATCATTCTTTAGGCTTTTTTAGTGAAGTATTTTGTGATTGGCGAGCGCGAACTCGTTCTCGCCTTTGCCTTGGTTGGCGTGGAAGGGGCGGTCGCGACAAACCGCGCGGAAGCCCTTGACGCCTTTAACCGCGTTACAGGCAAAGGCGGCGCGATGAACGCTCCCGTGAACGAAGAGCGCCCAAAAGTTCTCATTCTTACGGAAGAAGTTTCCATGCTGCTGGAAGCCGAAGCGCTTGATTGGCAGCGGGGCGCGAAGTATCCGCTGATTGTTGAAATTCCCGGAATCAACGGGCATTTGAGCGGTCGCAAAACGCTTACGGACTCAATCCGCGAGGCGGTAGGCATTCAAGTATAGGGTAAACCCGGGAAGTTTTTTTATGGAAGAATTACGCTCAACCGACATTCTTGACAAGGAAATCCAAAACGACGCGCGCAAAAAGGCCCAAGCCTTGCTTGACCAAGGAAAGCAAAAGGTTTCCGAAATTTTGGCCCGCGTCGGCGAACGCTTGGAAGCCGCGAAAGTTCAAAAAGAAAAATTTTACGGCGAAAAGCTTGCGAAAAAACAAAGGGATTCGGACGCCTCTCTGCCGCTTGAAAAGGAGCGCTTTTTGGTTTCTTACATCGGAAGCTCCATCGACCAAGCGATTGACTCTTATTTAAAAAATTTGTCCTCCGGCCAGCGCGTCCAGCTTGTGACAAAGATTTTGGACGGAAAGGAATCTTTGACGGACGGAAAAAAATTCTCCGCCACGGTTTGCGGCTTTGAAAAAAAAGAGGCGCAGGACGCGGTTGAAAAAAAGTTGGGAAGCAAGCTGCTTTCCTGCGAGACAGTTCAAAACGGACACAGCCCTGAAGGAATAATTCTGGAGTCGGAAGACAAGAGCGTTAAAATCAGGTTGACTATAGAAGAAATTATTGGCGCGGCCAAGGACAAGCATTACAAAGAAATGTGCTCCGCGCTTTTTGGCGGGAGGCTCTAAATGACGCAAGGCATTATTGAGCGAGTTTCGGGACCGATTGTTTTTGCCAAGGGTCTTGAAGGAAGCGGCCTTTATGACGTGGTGAACGTAGGCGAAAAAAAATTGATGGGCGAAATCATCCGCCAAAATCAAGGCAAGGCCACGATTCAGGTTTACGAAGACGTCACGGGCCTTAAGGTTGGCGACGTGGTTGAAAGCGCCGACATGCCGCTTTCTTTGCATTTGGGGCCGGGCTTGGTCGGCGGAATTTACGACGGCGTCCAGCGCCCGCTCAAGTCCATGTACGAAGACAAGGGCTCCTTCTTGCTGGCCGGCCAGCGCGCCAAGGCCTTGGACGACCAAAAGAAATGGGAATTCAAGGCAGCCCTAAAGGAAGGCGACCCGATCGCTCCGGGCATGGCGCTTGGAACGGTTCAAGAGACCTCTTCCATTTTGCACACGATAATGGTTCCTCCAATGACGCGCGGCCGCGTCTTGAAGGAGTTTAAGGGAAGCGGCTCCTACACGGTTGAAGAGGTGATCGGCGTGACCGAGCTTGGCGAAGAGCTCAAGCTTAGCCAATACTGGCCGGTTAGAAAGCCGCGTCCTTACTCAGAAAAACTTGGAGTCACCGAGCCCCTTATCACAGGCTTGCGCGTCATCGACGTTTTCTTCCCGCTTTCAAAGGGCGGAACGGCGGCGATTCCCGGCGGCTTTGGAACAGGAAAGACGATGACCCAGCATTCCGTCGCCAAATGGTGCGACGCGGACTTGATCATTTACATCGGCTGCGGCGAGCGCGGAAACGAGATGACGGAAGTTTTGACGGAGTTCCCCGAAATCATCGACCCGCGCACCGGCCGCTCGCTTATGGAACGAACGATACTTATCGCCAACACTTCAAACATGCCTGTCGCGGCGCGCGAAGTGAGCCTTTATTCTGGAATCACTTTGGCGGAATACTACCGCGACATGGGAATGGCAGTGGCGATCATGGCCGACTCGACAAGCCGCTGGGCGGAAGCCTTGCGCGAGCTTAGCGGCCGCATGGAAGAAATGCCGGCGGAAGAAGGATTTCCGGCGTACCTTCCCACGCGCTTGGCGGAGTTCTACGAACGCGCCGGCCGCGTCATTTCTTTGGACAACAAAGAGGGAAGCGTTAGCGTAATCGGCGCGGTGAGCCCGCCCGGCGGCGACTTTTCGGAGCCGGTCACCCAGCACACAAAGCGCTTCATCCGCTGCTTTTGGGCCTTGGACCGCGACTTGGCCAACGCGCGCCACTATCCGGCCATCGGCTGGATTGATTCCTACAGCGAATACGCCGACGAAGTCAAGGATTGGTGGGAGCGCCAAAATCCGGAATGGGTTACGATACGCCAGGCTGCGCTTGACCTTTTAAAGACCGAGCAGCGCTTGCAGCAAATCGTCCGCTTGATCGGCCCCGACGCTCTTCCTGACTCGGAGCGCCTTGTGCTGATAGTTTCGGAAATGATAAAGAACGGCTTTTTGCAGCAAAACTCTTACGACGCGATAGACTCTTACTGCGCCGCCGAAAAGCAAATAAAGATTTTGTCTTTGATAATGAGTTTCTACGACAGGACTTTGGCCTTGGTAAAATCCGGCGCTCCTTTGGGACAAATCTCGGCCCTCAAGTGCCGCGAGGAAATCGTCCGCATCAAGAGCGTGGTCGCCAACGACAAGCTTGAGGAAATCAAGGACATCGAAGGCCGCATGGACGCGGAAATCGCCGAATTGGAGCGGACTTACCGCAAGGTGGAAATGTAAATGAAAGGAATTGAATACAGAGGAATAAATTCTGTTGAAGGCCCGATTGTAGCCGTCCGCCGCAGCGAGAACGTTTCTTACAACGAGGTCGTTTATGTCCGCGACAAAAACGGCGAAAAGAAAACCGGCCGCGTCATCGACTTGAACGAGGAAGCCGCGATTGTCCAGGTTTTTGGAAGCACGACAGGAATCGACCTAAAGGAATCGTCTATTGAATTTTTGGGCGAGCCGCTTGAACTGCGCGTGGGCGAGGGCTTGATGGGCCGCATTTTTAACGGTCTTGGCGAGCCGATTGACGGCTACGGCCAAATCGTTTCTTCCGAAAAATTGGACGTGAACGGAAGCCCGATAAATCCTTACGCGCGCGTTTATCCCCGCGACTTCATTCAAACGGGAATCTCCGCGATTGACGGAATGAACACTTTGATTCGCGGACAAAAGCTTCCGATTTTTAGCGGAAACGGCCTTCCTCACAACAAGCTCGCCGCGCAAATCATCCGCCAAGCGAAACTTAAAAATTCCGACGACCAGTTTGTCATGGTCTTTGCCGGAATGGGAATCAAGTACGACGTTGCCCGCTTCTTTGTCAACACTTTTGAGGAAAGCGGCGTTCTTTCCAAAGTCGTAATGTTCCAGTCATTGGCCGACGCTCCCAGCATCGAACGCATCATCACGCCGCGCTGCGCTTTGACCGCCGCGGAATATTTGGCTTACAAAAAAGGAATGCACGTTTTGGTCGTGATGACCGACATGACAAACTATTGCGAGGCCTTGCGCGAAATTTCCACAACGCGCGGCGAGGTTCCCGGCCGAAAAGGTTATCCTGGCTACTTGTATTCCGACCTTGCCGAATTGTACGAGCGGGCGGGCCGCATTAAGGAAAGCGAAGGAAGCATAACGCAGATTCCTATTTTGACGATGCCCAACGACGACATCTCCAACCCGATTCCCGACCTTACCGGCTACATTACGGAGGGCCAAATCGTTTTGGACCGCGAGCTTTATCAAAAGGACATGTACCCGCCCGTGGCCGGACTACCAAGCCTTTCGCGCTTGATGAAGGACGGAATCGGAGTCGCTTCCGACGGCCGCGTGATGACGCGCGAAGACCACGCCGGAGTTTCCAGCCAGCTCTTCGCCTCTTACTCAAAGGTAAAGTCCATCAGAAACTTGGCCGCGATTATAGGCGAAGAGGAGTTGGGCGAGCTTGACAAGATGTACTTGAATTTTGGAAACCACTTTGAGCGCGAATTTCTCTGCCAGGGCGAATACGAGGACCGTTCGATTGACGAAACTTTGGACATCGGCTGGCGGACGCTCAAGTACTTGCCGCGCGAAGAGCTTTTGCGCGTGAAGGCCGAGCACATCGAAAAATATCTTCCCAAGGACGAAGAAAAATAAATGGCCAAGCTGAACATCGCTCCTACAAAATCAAACCTTCTCGCTATGAAAGAGCAGCTCGCCTCCGCCCAAAACGGCTACGAGCTTCTTGAGCAAAAGCGCGAAATTTTGGTTATGGAATTGATGCGAATGGTCGACAAGGTCAAGGCGCTTGAAAGCGACATTGACAAATTGACCGGCCGCGCCTATCCAGCCCTAAAGCGAATGTTGATGAACGTCGGCGGCGACCGCGTCGAGCAAATGGCGCGCGCCGTTCAATACGATTTTAGAATCAAGGAAAAGCCCGTCACAATCGGCGGAATGAATTTCGCTTCGATTGACGTGGAGCTTCCCGAGCGCGAGCTCTTCTATTCTTTTTTGGGAACTTTTTCCAGCTGCGACGAGGTGATGGTTGACTTCTTCAACCTCTTGCGCTTGCTCACCGACATGGCCAGCATTCGCACGATTGTTTGGCGCCTTGCGGGAGAGGTTAAGAAAACCCAGCGCCGCGTTAACGCGCTTGACAAGATGGTGATTCCCCAAGCGTCCGAAACAAAAAAATATATCGAAAGCCAGTTGGAGGAGCGCGAGCGCGACAACACGTTCGTTCTAAAGGCGCTCAAAAACAAAGCTAAGGCGTAATTTGATGGAGGCGGAATGATAAAGCCATTGGTAAAAAATGTCTTGGTCGCTGTTGACGGCTCGCAGTCGTCGATTCACGCGGCGATGTACGGAATTATTATGGCAAAGCAATTTCATTTTAATTTGAAATTTGTTTATGTCGTCGACACCGCGACTTTAAAGCGCCTTACAATCGGAAAATTTTTGGTGCAGGAAGAGAGCGCCGACTTTGAGAGCAACCTTCACGCCGACGGCGAAAAATATTTGAATTACGTCATGGGCTTGGCCAAGAAAAAAGGCGTCAAGGCCGAAAGCGAGCTGCGCGAGGGAAGCGTTTGGGTTGAGATTGTAAAGGCCGCCGACGCTTTTGGCGCCAAGTTGATTTTGCTTGGAGGACATCCTTCCCGCTACTCCGTGACAGGAAAAGTCTCGGACGAATCCAACGTTTTTTCAAGGACGGACAGGGACATCATCTTGAACGCCAACTGCTCAACCTTGGTTGTGTACGAGCCAAAGATTGAAGACTTGTTCAAGATGCTGTAGGAAGCGCCGTGGAAAACTGCTATGAAATTCTCGGCCTAAAGCCCGGCGCCACCCTTAGCGAAATCCGCCGCGCCTACCGCGAAAAAGTTAAGATTTACCACCCGGACGTTTCGGGCGACCAAGCGACCGCCGAACACTTTAAGAGAATCGTCCGCGCCTACGAAATCTTGACCGACCAAAAGTCGCGCGCGATTTTTGACTCTTCCTTTGCCGCGCATTTTAGAAGGCGCGAGGTTAGGTCTTGGGATTACCGCGAATGGCTTTTGGCGCGCGAGGACGACGAAAGCCGCGCCAAGCTTATTTTCTTTGACTTGACGCACGGCCGCGAGGACGACGCGGTCAAGGAATTCAAGCGCATGCGAATGGAGCGGTCCAAATTTTCGCTAAAGCATTGGTTCACGCGCGAAAACTTTATGGACTACAGCTTTATTCTTAGCGAGGAACTGCACTTGCGCGGCGAATATTTTGACGCTTTTTTTTTGCTTGAGCAAATAATAAAGATGGAATATTCTTATGAATATTTCCGCTTGTTCTTTCCGGAAGTGCTTTCGTTCGCCAAGAACATTTTGCGGAACCACATCGAAGGAACGATAAGCGACGAGCTTGCGCTTGACACTTATGAGCGCGCCTTGGAGCTTAACTTTGGCGACGCCGAGGACGCCTTTGTCTTGCGCAAGATGGGAATCATCTACAAGCGCATTGGCGACGGGCGGACGGCGGACATTTGCTTTGAGGAAGCGGACAGAATCGGGATAGCGGGCGGCTCGCAAAAACAGCGGTAATTGTTAGGAGATATATATGATACGACTAAAGAACGAAAAACAAATTGACGGAATCAGAAAGTCCTGCCACTTGCTGGCGGACATGTTCAACGAAGTGCTTCCCAAAATCAAGGCGGGAATGAGCACAAAGGACGTTGACGATTTGTGCAAGCATTTTATAATAAGCCACGGCGGAAAGCCCGCTTGGTACCGCGAAAACTTTAACGGCGCGGCTTGCGTGTCGGTCAACGAAGAGGTCATTCACGGAATCCCTTCCAAAAAGAAAATCATTCACGACGGCGATTTGGTGAGCGTTGACGTTGGCATTGACCTTGACGGCTACATAAGCGACTCAAGCCACACGGTTTTGGTTGGGAACGTCAAGCCGGAACTTAAAAAGCTCGACGACGTTACGCTGGAATGTTTGCAAGCGGGAATCGCCGCTTGCAAGGCGGGGAACAGAATCAGCGACATCGCCCGCGCGGTTCAAGAAATCGCGGAAAAACACGGCTACGGAATTGTCTACGATTATTGCGGCCACGGCGTGGGCCTTGACGTTCACGAAGATCCAAGCGTTCCAAACACAACCGACGCGCTTGACTCAAACCCCCGCATCCAAGCGGGAATGGTTTTGGCCATCGAGCCGATGATTAACTTGGGCACCGCCGACGTTCATGTGCTCAAGGACGGCTGGACGGTCGTAACCGATGACGGCCTCCCCAGCGCCCACGAAGAGCACACCGTGGCCGTTTTCCGCGACCACACGGAAATCTTGACGGCTCTCGACTACTAGTATAGAATAGAAGTATGAGCACATATTTTTTTATCGCCTTGTGCGTCGTCATTTTTTTGTTGATTGTCGCGAACATTAGGATTGTTCCCCAGTCCCGAGCCTTTATCATCGAACGTCTCGGCACTTACTGCGCCACTTGGCAGGCCGGCCTTCACGTAAAGATTCCCTTTATCGACAGAATCGCCAACACAGTCACGCTCAAAGAGCAAGTGCTGGACTTTCCGCCTCAGCCTGTAATCACAAAGGACAACGTCACGATGAAAATCGACAGCGTCGTCTACATGCAGATTACCGAACCCAAGCTTTACACTTACGGCGTCGAAGCTCCGATGATGGCTATAGAAAACCTCAGCGCGACGACGCTCCGCAACATTATCGGCGAGCTTGACTTGGACACCACATCATAAACACAAAAATGCGCGCGATCATCGACGAAGCCACAGACCCTTGGGGAATCAAGGTGAACCGCGTCGAAGTGAAGAACATCATGCCGCCAGAGGCGATTAGGGAAGCGATGGAAAAGCAAATGCGCGCCGAGCGCGAAAGGCGCGAAAAAATTCTTATCGCGGAAGGCCAGAAGCAAAGCGAAATCCTTGTCGCCGAAGGACAAAAGCAGGCGATGATTTTGCAGGCCGAAGCCGAAAAGGAAGCCAAGATAAGAAAGGCAGAAGGCGAGGCCGCCGCGATTCGCGAAGTGCAAACCGCCACTGCCGACGGCTTGCGCGTAATCAAGGAAGCCAAAATTGACGAGGCCGTCATAAAGCTCCGCAGCCTTGAGGCGCTTGAAAAAGTCGCGCAAGGACAAGCCACAAAGCTTATCATTCCCGCCGACATTCAAAACATGGCCGGCCTTGCCGCAAGCCTTAAGGAATTGGTAAAGTAAAAAAAAGCCTTTTTTCTCTTGACAAAATTCGCGCAAAAATATACAATTTTTTGCATAAATATTCACTCGTGCCGAGGGCGAAAGCCCGAGCGCGATACATTGAGAGAGCTCAAACTCGGCGCTCTGCGGCGAGTTTGAGTGTTCCGTTTTATGCGCGGATAGGAGAAAAATTATGGCAAAAGCGAAAGACAAAGTTGTTTTGGCTTATTCAGGCGGACTTGACACAACCGTCATCATTCCGTGGCTAAAGGAAAACTACGACTACGACGTAATCGCGGTTTGCATTGACTTGGGACAGGGCGACAATTGGAAGCAAATCAAGAACCGCGCCCTCAAGACCGGCGCCTCGGCCTGCTATGTCGTCGACGCGCGAAAGGAATACATCGAAGAATACTGCTGGCCGGCCCTCAAGGCCAACGCCGTTTACGAGGACGAGTACCTTTTGGGCACTTCAACGGCCCGCCCCCTTATCGGAAAAATCTTGGTTGAGTACGCCCGCCAGGAAAAGGCCGTCGCGATTTGCCACGGAGCCACAGGAAAGGGCAACGACCAGGTTCGCTTTGAGCTTGCAATCAAAGCCTTTGCTCCCGACCTTAAGGTCATCGCCGCTTGGCGCGACCCCAAATGGAACATGGACAGCCGCGAGGCCGAAATCAAGTACCTTCAGGACAGAAAGCTTGAAGTTCCGATGAAGCATGACCAGTCCTACAGCCGCGACGAAAACATTTGGCACCTTAGCCACGAAGGCTTGGAGCTTGAGAAGACAGAGAACGCCCCCAACTATCCGCACATGCTCAAGAACACGACCGTTCCCGAAGAGGCTCCCGAAAAAGGCGAGTTCGTAAAAATCGACTTTGAAAAGGGAATTCCCGTCGCTTTGAACGGAAAGAAAATGGACGCGCTTACTCTCTTGGAAAAACTCAACAAGATTGGCGGAAAGCACGGCGTGGGCTTGGTTGACATTTGCGAAAACCGCTGCGTAGGAATGAAAAGCCGCGGCGTTTACGAGACTCCCGGCGGAGCGATTTTGTACTTTGCCCACCGCATGATGGACCACATTTGCCTTGACCGCGACACATACCACTACAAGCAGCAGGTTTCCATCAAAGTCGCCGAGCTTATCTACGACGGAAAATGGTTCACGACTTTGTTCGACTCTTTGATGGCTTTTGTCAACAAGACAGAAGAGACCGTTACTGGTTGGGCCAAAGTTTACCTTAACAAGGGAATGATTCGCGGAGCCGGTTCTGGAAGCAAGTACAGCTTGTACAACGAAAGCATCGCGAGCTTTACCACTGGCGACCTTTACGACCACAAGGACGCGCAGGGCTTTATCACTTTGTTCGGCTTGCCGCTCAAGGTCCGCGCGATGATGGAACAAAAGGTCGGCGAAGGCCAGGCCATTTTGGAAAGCAAGTCTTTCAAAAAGCGCCCGACTGAGTAAATTGACTGAATTAGAAAAGTACTACGAAAAATTCGACGAGGACCACCGCCTTAAAACGCGGCACGGCCAAGTCGAATTTTTTGTTACAATGAAAAACATTTTGGCCGCGGCAAATGAAAAGGCTTTGCAAGGCCAAAATGTCGCCGCCGCTCAATCCGCCCAACCGTTAAGAATTCTTGACGTGGGAGCGGCCACCGGCGCTTACTCCGTTCCCCTAAGCAAGCAAGGCTTTGACGTGACAGCCGTCGAGCTTGTAAAAAGCAATCTTGAAAAACTCCGCGCCAAGCACGAAAAAGTAAAGTGCTGGCAAGGCGACGCGCGCGACCTTTCTTTTTTGGACGACGCGACTTTTGACATCGTCTTGATGCTCGGGCCGCTTTACCACCTTCACACGGATGAAGACAAACTAAAAGCGCTTTCCGAAGCCTCTCGCGTCGCAAAAAAGGGCGGCTTGATTTTTTGCGCCTACACGATGAACGAATACGCCGTCACGCAATACTGCTTTGGCCAAAACAAAATCAAGGAAAACATCGTGGCCGGCCAAATCGACGCGGCCTTTAAAACGATTTCCAAAGACGGCGACTTGTATTCCTACGTTAGATTGGAAGACATAAACGCCCTGCAAAAAAAGAGCGGCCTTGAGCGGGTCAAGATTTTTTCGCCGGACGGACCGGCCGACTACATGCGCCGCGAGCTTAACGCGATGGACGAAGAAACCTTCGATCTTTTTAAAAACTACGCGCTAGAAATTTCCGAGCGGCCGGACCTCCTGGGCGCCGGCAGCCACTTGGTCGATGTGTTGAGAAACCATAGATGATTGTAAAAATAAAAAAAACGCGCGAGGAAGCGGGGCGGCTGGCGGCAACACTTGCATTGCGCATGCCGCGATAGCGGCATAGTGTAATAGTTTCAAGGCGCAATGCATGTGGAGCGACGCTAGCTAGCGGTGCCGACAGACGTATCCGCGCCCGGGAGCGTTTTTTTTATTTTTCTATATTCTATGGATTTCCACGCCCTTGTCAAAGGCGCCGTCCGCAATCTGGCACCATTTTGATACCGTCACTTTTTCCAGACTTGAACAAAATTCAAAGGCGGCCTCGCCGATCGAGCGGACGCTCAGGGGTATTTCCACCTCGCGCAAATTTTCGCAGCCGCTAAAAGTCAAGGGCGCGATTTCTTCCATGCCTTTTGGGAATTTGAATTCCTCAAGCGAGCGGCAGTTCATAAAGGCGGCGCGCACGATTTGCTTGACGCTTTTTGTGAGCGTCACTTTTTTCAAGCTTGCGCAATTTGAAAATGCGCGCTCGCCGATCCATTCCACGGTTTGCGGAATGTCAATTTCTTCCAGCGCCGCCATGCCGTCAAAGGCGTACCAGCCGATTGTCTTGGTGTTTTTGGGGAACTCAATTGCGCGCAAGTTTTTGTCCTGCGCAAAGAGAATCGACCGCCATTTTGCGTTGTACAAGAGGCCGCCTTCCAATTTGTAGGAAGGGTTCTTTAAAAGAATTTGCGCCGGCTCTAAGGCGGCCGCTTTAAGGTCTTGCGAGTCGTTTGGGTTTTGCGCGAAGGCGTTTGGCGCGAGCGCGATTATGTTGGAGTCCGCGACAATTTCTTTTAGGGAAGGGCAGGCGGCAAAGGCGAGCGGCGAAATGTAGTTTAGGTTTTTGTTCAAGACGACGCGGCTAAGGTTGGGGCAGGCGTAAAAGGCTCCCATTCCCACGGCGTGAACTTGGTCGCTAAACTCAAGGTCGTCCAAGTCCTCGCGGCCGCTTTGCGAAAAATTTCCTATGTAAAAAGGGCTCTCTTCCATTTTGTTCCTGTTTATATTATAATGAAGATATGCTGCAAAAAAATCAAGCGGTTTTGTATAAAAAGAGCGCCGCTGTAATAACAGAGATCGAAGGCGACAAGTTCGCCATTAAATACCAGACCGCGCCCGCCACGGACACGGGAAAGGCCGCCAAGTACGATTCGGTCAAAGTCCGCGAAAAGGACGTGGTTCCGCTTCCGTCGCAAAACGTCACGATAGAAAAAGTTTTGGCCTTTAACGACGCGGAAGCCGGCTCAAAAATTTTGGAGGCGTGGGAACTGTTGCAAAGCGACGATTCCACGGCGGGGCAAAAAATTTCTTTTGAGGAACTTCTTTCGCTGGTTGATTCCGCCGCGCCCGCCGAGGCCGCGTATTTTTATTTTGACAAGCTTAGAACTGGCTTTGAATTTTCTTTGTCGGAAGAGGATTTGAAAAACGGCGCGCTCGCTTTTGTTCCCCGGACCCAGGAAGAAATCTCCGCGCTAAAAAGCAAGGCCGACCAAAAGGCTCATGAGGCGGAGTATTACGCGGCTTTCCTCGCGCGTCTAAAAGAAAAAAAATTGCAGCTCCCCGACGACGCGAAATTTATGGGAGAAGTGGAGGCGGTGGCGCTTTCCAAAACCGACAAGTCCAAGGTTTTGCAAGACGCTGGGATTTCCGCCACGCCCGAGAACGCCCACAAACTTTTGCTTGACACAGGCGTTTGGCAAATCACAAAAAATCCCCATCCGACCCGCTGGGGCCTTTCGATGAAGTCCGCCTCCATCTCGCTCGCCGCTCCGCCCGACGAGGAGCGCTTTGAAGTTCCTGGAATTTCGTACGCGATAGACAACGAATGGTCCGCCGACCCCGACGACGCCGTGGCCTTTGACGGAAAATATTTGTGGGTCCACATCGCCGACCCTGCCAGCGCCATTCTTCCGCAAAGCCAGATAGACAAGGCGGCGATGGACCGCGGCGCGACCCTTTACATTCCTGACGGCGCGGCGAGAATGTTGGCGGAGGATTCTTTGGAAGACTACGCGCTTGGACTGGCTCAAAAAAGCCGCGCGCTGTCCTTTCGCATTTTGCTTAACGACGACGGAACGATAGAAGAATGCCAAGTCCTAAAAACGCTCGTCAACGTCAAGCGCTTGACTTACCAAGCGGCGGACGGCCTTAAGGACGGCGAGTTAAAGGACTTGTTCGCAATCGCCGCGCGCAATTTGGAGCGGCGCAAAAAAGCCGGAAGCGTCGAAATAAATTTGCCCGAAGTTCACATCGCGCTTGACGAGAACAAAAAGGTTTCGATAGAGCCGGAAGTTCATCCGCAAAGTTCGGAAGTTGTCCGCGAGATGATGCTTTTGGCTGGCGAGGGCGCGGCGCGTTTTGCTTTTGCCAACAAGATTCCTTTTGTCTATGTCCGCCAAGAGTCGCCCGACATTCCCAAAGACTTGCCGAGCGGCTTGGCCGGAGAATTCAAGACCGTGCGCTGCATGCATCGCCGCGAGGTGGGCTTGG
The DNA here is from genome assembly GCA_902792795.1 of uncultured Spirochaetaceae bacterium. Classification (GTDB taxonomy): domain Bacteria; phylum Spirochaetota; class Spirochaetia; order Treponematales; family Treponemataceae; genus Treponema_D. The sequence goes on along the minus strand of CADBBB010000053.1, from coordinate 7,939 downwards.
TTCCCGGTCCGCACGCAGGACTTGGCCTTGGAATGTATAGCCAAGTGACCAGCCCCCTGCGCCGCTACGGAGACCTTTTGTGCCACGAGCAATTGCGCGCCTTTTTGGACGGCCGCGATTTAATAGACAAGGACAGCATGCTTGAGCGTCTTTTGGCCGGCGACGAAGCGGCCTACGCCTGCAAAAAGGCCGAGCGAAAAAGCGACTTGCATTGGACGCTTGTCTATCTTTTGCAAAATCCCGACTGGACGGGCGAGGCCGTCTGCGTTGACTTTAAGGGAAACGAGGCCGTCTTTATGATACCGTCCTTGGCGCAGCAAACGGTCTTCGCGCCAAAGAACAAGTTGAATTTAAATGACAAGATTACGGTAAAGGCAAAGAGCGTGGACATTCCAAACTTGCGCGCGCAATTTGTGGAAGTTTAGCCGCGACAGCTGCTTTTTTGGCTTGCGGCCGTTTTACGCGCGCTACCAAATGCCCACGCGCTTTTCCGGCGCGAGATACATTCCGTCGCCCGGCTTGATTCCGTAAGTCTTGTGGAACTCGTCGAATTGCTGGAGCGTCACGTTGACCCTAAGGTAGTCAAAGGGGTGCGTGTCGTTTTTGAGCCTGTAGTCGGCGAATTCCTTTTGGCAGAGGCTTTCCCAAAGGCGGGCGTATGTTTCAAAGAAAAGCTTGTAGTCAAAGTCCTTCTTTTTTTTGGCCAGCTCAAGCATGACTTTTATTCCGCCGATGTCGGCGGCGGCCTCGCCTTGGACTGTCTTTCCGCTTTGATGAAGGGCGCCGAGCGTGTTCATGCTGTCAAAGTAGTCGGCGATTTTTTGCGAGCGCTTTTCAAAGGCTGCCCAGTCTTCGTCCGTCCACCAATTTTTCATCGCGCCCGTTTTGTCAAACTGGCTTCCGGTGGCGTCAAACGAATGGCTTATTTCGTGGCCGATGACGGCGCCCAGCGTTCCGTAAAGCTCCTCGTCTTTCATGTCGGGCCGGTAAAAGGGGCCGCCGATGATTCCGGCGATTATGTTGATGGAATTGTTGGTGAAGCCGTTGAAGGCGTTGACTTGGTAAACCTTGGAATTCCACATTCCGCTGCCGAGACATTTGTTGACCCGCTTGTTGGTCTTTTCTGTGTAAAAGACGGAAAGCTTTTGGACGGCGCTAAAGAAGGTTTCGCCTTCCGCCGCCGAGCGAATGTCGAGCGCGCTGTAGTTGTCCCAAAGCGCGGGGTAGGCAACGTGAATTTTTGTGGCTCCGACTTTGGCGACGGCTTTTTTCTTTGTCTCGTCGCAAAGCCAGTCTTGCGCGGCTATTATTTTTTTGTACTCGGCGATGGTTTCCTTTATGAGCTTTGTCACGCGGGGCTTGGCGTTTTTGTCCACGCAATTTTTTGCGTATAGTTTTGAAAGCGGAACTGAAACGGCGTCCGCCACAAAGTCGCAGGCGTCCTGTTCGAGGCTTTGCGCTTCCGTTATGCCCATGCGCTTTCTGGAAGCGGCCTTGTAAAAGTCGTAGGTGTCCTTGTCCAAAAGGTTTGCCGTGTCGCGCGCGATGTGGTCGATTATGTAGGCTTTGATGCTTTCCAAATTTTCCGGAACAAAAAGTTCGTTGAGCCTTTTGAGCCATTTCGGCTCAAACAAATAAATTCTTCTGGCCTTGTCCATTCCCCGCGTTTTCATTATTTGAACCAAGGGGAAATTTGGCGAAAGGGCGCCCAGCTCGGCGACGGTCTTTTTGTTCAGCGCTTTCTTATAGTAGTCCGGCGAGTTTTCATCTTCCGTCGTCATCATGCTGGAAGCGAGCGCGCCTTCAAACTTGTATTTGCGCTCTATGATTTGCTTGGCCTCCGCCTCGCCATAGCCAAGCTTTAAAAGAACGTGGAGCGAAACCGCGTCGCAGAATTCTTTTGTGTTCTTTCCGTTTTGGGTGAGCGCCTTGTATTCCGCCGCGTCTCCCAAGGTGAGCGAAGTGGAAAAAACGTTTGTGGCGCTTCGCATTGGATTGCTTATGTCCGCGCCGGCGTCAAAACTGCAAAAGGTCGTTCCGTAATAAACGCAGTCTTTGCTGGCAAGATACGCGCGAAGCTCTTCCATTGTCTTTATGTTTTGGACGGGGGCCAAGATTTTTTTTAGGGCGGCAAGGCCGGTGTCCTTGCGCAAGTTCCAGTCAAGGTAGAGCGCGTACAAGTTTTGGACGTTTTGCGCGTCGCGGCCGGAGAGGCTTTTGTCTGTCATCAGGGCCATGAGCTCTTTGTCAATTTGGGCTCCCCGCTCGGTAAAGGAGCCGGTTCTTGGCTCCCCCTTGGGAATCTTGGCGGACAAAAGCCAGTCGCGGTTTGTGGCGGCGTAAAAGTCGTCGGCCGGCTTGGGATTGTAGCCCTGAATGGCTCCAACAACGGTGGAATTGACCCAAGGCTTTTCCTGCGCAAAGGCGAAAAACGAAATCAGCGCCAAATAAATTGCGGCGAATAGAGTGGAAGAAAATCTTTTCATAATGCAATTCTATAGCCAAATTTTGCGTTTGTCAAATTCCGCATTGCAAACTATAAAAAACGCGCGAGACTGCGGGCCGAGCCATCTTCCGCGTGGCTTGAATTTTTTTTAAAAGCTTGTAAAATAGTAGGACACGATTTAAAATTAACTCACATTGTTTTTGGGAGAGCTTATGAAGAACTTTAAATTACAGATGATCGTCGCGTCCATAGCCGCCGTCGTTGTGACTGTCGTCGTGACTATTTTTTGGTCCGAGCGTTCATTTAGAAAAAGCGCCGACATTCGCCTTAAGCACGCCGCTGAAATAAAGACCATTGAATTTCAGTCCAGCCTCAACGAGCAGCTGACCTTGGTGCGCCAAATGGCGCGCTCGCCGCTTGTCCGCGATTACTTGAAGGCGCCCAACGATCCGGAATCCGCCCGCGTCGGAAAAAATGAATTCGCCTCATATCAAAATTCATTTTTGAGCAAATCGATTTTCTGGGTCAGCGACCAAAACCACGAGTTCTGGAGCGACATGAAGTACGCGTACACTTTGAACCCGGAGGACCCCGACACATACTGGTACAAGATGACCATGTACGAGACGGAGGAATACAACTTCAACATCAACTACAACCCCGACCTCAACATAACGATGCTCTGGGTCAACGCCGTCATTCGCGACACGGACAGGACTCCCGTTGGAATCGCGGGAACAGGAATCCCCCTGACCGACTTCATCAAGAGCATGTATGAAGGAATTCCAAAAGAAGTCGAAATGTACCTTTACAACAACGACCTTGAAATTACAGGAGCGCTCGACCAATCGATATTGAAGGATCACGTCAAGCTTGCCGTCCGAATGCCGGAGCTTGCCAAAGTCAACGCCCTTCCCGACAAAATTCAGACCAAGGCTTCCCCAAAGGCGGAATTAGTTCTTGGCCCCTTGGACTTGATCGGCTGGCACATGGCGATGAAAATTGAATACACGGCAGGCGCCTTCTTGTCCTCGGCTGTGACTCCGATTGCCATTTGTCTTGTCGCCGTCATTCTTTTGTTTGTGGCCTTCTACACGTCGAACGTAATTATCAGCGCGAGAACGCTCAAAAAGGCCGTCGACGACCTTTCTAGCGGAAACGCGGACTTGACCCAGCGCGTCCAGCTAAAGAGCCCCAGCGCGCTCAAAGTTATCAACGAGCTTGTGGACAGCTTGAACCGCTTTATCGAAAAGTTGCAGGGCATCGTGGGGAACGTGAAAAATTCCAACGAAGTTTTGGTCAACACCGGAACGGCCTTGCGCGACTGCACGCAGAACACAGTCTCTTCAATCAGCCAAATCATAGAAAACATCGAGAACATGGGAAAAGACATCGACGCGCAGTCCGGTTCTGTGGACCAAACGGCGGAGGCTGTTTCAAAGATTTCCAGCAACATAGAGTCTATGGGCCGCATGATTGCGAACCAGTCTGACAGCGTGCAGCAAGCCAGCTCCGCCGTGGAGCAGATGATAGGAAACATCAATTCGGTCAACCATTCGGTGGAAAAGTTGACCGGCTCTTTCGCCGTCTTGCAAAAAGGCGCGTCTGACGGCGTTGACAAGCAGGAAGAAGTGAACAAGATGGTCTTGGACGTTCAGCAGCAAAGCGAAATGCTTAAGACCGCCAACAGCGTAATCAGCGGAATCGCGCGCCAAACCAACTTGCTTGCCATGAACGCCGCCATCGAAGCCGCGCACGCCGGAGAGGCCGGAAAAGGCTTCAGCGTAGTCGCCGACGAAATCAGAAAGCTCAGCGAAAACTCAAGCGCGCAGACAAAGACAATCGGCGCGCAGCTTAAGACCATTCAGGAATCGGTTGACAAAATCGTTTCCGCCAGCCGCAGTTCCCAGAACGCGCTCAAGGCCGTCGCCGACAGCATTTCGCAAACCGACGTTTTGGTGCGCGAGATCAGCGGCGCGATGAGCGAGCAGTTGGAAGGCTCGGCGCAAATCAACGAGGCCTTGAGCGTTTTGAACAACAATTCCGCCCAGGTAAAGGAAAGCTCGCAGGAAATGACCCAAGGAAGCCAGGCGATTTTGCATGAAGTCGAAATGCTTGAAAACGCCACCGGCGGAATGAAGAACGGAATGGAAGACATGAAAACCGGCGCCGCGATGATTTCAAACGTGAGCGACCAGCTCCAAAACCTTGCCGTCGAAATGCAAAATTCAATCGACAGCATCGGCGACGAGCTTGGCCAGTTCAAGGTTTGAGCCGCCGTTTCGCCATAAAAATTCGTCATAAACAAAAAAGGCCGCTTTGCGCGGCCTTTTTTTTTGTCTTTCCTGCAATAGGAACGAGTCAAGGCTTTAAGCGGCAGCGCGCCTTCCGTTCCTACTCTTCGCTTGCGGCGGGGGCGATGGCTAGAAGCGCGGCGTTGGCGTCCTTTTTCCAGTTGACGGCCACGTCGTAGGGAGTCTCGCCGCTAACGTTCTTGGCGCGCTTGTTCAAGCCCAGCGTCAAAAGGCGCTGGACGGTCGCCTCGTCGGCAAGGCGGGCGGCGTAGTGCAAAATCGTGTTTCCGCGAATGTCCGTCTTGTTTCCGGCGTTCTTGACGATGTAGCCCAAAAGGTAGCCGCTCTTTTCGTTGAAGGCCAGCGAAAGAACGCTTCCGCCTTTTGACGGCGTTTGGGCAAATGGGTCGGCTCCTTTTTCCAAGAGAAGCGCCGCCGCGTCCTTGAGGCCGGAGCTGGCCGCGATCGCAAGCGGAGTCCAACCCAAAGAATTTCTTGTGTCAAATGGATAGCCCTTTGCGATTAGCGACACCAATATTGAATGGGCGGCGCGCGTTTGCACCGCGATGTGGACGGGCGTGTTGCCGTCCGAGTCCGCTATCATTCTGTCGTTTCCCAAAATCAAGTATATCGTCTCTTCGTCCTTGCCGAACGCGATTGAAAGGGGAGTGACGCCGCTCTTGTCGCGCGCCAAAGGATTCGCGCCCGCCTTCCTGAGCAAGTCGATTATGTCCCTGTCTCCCAAAATCGCGGCCTCGTGGTAGGGCGTTCTTCCCGCCAAGTCCTGAATTTGCGGGTTGGCCTTTGCCGAAAGCAAAAGGCGCGTCATCTCGTATTGTCCCGCGCGAATCGCGTCGCTTAGGCAAGTCCTTCCGTTTTGGTCGTATGTGTTGGGATTGGCGCCGTGGCCCAGCAAGAGCTTGGCCATGGTGATGTTTCCTTCGACGGCCGCTTCCGCCAAGGGAGTTTTTCCGCCAACGTTCTGGCTGTCGATGTTAAGTCCAAGGTTTATCAATTTTTCGGCCGCGGCCAAGGCGTCCCAGCGCACGGCGGCGTGCAAGGGGCCGCTTCCCAAGTTGTCGCGCGCGTTGAGCGAAGAGCCGCTCTTTACAAGCGAAGTGATCGCGTCCGCGTTGTCGGCCTTGGCGGCGCTAAAGAGGGGAGTCTCTCCGTTTCCGTTGACGGCGTTGACGTCCGCTCCCTTTTGAATCAAAAAGTTCATCACGTCGTTGGGGAGCGACCATTCCGCCGCGTAGTGCAAGACTGAATTTCCGCTTCCGTCGCGCGCTGCGATTGTTGAAGAATTAATGAGCCACTGCTCGCTTCCGTTTTGGCTTTCAAGCGATTCACGGAGAGGAGATACGTTCTGCGTGTTGGCGGCGAATATGTCGGCGTTGCGCGAGAGCAAAAGCTCGCCGGCCTTGCGGTTGTTCCTTTGGACGGCCACAAAAAGCGCGCTTTCGCCGTCGCGGTTTCTGGCGTTGACGTTGGAGTCCATGTCGGCGATGTATTGAATCCGCTCAAAGCTCGCGTTTCTTTTGAGCGCCACCAAAAGCGGCGTGTTTCCTTCCGAGTCGATGGAGGACGCGTTTTGCTTGACCACCAAAGACTTGTACAAATCGTCGGGGCGCGCCAACACGCTTGTGAGCGGCGTGTTCTTCTTTGCGTCCTCGGCGTGGATGTCGGCTCCGTTTGTGGCGAAGAAATTGACTTGCTCGGCCTGGCCGTGCTCGATTGAGGTGGCGATGGGCGTGAGGCCCTTTTTATTGCGAATGTTTATGTCCGCGCCCGCCTCGGTGAACAAGCGCAAAATCTCAGGGGAAATTTTTGACATTGACGCGACGTGCAAAATTGTGTCGCCGAACATGTCCTTTTGGTTGACGTTCGCGCCTGACGACAAAAGCAAGCCGTAAATTTCCGCCTGCTTTTCCTGCGGAATCAAAACCAAAAGGGGTGTCTTTCCCAAGCTGTCCTGGCCGTTGACGTTGGCGCCGGCGGCCAAAAGCTGGCGGACTATTTCCGTGTTTCCGTAGCGGACGGCTTCGTGAAGGGGAGTGGCGCCGGAAATGTCCTGCGCCCTTGTGTCCGCGCCGTTGTCCAAAAGGTATTGCGAAATTCCCGCGTGTCCGTAAATAGCGGCAAAGTGCAGGGGAGTCTGGCCGTCGCTCATTCTAAGCGACATGTTGCGCTGCAAAAGCGCCTCTTCAAAATACTTGGCGTTGCAGTTTACGGGCGCGGCTCCGGCCAAAATCAAGTCGGCGGCGATTTGCGCCTGTATGACGTTTTGCGGGTCCTTTAGGGCCAGGGCCAGCGGGCTTTGGCCTTTGGCGTTTTTCTGGTCGATGGGAATTTTTTTGTTTATGCAGTAGTCCACGGCCTTTTTGTTCTGCGTGTTGACAAAGTAGTGGACTATGCCGTTTCCTGTGGCGGAATCCTTTTGTTCGGCGGTCTTTGGGTTTATCATGATGTCGTAGTAAAGCTCGCCACGCGCCATTGAATTTTCAAGCGCGCTCATTCCTTCCGCGTCAAGGGAAAATATGTCGGCGCCCATAGTTGCAAGGGACCGCGCCGCGTCGTAGGAATCGCTTTTTATGGCGACCTGGAGCGGAGTGTCGCCCATGTTGTTCTTTAGCTCGGTGTCCGCTCCCTTTATGATGAGGAACGTGGCCAAGTCCGCCTCGTTTATGCGGGCGGTTACATGCAGGGCGGTGTTTCCGTCCTCGTCAACGTTGTTTATGTCCGCTTGGTTAGAAAAAAGGTTCTTCGCCTTTTCAATTTCGCCCGCCATGATGTATTCCTGGGCGGTCGTCGCGCCTTTTGGACTGGGCTTTGTCGAAAGACAAGCGGCCAAGACAAATGGAATGACGGCGCAAAATAGAGCTGTAATAAGAGCGTAAAATTGGTTTTTCATATAAATCCACCCCGCAAAATTTTTTATGGATATTCTTTTTTATTATCGGAATTTGGGCCGCCGGTATTAGCGCATTTTACGCTTGCCATATATCAATTCTTCTATTATAATAGGTGGCATGAGAATTTACCTTAAGGCGGCGGCGCTTTTGGCGCTGTCAACATTCTTTTTTTCATGCCGCTCCATGATTGCCAACAAAGTGGGCGACGCGGCGGCCGGTTCCAACAAAAACGGAGAGGCCATTCCTAAAAAGGCCGGCTCGCCGGACATGATGATGGCCTTTATGGG
>CADBBB010000052.1 GCA_902792795.1 uncultured Spirochaetaceae bacterium | reverse complement strand
TTCGGCCGGGAAAATTTTTTGCGTCGATTAAAAAATAATTTGGCGGCAAGTCCTTTATTTCAACGCTTTTTAGAACGCCGGATTTTTTTGGCGAGCGGATCGTCTTTGCGTAAATCATCCCTTCTTTTTCCAAGTCGCTGTAATAGCTTTTGGAAATTTGCGTCCGCGATTTTTCAGGCATGGTTTTCCTCGCCGATTTTTTTGACCGCCGCCACAACTTGGCGCGCCATTTCTTTTGTCATGTCCGGCCAAAGGGGCAGGCTTATGGTCCGCTCGTATTGCTTGGCCGCGTTGGGAAAATTCTTTGCCCTAAAGGCGGCGTCCAAATTTTTCCAGTAAGTGAAGTTGAACAGGGGAATGAAGTGGACGGAAATTCCTATTCCTTCTTTTTGGAGCGCCGCCGCAAATTGGTCGCGTCCAATTGTAAGCTCTCCAAGATTTAGCCGCATAAGATACAAGTGCCAGGCGTTTCCCTCTCCGTCGGGCGGAAGCTGGACAAAATCAAGCTTTGAAAATTCTTGGTTGTAGTATTGGACAATCTCTTTGCGCCTTTCAAACATTTCCGGAGCCCGCCTAAGCTGGACGCGGCCAATGGTCGCCAATAAGTCCGGAAGATTGAATTTCCAGCCCAAGTCGACGATGTCGTATTCCCAGCTGGCGCGCGGGCTTGTGTATCTGTCCCAAGTGGTTCTGTCCATTCCGTGCATTCTCATCACGGCCATGCGCTTGGCCAAATCCTTGTCGCGGACGCATACCATTCCGCCTTCCGCCGTAGTCATCGTTTTTGTCACGTAAAAAGAAAACACGCCCGCGTCGCCGATCGTTCCCGCGTATCCAAGCCTTGAAAGCGAAGGAAACGCGTGCGCCGCGTCCTCGATTACCTTGGCGCCGTGTTTTTTTGCCGCCGCCACAAGCCGCTCCATGTCGCAAAGGTTTCCCGCTATGTGGACGGGAACTACGGCGACAATTTTTTTGTCCTTGTCGGCGGCCAAGATTTTTTCAACCTTGTCAACGTCAATCGAATAAGAGTCCGCCTCAATGTCGGCGAAAATCACGTCGGCGCCCAAATGTTTGGCGCAGGCGGCGGTTGACACAAAAGTGTAGGGCGTGGTTATGACGGCCGTTCCGGGCTTTACTCCGCACGCTTCCATCGCCAAAATCATTCCGCTTGTGGCGCTGTTCACCGCAAGGCTTTTGACGTCGCGCGCGTCAAGGCCCGCCGCCTTTCGGGCTTCTATCGCCTCGTCGGGAACCTTGTTCATAAAATAGGAGAACTCGTTTTCAAAGGCCAGCGCCTCCTTTCCCGTTGTGAGCCAGCCGCTTCTCAAGACATTGTAAACGGCGTACTCTTCCTCTTTTGAAATGGACGGGCGTGAAAAGGGAACCTTAAGAGAATCGTCAGCCATTTTGTCCTCCTTTTAACGACGGAATCGCGGCGCGCAAAATTCTTTTTAGCTCCTCCGCGTCGCGGTAGCGCTCCTGCGTCTCTTTTGACCAAAAGCAAACCGCGCCCAGTTTTTGCAAAAGCCCGTCCAAGTCAAAGCCGTTTTCAATGTCGCTTTGCAGGCGCAAGACTTTTGGAAAAGCCGTGGGCTGAGGGTTTTCTTCCTCAAGCCAAAGAGGCTCCGTGGTCCGCTCTCCGGGTCTGGCTCCCGTGTATTTTATTTCTATGTCCTTTCCAGGCTCCAAGCCGCTGAACTTTATTATTTGTTCCGCCAAGTCCTTTATCTTTATCGGCTCGCCCATGTCCAGCAAGTACGACTCTCCGTTCACGCCAACGCCGCCCGTCTGCAGGACAAGCGAGCAGGCTTCAGGAATCGTCATAAAGTAGCGCTCCATTTTGGGATCGGTCACGGTTATCGGGCCGCCGTTCTTGATTTGTTCCATAAACAAAGGCAGAATCGAGCCGCGCGAGCCCAAAACGTTTCCAAAGCGCGTGAACATAAAGGCCTGCGACTTTTTGGCCTTTTTTGCCGCGTCCAAAACCAGCTTTTCGCACAAAAATTTTGACGCGCCGTAAACGCTCGCGGGGAGCACGGCCTTGTCGGTGGAAATCAAAATGAATTTTTGAACTCCAAATTCAAGCGCGGCGTCCAAAAGGTTTTTTGTTCCAAAAACGTTGTTCTCCACGGCGGCCACGGGGTTTTCTTCCATCAACGGGACGTGCTTGTAGGCGGCGCAATGGAAAATCGCGTCGCACTTTGTCTGCTTTATGATGTGGCGCGTGTAGGCGGCGTCCTTCATGTCTCCGATTATCGGAACGATCGTCGCCGCCTCTCCCACGCCTTCCTGTTGAAGCAAGCGCAGTTCCCTGTCTATTTGATAGATGGAATTTTCTCCGTGCCCAAAAAGGTAGAGGCGTTCGGCTCCTCCGCTCAAAAGCTGCCTGCACAATTCCGAGCCGATCGAGCCGCCCGCGCCTGTAATCAAAACGCGCTTTTTGCGCAAGTAGGCCAAACTTTCCTTTAACGAAATCGTCACCGGCGTGCGGCCCAAAATGTCCAGCGGGTCTATTTCTCGCGCCTGCACCAAGCGCGCCGTTTCGTTGACGACTTGGCTTATCGCGGGAAGAATTTTTATTTTTTCAAAGCCGCTTTTTTTTAGGCTTTCGTAAATGGCGCGGATCCGTTCCACGCCCGCCGTAGGAATGGCGATGATGGCCTTGTCTGTAGGCGCGGGGCTCAACACAAGCGCTATGTCGTCAATGGGGCCCAAGACAGGAACGCCGTCGATGTCGCTTCCTATCAAATTCTTGTCGTCGTCAAGAAATGCCGTGACTTTTCCAAAGATTTTTTTCCGCTTGATGTCGTCGGCGATCATTTGGCCCGCAAAGCCCGCGCCGATTATGTAAAGCTTGGTGTCGCTTCGATTCACTTTTTCCCGCCTATTTTAATTGTAGCGCTCTTTTCGCTAATGTTCAAGTAAAAAATTCCGATATTGAAAAAAGAGGAGTATAGTCAATATAAAATGAAAAAAGCATTGTTTGCCATCGCTTTCGTATTTGCGATTTTTTCAGCGTCCGCAAAAAGCTTTTCTCTCCAAGTCGTCCAGAAAAACACTCCGGGCGACGAGGTTTTTGACTCCTCGTATGTGGTGGAACAAGCCATACTGGACTATTTTTATGACCGGGGAATGATTGTGTCAAACGGCGCGGTTTTGGTTTCCAAGAACGACGTAGCCGCCGACAAGACCGAAATCCGCCGGTCGATGATAGAAGCCAAAATCGGCAGCATGGACTTGTTCGTCAAGCTGGAACTCAATTATTCGGTTCTAGATTCCGCCAATCCAACGGCGGTTTTGCTTAGCAACATAAAGGGCGCGGACATGGAAATTGTTTCGCTCTCTCAAAATAAAGTCATCGCAAGCGGAACGTTCACTCCGCCCGCGACAACAGACTTGAACAACAATCGGCTGGGCGTGGAATCGTTCGCCAAAGACATTGCAAACGAGATGCAGGCGCAGTTCGCCAAAAAGGGAGGCTCGATATGAAAAAAATGCTTTTAGCGCTTGGCGCGCTTTTTGTCACTGGAATTTTGCTTTGGGCGGAAAGCCCTTCTCTTGACGGCCGCGCGCTTGTGGCCGACCCCGGACTTTTTCCGCGCGGACTTTTCGCAAAGACCGTGGGCTATCTTCCCGGCGACTCGATCAGCGTCACCAATCCCGCCAACGGCGAGCGCGTTGACATTTTGGTCATCGGCTCCCTTGATCCGTCGGAAGGCGTGGCCGTCTTGCTTTCGCCCGAAGCCGCGGAAGCCTTGAACATTAAAAAGAACGCCAACAATTTGGTAAAGCTCACCAAGCGAAGCGGCGGCGCCGACGAAGTTTGCAACGGAAGCGCGGTCCTTACAAACGGCGGCTATTGTCCGCCGGAAGAAGCCGCTTCTGAAGAAAAAACAATTTCGCAAGTTGTGGAAGAGGCGATGGAAAGCGGCGTTCCTGTGGAAGAGGCCGTGGCCCAAGCGGTGGAGGAAGCCGAAGAAAGCATAGCCGACAAGGCCTTTGACCAGACTGAGGAAGAAATCGCCCAAGAGGAAGCGCAAGAGGCCGCCGAGGAAATCGCCGCGCAAGAAGATGCGCAGGAGATTGCGGAAGAGACTTCTCCGGAAGAAGGCGAGTACCCGCAGTACGAAGAGCCTGTCGTGGACGAGCTGGCCCAAAATTCAGAAGCCGAAGCGGCCGAAGACGATTTTGTCGAGGCCGAAGTTAAGGACGAGCCCCTTGTGGCCGCCGAAGAAGAGGAGAAAATATCCGCTGAAGAGCCCTTGGACGAATATGAGGCCATCGTTTTGGTTCCGTCCGAGTCAAAGGCGCCCGAATCTGTTTTAGCGGAAGAAGAGCCGGTTCAAGTTGAGGCCTTTCCAGTCCAAGAAAGAATCGAGGCCGATCCCTTCCAAAAGAGCGCCGGCGTCGCCTACTTGAGCGACTTTGGCGAGCTTGAGGGACAAAAATATTACGTGCAAATCGCGTCTTGCAACAAGGCCGAGACTGTCGACCAGCTGACCGCCCAGTACGCCGGCCGCTATCCGCTTGCCGTTGTGCGCCAGAGCGGCCGCTCGCCGGTTTTGGTCGGCCCCTTGTCGGTTGACGAATACGGCGTTGTCCTTGAGCGCTTTAAGGCTTACGGCTTTAAGGACGCCTTTGTAAAGGTTGGAACAGGCGCGGCCAAGCCTTCATACGACGCCGCCAGTTTCGAGCGCTAACGCCGAACGCTAGGTTTAACACAGTCGTTACCGCTGTTCGCGCGAGCATTGCAAGCGCGAATGTTGCGGCTTATGCGGCTAACAAATCATTTTAGGCTTGCATACAATTTTTCTTGCCGCTAACTTGACAAATTCATTTTTTATCGTTAATTTATAAAGTACAACTTGGGGGTGCTCCGGTTTCGACGGACGCGATAAAGCTTGAGTTGCAGGCGGGAGTGAAGGTTCCCTAAACTGACAAAACTTATAACTGCCAAACGTAGAGAAGACGAAGAGTCTGAAAACGAACAGTTAGCTCTCGCGGCGTAAGTCGCGGCTTACAGAGCCGGAAATCTTTTCGCGCTGTTCCTAGCGGAGAGAATTTCTGTTGCCAATAGGGACTTGCTGGCCGCCATTTTCGCCGGACGGCCGGGACTTTTAGACGAAATAAGGAAAAGACGCCTGCCATGCCGCTACCTTTTCCCGACAAACACCTCGCTTGGCTAAGCCTGTAGACGCGCCTGATTTGCGCGCCCGGACGGGGGTTCGATTCCCCCCATCTCCAGCACAAATAAAAAACCGCTCTTTCGAGCGGTTTTTTATTTGCTGTTGCAACGGTATGATTTTACTTTTTTAGAAGCTTTCCGGCCAAGGCGACTACCCAACCGGCCGCGATCATCCACATGCCGATTGTAGAGTTCTTGAGCAAGTGTTTGCCGATGGCCTTGTAAATGCCGTTGTCGTTAAAGCCCACCACCAAGACGATTCCGCCGATGACGCTTACCGCCCAAGCGAGCCATTCAAACTGCTCCATTCCCAACAACGAAACCACAACGCCGGCAATCGCGCCCGCGATGATGAGCAAGGCGCCGATTGTCACAAAGCCAGAATCGTTAAAGTTGATGAAGCCAAAGCCGTTCTTGCTGTTGCTTCCAAACAACTTGAACATCGGCAAGCAAAAGCCCACGACGGTCACAGCCATGCCGATAAAATAAATTGAAAGATTGAATCCCTTCTTTGCCATTTTTTCCCTCCAAAAAATTAATTCGCGTTGATTCCGTGGTGCTTTTGCTGGTAGCGCTTGAGCATGGCCACGGCGTTCTTTTTTCCGTTGTAGACAAAGCCGCCGTCCCAATATTCGAGAGCGGCGAACAAGGCGTTTCCGCCGTCCTGGTCGTCGGACTGCTTTGTGCGGAATGAAACGAAGTTTGAGAGCATCTCAAAGTTCTGCTCGTGCAAGGCTTCGATTCTCTTTTTGTTGAATTCGTTCCACTTGTCCAAGTCCTTGAAGCCTTCGCCTTCGTCCTGAACGATGAGGTGGGCGTGGGTGGGGCTGAACGAATACCAAACCGTGACTTTCTTGTTCACGTCGCAGTTGTTTCCGTGCTTGACGGCGTTCTTGATTACTTCCGAAATCTGCTGTTCCAAAAGGTTCACGTCCTTGATTTCGGCGGGCGCGGCCTGGACAATCAAGAGGGTAAAATATCTAATCTGCCTAAAGTCCGAGGGGAACTCTTTTTTTAGCATGTTTGTCTTGTCAAACAAGGGGTCGTTGTCGTCAGAGCGCAACAATTTTAATGTTTCTTCTGCCATTGCAATCTCCTATAATTACGCGCGAATTTAGTCTTTAACCATTAAAAGCGCTTCTTCAACGCTGTTGGCCATCGGGAAATAGCCCATCAATTTTGTCAATTCGATAACCTTCTTTACCGAACCATGAACGCTGGCGATGGCAAGCTTCAAGTTCATCTTTTTAATTGTAGAGCAGATGTAAATGAGGGCGCCGATTCCAGACGAGTCAATGTAGTCAACCTGCTCCAAATTGATGACGAAGAATTTGACGCTCTTTTCAAGCATCTTCATCACCAATTCCTTGAGCTTGTAAGAGTTGTACAAGTCCATTTCCCCGTTGACGTCAATGATATAAACGTCTCCATTCTTACGTATTTTCAGTTCCATAACAGAGCTCCTTCCTCCTATTGGACTTTTATGCATAGAAGCGTTTGGTCGTCATGCTGGACGGCGCTTCCGCAGAAATTTTTTACATCATCTTGGACGTGTTTGGCAATTTCCTTGCCCGCCAAAGAATGACTTTCTTTTATAATCTTTTCAAGGCGGCTGGCCGAATACTGCTTTCCGTCAAGGTTGAGCGCTTCGATCAAGCCGTCTGAACAAGTTACGATGATGTCGCCGCTTTCGCATTCAAGGGTTTTGTCCGCGTAAACGGTTTCCTTTTCCATTCCGACAGGCATGCTGTCGTCGGAAATTTTTGTGAAGGACTGGTCTTTTTGCCTATATATATATATCGGGTTGGTGCCGCCCGAAGAATAGGTGAATTTCTTTGTGACGCTGTCGTAGAAGATGAGCGAAACGCTGGCAAAGTGGTCTTTGTCCGCCTCGCCAAAAAGGCCGCGGTTTGTCCAGCTCAAGATTGTTCCCGGCGTTTGCTGGGTGTTTGTGGTGAGGCGCAGCATGGCGCGGATTTGAATCATGATTACAAGGCTGGTCAAATTCTTTCCGGTGACGTCGCCCATCACAAAGGCTATGCGGTCCTTGCGGGCCACGACCAAGTCGTAGAAGTCTCCGCAAATAGACTCCGCGTTGGAGAAGAAGGCGCCGCTTGAAACTCCGGGCAAAATCGGCATCTTGGCGGGCAAGAGCGATTTTTGAATTCTTGTGGAAATTTCGCCTTCCTTTTCGTCGTTGCTTCGTTCCACCATGTCGTTGTGGATCGTTATGAGGCGGGCGCCCAAGGCCATGATGTCCGCCAATTTTTTGGCCACGTCAAAGTCCTTGTCGTTGAAGGGCTCGTTTCCAAAGTCGCGGCTCAAGGCTATCTCGCCGATGGTCTGCGACTGCGCGATGAGGGGAACGAAAATGTACGTTCCGCAGCGCAAAAAGTCTTCCTTTTCATTTTGGACAATGCGCTCGTCCTTTAGAGGTTCGGTTATCAGCTCGGCCTTTGAGCCCGAAAGAATCTCTCCAAAAATGTTTCCCTTGAGCGGGAACTGCGCGTACTTCATGCTCATGTCCACGCGGTTCTGCTTGTGGGGAATGTTCTCCGGAAGCAGGTATGGCGGAACGAAGGAGCCCTCCAAGTGCTTGACCGAAATCACGTCGTCAAAGTCGTCCAGCAAAAGAATCATCGAGCCGTCGGCGTGGGTCAGCTCTATCATTTGCTTTGAGTAATATTCCAAGATTGAGTCCAAGGCTCCGGGCGCGGAGATTGATTCCGCCGCGCGGCCAAGCAAGTCTTTTTGCACGTCCAAAAGCGAGCGGTCTATTTCCTCGTAGACGACGTTGTAGCGCTTGCCGCCGTTGATGGCGCCGGGCTTTCCGTCGCTCTCGTCCTCGCCCTCTTCGCCGTTGGAGAAGGCCTTGATGGCCGCGTAGGGCAGGACCAAAAGGGCCGCCGCCGCCAGCGAAAGGGAGAACAAAATTAGGTTGGGCCGCATGGCGGTGAGAAGCGCTCCCGCCAAAACGCAGAGCCCCGCCAAGAAAAAGACAAAGCTGGGCTTGGCCGTTTTTCTGACGGAAGCCACAAAAAGAAATATTATTGTGACCGTTATCAGAGCGGCGGCCGCAAAAAGAGGAATATAAGCGAATTTGTCAATAGGCTGCAAAATGGACTTCTCCACAAATTTAAGTTCTATTATTGTATATTGTAACACAAGTATGGCAAAATCGTCAAGAAAATTCTTTTTTTAGGCCGAAAATTTTTTCTTTAGCGGCGTTTTAGCAATACTTTTTTCAAGTTGTTTTTTATTTTGGCGGCCAAAGATTCCGAAAAGCTCTTCTCAAAGTCCTCCAAAACGTCGTCCAGGGGAATGTCCTCTCCCAAGGCTTTTTTGAGCTCGTCCCAGTATTTTATGAGCCAGACGTACAAGTCGGAGACCGTCCGCCGCTTGAATTTCTTCATTATTTTGTGGCGTGTTATCGTGTTCACCACGGGCATGTAGACGGTGTTGTGCCATGACATTATCGCGTCCGTCATCGAAATTTCTTCCACTTGGTTCAAGTTGATGAAATACTTGTGGGTCAAAATGTGGTTGTAAATCACGTCGTATTGGCCCGCCGTGGTGAAGTCCAGGCTCCAGTCGCCGGTGATGTCGCCGTAGTTGGTCTTTGCGTAGAAGAGCCTTTTTTCGTAGGCGATGATTTGCTTGATTATCGTGTCCATCGACTTTCCGGGCGTAAGGCGCAACTCCGTCCTGAGGCTTGTCACTTCCGCGTCGATGAATTCCACGCCCCGCGCCTTGGCCACCGACACGCGGTGGTTTCCGTCGCGGACAAAGTACACGCCGCCAATTTCGTACAAGGTCACGGCGGGGAGGATTTTGCCTTCCATGTAGGCTTTGTCTATGTTGAGCCAGCGGTTCTTTAGGTGGGAATGCTTTGGAAAGAACAAGTTGTCAAAGTCGTTGTAGCGGCCTTCGCTTCCGATTATTTTTTCCACCGGAACGACTTGCATTCCAACATAAACTTCGTTGTCGGGGTGGAGCATTTCCTTTATGTCGTTGAGCGAGATCAACTTGGTCTCTTCCGGCGACAGGAGGTGCTGCAGGCTGTTGAAGAGAGCCTTGTTCCTTACCTTTGAGAAGTCTTCCTCTGATTTTGTGGCTATTCCTGTGTTTGGCATAATTATATTTCTATCACGTGATGGCTGTAGGCGTTGACGACCCTTGTCTTGTAGTAAAGGCCCTCGCGCTCCTCGTTTTGGTTGTAAAGGTGAATGTGGCCGTGGACCATGTAGGCCGGCTCATATTTTTTTAGAAAGTCGTGGAAGCACTCGAAGCCCTTGTGGCAGGGGTCTTCCTTGTCGTGAATGCGCCTGGGCGCGGCGTGGGTCAAGAAAATGTCCACGGCCTTTCCGTAGCGGATTTTGTTCCACAAAAGCCTTGGCGCCATCATCGCCAACTTGAGGCTCATTTGCCATTCGGTGAACTGGCACTGGCCGTGGTTGTAGTCGATGGAGCCGTCGGCGCCCGCTATCAGGAGGGGCCGCCTTTTTTTTGTCTTGGGATCTTCTATGATCAGCTCCGTGGCCGCGCACTTAAAGCCAAGGTGAATCGCGCCGTGGCTTTGGGACGCCTGCGCCTCCATTGAGTTTTGGTCTGAGAGCGCCGACGAGCGGAATTCGCTCGAATAGTACTTGTATTCGTTGAGGTTGTGGTTGCCAAAGACAAAGTAGGTGGGCTTGTTCAATGTGGACACGATGAAGTCTATGTAGTCCATCGGAAGGTCTCCGGCGCACAAGACCGCGGCCACGTCGCCGAACGATTGCTTTACCGAGGACGTGTAGATGAAAGGGTCTATTTCGTCGGAAACGCAGAGGATTTTCATAGGCTTGACCTGCGCTTAAGAGGCTTTGTCCAAAATCTTTTCCAGCTGCTCTTTTCCGAACATTTCCACCGGGCGGTTTTCCGCGGCCTTTTTTGCCGTGTGGGTGAAGCCGGAGCTTGAAAGGACGAAGGCTTTTGTGCAGGCCTTGCTCTTGAGCTCGTCTATGGCCTTTAGCGCCACGGCGTCTTCAAGCGGGTTGGCCTCGCGGTAAAAGTAAAGAAGGTAGGACTGCTTGCGGACAGAGCGCCAGTCGGCGTTGGCGCCTTCCGTGGCGATGATTTGGCAGCCCCATTTTTTTTGCTCGCACTGCTGGGGCTGCAAGCCCATTCCCTTTACGCATGCGTTCTTGCATATTTCCAAGAATTCCGCCTCGCTGGAAGTCAGGTATTCCTTTAGGGAGTCGTTGGCCTGCAAGTCCTTGTATTCTGCCAGCTTTTGGCCGACGTCGCGGAAATTCTTTTGCCTTGACGCTATTTTTTGCCATTGCTCTATGGCTTTTTCTATTTTATGGGTCTTTTCGTAGCAGGCCGCCAAGAAGTAGCGGGCGTACAAAGTTTCAGGATTCTTTCCGTCCTTGTCGGCGCTTATCGCGCGTTCGTAGCAGTTCATCGCGTTGTCGACGCTGTTTCCCATCATGTAGCAGGAGCCGCTTTCTATCAAGGCCTTTTGGCGGAACTGGGGGTCGCGCTGGGCCTTTTCAAAGGAGCGGATGGCGCCCGGATAGTCCTTTTGGTCTTTGAGAATTTTTCCCTGGTAGTAGTAGGTGGAGAAGGTTTCCGGCGAAAGCTTTATCGCCGTGTCGATTTCGCGCTTGGCTTCGTTGACTTGCTTGGCGCGGTAGAGCAAGAGGCCCATCGCCGCGTGCGCCTTGACGTTCCTTTTGTCGTAGAGGAGGGTCTTGTCGTAAAAGCCCAAGGCCATGTCCGGGTGGTTTGACGACTCGTATATTTGCGCCACTTGAAAGTAGTTGTCGGCCACTGTGGGCTCAAGTTTTGTTAATAGAAGATATTGTTTGAGCGCGTCTTCCTGCTGGTTGAATTTTGAGTAGAGCGCGGCGATTGCTTTGCGGAACTGCTGCTCCGGCAGGCGGTTGTCGAAGATTCCGTTTTGGTCCACGTATTTGAGCTCCATCAAGGCCAGCTCGTTCTTGTTGTCGGCCAGGTAGGCCTTGCCCAAGTAGTAGTGGGCCAAGTAGTCCTTGGGGTCTGTTTGCAGTATTGTTTTGGCCAGCTTGATGGCCGCCTGGGTTTTTCCTTGCTTTAGGTAGCGCTGGACTCCCTCGACCTTTTTTGGCGCCGCGACGTTCTTGACGACAAAAATCATAAGCAAGGCGACGACCGCGCACAAAAGAATTATTCCGACTAACTGCGCCACTTCCATAGAGCTCTCCATTGCCGCTTGAAAAATTCGTTAATTTATGCAATTATGCCATATATGGGAATAAAACTCAATAGAATTTCGTCCTTTATTTTTTGCGCGCTTTTTGCTGCCTCCGTTCCGCTTTGGGCCCAGGCTTCCAGAGAGGGAATGGAGCTTTTTGAGCGGAACAAGCCTGCCGACGCGATAGCCTTTTTGGAGGCCGACATTGAGGGCGGAAATCCCCTTCCGGAAGAATACAACTACCTTGGCCTTGCCTACTATCAGATAGGAAACTATGAAAAGTCCGTGGCGGCTTTTAAAAAGGGAACAAGCGCCCGCGGAACAAGCAAGAAAATTCTATATTTCAACATGGGAAATTCCTACTTTGCCATGCAAAAGTGGCAGGAGGCGCTGGAAGCCTATTCGATGGCCACTGTGGCGGATCCAGCCTACGCCGCTCCCGTCTTGAACAAGGCCGGAACGGAGCTCAAGCTGGACAAGCTCTTGGACGCCGTGGCGGACTACAAGCGCTTTTTGGTCTTGCGGCCGGAAGACGAGCAGAGGCCGGAAATAGAAAAGATTATCGCCATGATAGAGGCCGAGCTTGCCGCCCGCGAGGAACGGGAGCGGCTTGCCGCCGAAGAGGCCGCCCGCGTCAAGGCTGAGGAGGAGCGCCTTGCCCGCGAAAAAGCAGAGGCGGAGCGGCGGGAGCTTGAGCGAAGGCTGGAAGAGGAGCGCCTTGCCGCCCAAAAGAGGGAGGAGGAGGCCGCCCGCCGCCGCAAGATGCTGGACGACATAGCCGGTTCGCTCAGGGACGCGGGCGACGCCACCAACATGAGCGCCAACGCGGAAGAGTCGCTTGAATACGAATACGATTCCGACATAGACTAAAAGAGGAATGAATATGGCAACAAGCAAAAAAAGTTCAACGGCAGGCGCTTCCGCCGCCGCAAAAAAAAGTTCCGGAAAAGCCTCCGCAAAGCCGGCGGCCAAGCCCGCTTCCAAGGCAAGCGGCGCTTCCAAGGCAAGCGGCGCTTCCAAGGCAAAGCCAGCCGTCAAGACAGGCGGCGCGTCCAAGCAAAAAGGCTCCGGCGTCTCGGGAGCTTCCGCAAAAAGTCGCGCCGCGTCCAAGCCCGCCGCCGCAAAAAGAACGGCGGCAGCGAGCTCCGCTTCCGCAAAAAAAAGCGCTCCTCAAAGAAGCCCGGCGGCCAGAGCGTCCGCCAAAAAGGAGACGGGCCGCGACGACTATTACGGCGAGAGCGGCGCTATAATGGCTCCCGTTTTGGAAAAGGACGGCGGCGTGGACAAGAAAAAGGTCTTGTTGTTCGCGCTTGCGGGGCTTTTGGCTCTTTTTTTGCTTTTTATGGGAATAAGGGGAATCGCCCGCGCCGCGTCTTCCTCAAAGGCCAAGAACGGAGCCGCCGCCGCGCGCGGAAACACTTTGGCCTTGGCGCAAAAGTATTTGGACAAGGGCCAGTACGACAAGGCGATGGATTTGCTCAACGGCCTTTTGATTTCCAATCCCGACGACGAGGAAGCCGACGGACTTTTGGACAGAGCCATTCAGCTTAAAAAAGAAAGCGACGAGCGCGCGGCGGCCCAAAATGTCGTCGTTCAGTCCGGCGACTCTTCCTACAACATAAACATTGACACCGATGAAATAACCAACGCCCTTCGCGAGCAAAACGAGAAGAGCCAGCAAATGATAAACGACTTGCTTGAGCGGCAGAGGCAGAGCCAAAACGCGCAGCGCGAGGAGGCCGCCGCCGAAAAACGCGCCGCCGAAGAGTTGAAGAAAAAAGAGGAGGCCGAGCGCAAGGCCAAGGAAGAGGAGCTTGCAAAAAAGAACGCTGCCCTAAAGTCAAAGATTGGCGACATAAACGAAAAAATTTTGGCCGGAAAGGCCGACTTGAACACAGGAAACATTGACAGCGCCTTGAAGAATTTCAAGGACGCGATCGCGCAGCTTCCGCTTTCGGAAGGCGAGCCGGCCTTTTCGGCGTCAAAATACAGCGAGGTGGCCAGCGCCTTGTACGAAGCTTCTGTAAGCGAAAAGGATCCAAG
>CADBBB010000051.1 GCA_902792795.1 uncultured Spirochaetaceae bacterium | reverse complement strand
AAAAATATTACAATAGCGATAACCTTTTTTTCTATAGATTGTTTAAGTTTCTAAGGAAAGAAAATTTTATGAAAAAAACGACACTCGTCGCCGGCGCTTTTTTTGCCGCGACCTTGATTTTAGGCTGCCAGTCCGTTCCGGAGCGCATTCCGGACGACCTTGACGCGCGCCAATTGATTCAGCTTGGACAGGACAACTACGACCTGCATCACTACGAAGCCGCAAAAAAATATTTCAACACCGTCTTGGAACGCTGTGGAGACGACCCCAAGCACTACATCGAGGCCAAGTACGAATTGGGCCACCTTTTCCTAAAGCAAAAAAATTACGAGGCCGCTTACAACAATTTCACAGAAATTCAAGCGATTTACCAAAACGTTCCGATGGGACTTCCAGGTTCCTACAGAATTTTGTGCGGAATAGAGCTGGCCAAAATTCCCGAAGAAAAAATTAAGGAATATGAAGCCAGGGCGAGGCAGCGGGAAAACGCGGCCCTAAGAGACTTGGAAGAAGCCGCCCGCAAGGCGGAGCTCCAAGAGCTTGAAAGGCAGGAACGCGAGCGCGCGCAACAGGAAGAAGAGGAACGCAAGGCGGCGGCCGTCGCAAACGAACAGGAAGCCCAAGAGCAAGCCGCGCCAGAACCACAAGAAAACGCCCAAGAAAAGGCGCCCGAATCCCCCGCCCAAGAATGATGTCATTCCCGCGCTTGACGCGGGAATCTTTTTATCTTCCCCGCCGGCCCTTGTCGTCGGGCGTGATGATGGCCGTGACGCTCACGTTCTTTTGGCGCGCGGTTTTCTCAACCAATTCCTTTGTGTACTTTCCGCTGCGGCGCGGCGTGGGATGCGGCTCCGCGTCGCCAATCAAAATTATTTTCTTTTGCGCGTCGTCGCGCCACTTGTAAAAATCCATCGAAGCGAAAAGCGCCTCGTAAACAGGTTCCGGAATGTCGCCGCCTTCCGTTCCAACAATTTTAAATCCGCTCAAATTTTTGATAAAGTCGTCGAGCGATTTTGTAAAGTCAAAAAATTTTACGGGAAGGCCGCGCGTCCAAAAATTGTCGCCGTAGTCGCGGTAAAGCAAAAGGCCAAAGCGGACGTCTCCAAAGGCGGCCAGTTCCTTTTTCATGCTGCCTGTGGCGTCAATGGCGAAGACTACGTCCACAATGTCCTTTGGGTCAATCGTGTCCAAAGCGCCGCTTATGTCGTCGAGCAGAGTTTCCGGTCCCTTGGAATAAATCACCATGTCCGAAAATTCCTTGAACTTGTCGGCGGCCAAGGGATTGTAGTCGTCGGTCAAAATTATTTCTTCCGGCTCAGGCTCGTCTTCCGCGACCGGCTCTTCCACAGGCGGCTCTTCAAGCGCCGCAGGAACTTCCGCCTTGGGTCGCGGCCTCGTCCGTTTTTCCAAATTGAACATGTAAGGGTTGTCCAAGTAAGCGCCGGTGTAGTCGCAGTATTTTTTTTCAAAGCCTCGAATGTTGATGAACGTTCCTTTGCCAACTTGAACGACGCCGTTTCTGCTCCACTCGTAGCCGTAGACAATTTCATCTGGAATGAAAATCAAAAAGGCCTTGCCAAACTGCGCGTCGTCCTGCGCGTTGGAGTCGACCAAAAAATAAAGGCCCTTGCTTTTTGCGTCCAAAACCTCTCCGTCAAGAATTCGCTTTTCGTCGCCGTTTGTCGCGTTCCATTCGCGGGCGCGGTAGGCGTAGTTGTCTTCCTTTCCAAGCGGATCTTTTGTAGTTTCCGTAAGCATTACGGACTCAAGGCCCGTCTTTTTTCGTATGAACAAATTGGCGCCGCCTTCCGTTTTTTCAACGCGCAAATCGTTTGGAGTTATGAGCAAGGCGCTTTGGGCCGCACCCTGCGCCACAAGCGGAACTGAGCCAAGGACAAGAGAAATCGCGATCGCAAAAAACT
Organism: uncultured Spirochaetaceae bacterium; assembly: GCA_902792795.1. Taxonomy (GTDB): domain Bacteria; phylum Spirochaetota; class Spirochaetia; order Treponematales; family Treponemataceae; genus Treponema_D. Next base: position 14,365 of record CADBBB010000051.1, on the reverse strand, counting down.
TTTTCATGCTTCTATTTTCGGCAAAAAATTAAATAATATGACAGATTTTTCCGATAAAAAAGGGAACGCGCGCAAGACCAAAAAGCGCGGACAATTTTTTTTAGGAATAAAACATGGCTTCAAAAAAATCGTTTAAAATTAACTTTGACGCTTGCGTATCGATTTGCTTTTGCCTCGCGTCGCTTTTGATTTTTGTCTTGGACGCTGTGGCGCTAAAAAATTACAGCCTTGTCCAAAACATTTTTTCCGCGCCCGGAGCCAAGGGAGCCGCGCAAGCCTTTGACTTTTCGTCGCCCGCAAGCTACGCGCGCCTGATCCTTTTTGTCTTTGGAAGCAAAAACTTTTTGCAATTGATTTTTTCGTTGGCCTTCATTTTGCCTTTTGGCGCGCTTATGGAAGAACGATACGGGTCGCCCGCCGTGGCCCTTATGACGGCAATTTGCGCCTTTGTTTCCGGCGTCCTTAACGCCTGCCTTGTCCCGCAATCTTTGTGCGGAGCGGCCAGCGTGGCGCTCATGCTGATTGTCCTTTCTTCAATAACGTCGCTGGCCAAAAACGAAATTCACCTTTCAAGCCTTTTGACTCTTGTACTTTGCTTGGCCGGAAACTTGTACTTGTCGGCGCTTGACGGCGGACTCAACCGATTTACGATAATCGGGCTTTTTGTCCAGCTGGCGGGCGCCCTTGCCGGAAGCATGGCGGGCTTTTTGACCGCTCCCAAAACGCGCAAGGCCGCTTCATCCTCCGGCGCGGCCAACTCGTCAAGCCAGTCCACATCCGACCGCCTGCGCGAAATTGACGAGGACTCGCCGCGCAAAAAAAGCTTTTGGAGCAAAAAAAGCGCCGACGACGAGACCACTGTAATTGGTTCAATCAACATTTAGCGCGCGAAATAAAATAAAAGACAAACAAAAAAAAGGCGGGTCCCAGCGACGAAAAAAAGAGCCGGAGCCTCCCGTCATTCGCTTGCGGTTTGTTGCCTGCGGCCAAACCGCTTCGCTGACGGGTCCTTCCGTCTCTTTTTTTCTGCGTCCCGCCCCTTCTTTACCTACATTTTCTTCAGTTGCCAAAAATGTCGCGCGCTTCTTGGGCTTGCAACCGATCTCCGCTATTACGCGAAAATCGGGCGGACTTTTGTGACGGTGTCGATGCCGGCCAGCGCGCGCAAGGTTTCTTCGGGAACAACGCCGTCGATGTCGATGATGTTGTAGGCCGTGTCGCCGCGGTTTTGGTTTATCATGCCGGCGATGTTAAGCTTGGCGTCGCCCAAAACTGTCGTGAACTTTGAAACGATTCCAGGAGCGTTCTTGTGGCTGATGCAAAGGCGCGTTCCGTTTTTGGGAATTGGGTTTTCCGTAACGCACTTGGGAAAGTTGACGGAATTGGTGATGTTTCCCTTCTCCAAAAATTCGCGCAATTCGTTGACGGCCATGACCGCGCAGTTGTCTTCCGCTTCGGGCGTTGACGCTCCAAGGTGGGGGAAGCAAATCACGTTCTTTTTGTTCAACAACTCTTCGCTGGCAAAATCGGTGACAAAGCAGCGAACCTTTCCGCTGTCCAACGCCGCCAAAATGTCGTCGTTGTTGACCAAGCCGCCGCGCGCGATGTTGATTACGACAACGCCGTCCTTCATGTTCTTGATTGTCTTTTCGTTTATCAAGCCCTTTGTGTCGGGCGTTTGCGGAATGTGGATCGTCACGTAGTCGGCCTTTGAAAGCAAAACATCCAAAGTCTCGGCGTGCTTGATAGAAGAGTCCAGTCTCCAAGCGGCGGCGATAGACATAAAGGGGTCGTATCCAATCACTTCCATTCCAAGATGGACGGCGCTGTTTGCGACCAAAGCTCCGATGGCGCCCAAGCCGATGACGCCAAGCTTCTTTCCTTTGAGCTCGTGGCCCACAAACTGGCTCTTTCCCTTTTCCGCCAAGTCAGGGATTTCCTCTCCCTTTCCCGCAAGGGTCTTAACCCAGTCGGCGGCGCTAAAGACGGGGCGGCTTGAAATCAAGAGCGAAAGCAAAACCAATTCCTTGACGGCGTTGGCGTTGGCTCCGGGCGTGTTGAAAACAACGATTCCCTTGTCGGTCATCGAGTCAATCGGAATGTTGTTGACGCCGGCGCCTGCGCGGGCCACGGCCTTGAGGCTGCCCGGTATTTCCATCGTGTGCATGTCGGCCGAGCGCACCAAAATCGCGTCAGGATCGTTGAGGCCGCTCGCCGTCTCGTAGTTGTCGCGGGGGAATTCTTCCAAGCCCACCGCGCTGATTTTATTCAAAGTCTGAATTTTAAACATATTAGTTCTCCTTGGCAAACTTTTTCATGAACTCAACAAGCGCCTTGACGCCGTCCAAGCTCATCGCGTTGTAAATGCTGGCGCGCATTCCGCCGACCAAGCGGTGGCCCTTAAGGTTGACCAAACCGGCGGCCTCGGCTTCCTTAACAAACTTGGCGTTGATTTCCTTTTCGTTTTCCGCTCCAGCGTATTTTGTAAGAAAAGGTATGTTCATAAGTGAACGGCTGCCAATCAATGCAGTTGCATGATAAAAATTCCCTTCGTTCTTGTCCAAATAGTTGTAAAGCAAGTCCGCCTTTTCCTTATTGCGCTTGAGCATTCCTTCCGCTCCGCCGTTGGCTTCAATCCACTTGAGAACCTTGCCCAAAACATAAATCGTGTAGCAGGGCGGCGTGTTGTACATGCTTTCGCCTTCTACGTGAGTCTTGTAGCAAAGCATTGTCGGAGTTCCCGAGCGGCACTGGTCCAAATCGCAAACCAAGTCCTCGCGGATGATGACAAGCGTAACGCCGGCCGGCGCCAAGTTCTTTTGCGCTCCGGCGAACAAAAGGCCAAACTTGCTGACGTCAAGCGGCTCGCTCAAAACGCAAGAAGAGATGTCGGCCACAAGCGGAATGTTTCCAGTCTCGGGAATGTATTCGTAGTGGGTTCCCATGATTGTGTTGTTAAAGCAAATGTAGGCGTAGTCATAGTCGCCCTCGATTTTTTCAACCTTGGGAATGTAGGAATAATTTTTGTCTTCGCTTGAAGCGATTACGTCAACCTGCACTCCTAGATGGCGCGCTTCGGCGGCGGCTTTCTTGGCCCAAACGCCGGTCTGGATATAGGCGGCCTTGCCTTTTTTGTTTCCCAAATTCTGGGCCACCATAGCGAACTGTGTCGAGCCGCCTCCCTGCAAGAACAAAATCTTGTAGTTGTCCGGCACCTTCATCAATTTGCGGACGCGCGCCTCCGCGTCCTGGATGATAGGCTCAAAGGCCGCCGAACGGTGGCTCATTTCCATGACGCTCTGGCCGGTTCCGTTGCAGTCCAACATCTCGGCCGCGCACTCTTTCAACACTTCTTCAGGCAGGCAAGAAGGCCCCGCGCTAAAATTCCATACTCTGCTCATAATTTTCTACCTCCAAAAATACATATCAATACCGCTGTTCGCGCGAGCTTGGTCGCGAGCGCGAATGTTGCGGCTTATGCGGCTAACCAACATTTGTTGGCTTGCGTTCGACTGCATTGCCGCTAACTCTCGCACATATATTGTTCAGCGCCAAAAGCGGCGAAACGTTTTCCACCGCCACGCCCTCCGGCGCTTCCAAAATCTGGCCGGTAAAGTTCACGATTCCACGGACGCCGCTGGTCGCCAAACGGTCGGCCATAAGCTTTGCCTGGTCGTCTTCCACCGCCAAAATCGCGAACTCGATTCCAGCCTGCGGAATGACGGTCTCCATCTTGGCCGCCGGGTAAAGCGGAAAGTCGGCGCTCAAAACTTCCGTGCGGTTCACGCGGCTGTCAAAGCCCGCCACAATCTTAAAGGGCGACTCATCGAATATTCCGCATTGCATCAAAGCCGCGCCCAGCTTTCCCAAACCGGCTATGCAGCAAAAGCGCTTTTGGCCCGGAAGCGGGAGGCTCAGCGCCGCCCTAATCGCGTCCAGCAATTCCTGCGCCTTGTAGCCGTTGGACACGCCGCCCTTGTAGCCCAAAAGCGAAATGTCCTTGCGGATTAGGGCGCGGTCAACGCCGGTCATTTTTTGCATTTGGATGGAAGTGAGGCGCTCCCCTTTGAACGAAGCCAAAAGCGCGGCGAGCAAGGTCAACCGTCTTCGTGAAGCCTCAGGAATTTTCGCCATACTTTCAACCACCTTAATCTTGTGATTTTTTTCACAAAATTACGCTTTTAATTTTAAGGACAATGTGATTTTTTGTCAATAAAAAAAGCCCTTTCACGCCGTTTTTTTTGATAAAGGAGGAGGATTTTTGCGTGAAAGGACTGGTAGTGTGAAAATTATAACAATATTGCCGCTAGCGTTCGCCCGCCCCGCAAGCTATCTTGCAAGGGCCGGAACGATTTGCTCGTTGGCCAGCTTTAGGGGCTTGACCACCTCTTCCTCAAAGGAAGCCGCCAAATTGGCGCGGTAGCTGGCTATGCGGCTCACGTAGCGCAAGGTGCTCACAGGCGTTTGGTCGTTGCGCACGCGGGTCACGCCGGCGTTGTACATGGCCACGGCGGTAAGGTCGTTTCCGCCCACATTGATGCAAAAGCGCAAGTGCTTCATTCCAAGGCGGGCGCTTGTTTCCGCCGTGTAAAATTCGCTTTCGTTCAAGCGGGGAAAGGTTCTGTCGTTTAGCTGGAAAAGGCCGCGGTCAATCGAGCCGTTGGCGTTGAGGTTGTAGGCGTAGCGGTTGAAGCGGCTCTCTGTGTGGCAAAGGGCAAAGGCCAAGTCAAGGGGAATGTCCTCGCGCGAGGCCGCGTCCAAGACGGCCATAGTCACGTCGCGGTTTCCGGTCACGCGCAGGTAGAACCATTCCACCGCGGGACGAGTGGAAGGATTGCGGTAAAGCTGCAAGCCCTTGTCGGCGGCCGCGGACTTTTCCGGGTCGCCAAAAGAAATGGCGCTAAAATTGGCCTTGTTCTCAAGCCAAGAAATATTTTGCGCGCGGGCGCTGATTTCTTCCGCGTAAATTTTTTCTTCCGGCAAAAGCGGCTCTTCGATTACCGCCACGGGCTTTGCAAAAACCGGCTCCTTGGGCTGGGGCGCCAAAAAAAGCGCGGCGACGCCCGCCCCTGCAAAAAAGAGCGAAAGAATCACGGCCGCCCAAACCGTCTTGTAAAACTCCGAACTTTCCTTAAAATCTTTTGTCATAACGCAGGAATGAAAGCGCAATTTTTAAAAATATGCAAGCGAATTTTAGAAAATTTTAATGAATTTTTGCGTTTTTCCATCTTTTTTGCCAGTTTGTTGATTTTGCCGCAATATCTAGAAATCACCGCAAAACCTCCAATATCTCTAACTATACCGCGCTCACCCAAAAGTATAATGCGGGTGCTTTTCCAAAAGCTCCGCCTTAAAATTTTCCGCCAGTTCCGCGCCCCGCTCCATATTTGCAAAAACCGCAGGAATTTCAAAGCCCTTCACGCAGGCGCAATCCTTGACGCGGCGGGCGCAGTGCTTGTAGGCCGCGGTCAATTCCAAAGCGGCGTCAGTGTTCTTGCATTCCTCAGCTTGCGCGAGCGGAACAAGCATGGCCTCCTCTCCGGCGGCCTCCATAGCCTTAAGGCGGTCCCTGAGCGCGGCCAAAAACTCCTCGTTGGCTCCGCCTTCCGGCAAAACGATGTCCTTGTAAGCCACTTCAACTTTTTTTAATTCCATACATTCCTCTTTAAAACAAAACCAACCTCTGCAAAAAGCGTTTGCAGAGGCTTGGATGAGAACAAAGCTGGCCGCTTCGCTATTCTGTCAAGATTTTGATGACCTCGGCCTTGTCCTGCGTTTCAAGAATCTGCTGGCGCTTGCCGGCGCTCTTGAACAAGAGGCTCACTTCCGCCAAGAACTGAAGGTGCGGGCCAGTCTTGTTTACGGGCGAAAGGGTCATGATAAAAATGCGGCAAGGGTCTTGGTCAAGCGAGTCGAAGTCAACCGGGTTGTCCGAAATTCCTATGCAGGCGACAAGATCGCTTACGGTGTCTGTCTTTCCGTGCGGAATGGCGATGCCGTGCTTCATTCCAGTAGACATTTTGCGCTCGCGCTCCAAAACGCACTCGCGCGCGGCGTTCTTGTCAGTGACCTTTCCGGCCTTTACAAGAATGTCCAGCATCTCGTCGATGATGTCTTCTTTAGTCTTTCCCTTCAAATGAAGGTTCACCGTCTCCGGTGTAAGTACAGTTCTTAAGTCCATATTGCATATTGTAAATTCAGTTGAAGTAAAAGTCAAGCGAAAAGTCCGCCAAAATTTGATTTTTTTCACGAATTCTGATAAAGTTGTTATATATGACCAAATCTGAAAAATTTTCTTCGGACATAAGCCGCGTAAAAAAATCCGACGCTCAAAGCGCCCTAAAAGAGATGGAGCGGCTTTTTGTGGGACAAAATTCCCAGTGGCGGGGCTTGGCGGAGGCCTTGTTTTCTTGGTGGAAGGATGAACACGCGCGCGGAGCGGAAATTTCCGGCATGGCCGCGCAAAAGCTCTGCGCGCTCCAAAGCTTTTTGTGCGGCGAGGAGCCCGACGGCTCCCTTGACCAAAAGGACTGGCAAAGAATCCGCGAGGAAGTGGGCTACGAAGCCGAAAACATTCCCCTTGACGCGCTCAACGACATGATGCGGACAATCGTGGAACGCGGCGGAATGGACTAATATCTGAACAAGTAGGCTGGATACTTTATGTCCGGGCCAAAAGTTCTGTCCAAAGCCTTCTTGACGGAGTCGCCCGCGACGGCCTCAAAGAAGCGCTTCATGAGGGGCGGATTGTAAATATACTCGTAGTCGTAAAAATTTACGTTTTCCAGATCGTCGCCGCTCAAATTCAAGACAATGCCAAGCTTTTCCTTCATGCGGTCCTCGGCGTTTTCCAAGGTTCCCACGTTGTCGATCAAGCCGTTTTCTTTGGCTTGGTTGGCGGTGTAAATGCGGCCGTCGGCCAAGGCCTTGACTTCCTTTATGGACTTCTTTCTTCCCTGCGAGACGATGGAAACAAACTGCTCGTAGGTTTCGTCGACTACGCTTTGCATTATCTGTCTCTGTTCGTCGGTCAGCGGCTCGTTGTAATTCAACATTCCCTTGTTTTTTCCGGAAGCGAAATTTGTGGCCTTGATTCCGATTTTGTCAAGCAAAACGGTGGCGTCGATTGTAGGCCCGATTATCACGCCGATCGAGCCGGTCATCGTGTTGCGGTTGGCGCAAATCGTGTCGGCAGCGCAGGCAATGTAGTAGCCGCCCGAAGCCGCGACGCTCTTAAAGTAAGCCCAGAGCTGCTTGCCCGCGTTCTTGTACTTGCGCAGGGCCAAGTAAACTTCGTCGGCTTCGTAAACAGTTCCGCCCGGCGAGTCGATGACAAGCATTATGCCCACGTTGCTTTCGTCGTTCTCAAGGTCGTCGATTGTGTCCAAGAGCCATTCTTGGTTGTAAGTTTCGTTGGCCTCCTGAATCACGCCGGTGATGTAAAGGCGGGCCACATACTTTGAGCCGCCCGTTAAATTTCCAACCTTGAAATTTCCAAGGTTGATGTTGGCGGAACCTGGGCCTTGCCTTTTGCTTCGCTGGGCGGAATTTGAGCCATGCAAAGCCGGGAGCCTTATCACGCCCGCGCGCTTTAAAATTCCAACGGTCGCGGCGGCAAGCGCCAAGACAATGACTATGACTAAAAACGCAAGTCCGCCCTTTTTCTTTTTTTCCAAGCTCATTCAAAATCCTCCAATGAAATTCTCTTTGAGTCAAGCGCGAAAGTTTTTAGCGCGTGGTAAATGTTCGTGTGGGTCGCTTGATAATACGGCGACACCCACAAAAAGCCCACGCCGCAAGAAATCGCGCACAAAATGCCAAGCGGAATGAAAGACAAGTCGGTCACGAACAGCTCGCCCTTGTAACCGCGTGTCAGTTCCTTGCTGATGTTCATCGCCTTGCGGACCGGAATTTTTGGATATTCCGCCATTACATAGAACATCATCGAATACGAATACCACTTTACGATTCCCGGAATAACGAACAAAAGCGACCAGAGCCAAACCCAGATGGACTGCCAAATACAGCCCCTAATCGCCTGCCACCATTGATTGAGGCCGTCAACAAAGTCGCTGAACGAAACAGGCGCCGGATCCTTTGACATAAGTTCCAGCAAACGCTTTTGCGCCAAGACAAAGGCGGCCAAAACAAAGCAAATCAAAAACGAAAAAGGCCCCGACTCCGACGGCCCATGAACGCCAAAAGAAAAGTCTCCGGGAACAAAGTCAAAGTTGACGTTTATGTTGTCGGCAAAAATCAGCGCCAAGGCGCCTGAAAAAAACATAAGCAAAAAGACAGTCAGCAATGTTGACAAAACTGGAACCCGCCAGCGCCCTTTGAGCTGCGCTTTGGCAGCCTTTTTGTACTCAACGCGATTGAACATTTTTTCTCCTTAAAACTTTATGATTCCGGCTTCCGCCAATAGTTCAGAATAATACTTTTCTTCGATATCATCAAGGGCAAGGCCGCACTTGACGACAAGAGCCTCAAGCTCCTTTCTCATCGCCGCGATTTTTTCTTCGGGAACGTCGCCGTCCGTGACAAATTCGATTTCCAAAAAGTCTCCGAGCGGCGGAACGAAACACAATTCCAAATGCGCTTTTCCGCAAGGGGTGTCGGCGTAAAAGCCTACCGCGTCCTTATGCTTTGTAAAATGCGGAACAAAACCAATGTCCGCAAAAAGCGCTTCCAAACATTCGGCGTTGTCCAAGGCGGCCTCAAATTCTTGGTTCACCTCAAGCGCGGCGCCCCCGCTTGCAAGGCGCTTTTCCTTTTTTTTGTAAGTCAAAAAAATTTTTTCTTCAAGCGCGCGGCCGTTTTGGTCCGCGGTTTTTTCCTGGCGAATGCGCGCGGTTATATGGCCGTTCGGAGCGCCGGCTTTTTCCATCTTAAAGTAGCGGTCGTCCTTAGAAACGCTTTTGTCAAAAACGGCAAAGGAGCGCAGTTTTTGCAACACAGCCTCGCGGTCGCGCGCATGGGCCTTTAGTTCAATTTCCATGCGAACATTGTATCATAATTAAATTGATTTTTCCACAAAAAAAACGGCGGCTCCCAGTCACCGTGTCGGTCAGCGGAACCGCTAGATATCGTCGCTCCACCCATTTTGCCCCTTGAAACTATTTACGTTTGCCGCTGGCGCGGCAGGGGCAAAATGAGTGTTTCCACTGACCGCCCGGCTCCTTCGCGCCACCTTTTTTTCTATAGCGCAAAGCGCGATTATTGTTTATCAAAAGAAAACGCGGGCAAAGTGGGGCGGGACGCAGAAAAAAAACTTGGTGGGGTCCCCGTCAGCGACGCGGCTTGGCCGCAGGCATCAAGCCGCTAGCGAAGGACGGGGGGAACCAATGTTTTTTTTCGTCGCTGGGACCCGCCCCGCTTTGCCCGCGTTTTGTTTTTTTTGTATTGTTTAAAAGCGCGCTTTGCGCTAAAGTAAAATTTATGACGCAACTAATCGCGGGGCCGATGGCGACGCTTAGCCACGAGGCCTTCCGCCGCCTTGTGGAAAAATTTGGCGGCCCGGACGAATGGTACACCGAAATGATAAACGCCCCAACTCTCATGCAAAAGGGGCCGTTTGAAAAATACTATTTGATGAACGGGCCTGCCCCGCAAAAAATCGTCTGGCAGCTCACAAGCAAGGAGGCGGACTCGATGGCGGCCGCGGTCGCGGTCCTTGCCCCCCTCGGCGGAATCGGAATCGACCTTAACATGGGCTGCTCTGCCCCAGAGATTGTCCATTCCGGCGCGGGAATCGCCTGGATGCTAAAGCCGCGCCAAGAAACTTTCGCGATGGTTCGCGGAGTCAAAGCGGCGATAGAAAAATCCGCGCCCGCTTTTAGGCTTAGCGCAAAGCTCCGTCTTGGCGCCGAAAATTTTAAGGAAGAAGATTTCTACGACTTTTGCGAGGGCCTTTGCGACTCTGGCGTCCAGCGCTTGGTCCTGCACCCTCGCGCGCAAAGGGAAAAACTTGCCAGGCCGCCGCGCCGCTATTTTGCCCAGCGCTTGGCGGAACGATTGAAGCCGCGCGGAGTCCAAGTGATTTACAACGGAAACGTAAAAGACGCGACAAGCGCGCAAACGGCGCTCAAAGAATGCCCAACTTGCGCGGGCCTTATGATAAGCCGCGCGGCGGTTCAAAAGCCGTGGATTTTCGCCCAATTGCGCGGCGAACTTTTTGGCAAGCCCGGCAATTTTGGGCAAACCCAAGTCGCGGGCGGCGCGGCCGACAACGGCTTGCAAGGCCTTAACGGAGGCCGCGTCGACTTAATGCAAACGGGCTTGGACTATATCGAGCTTTTACAAGAATACCAGCCGCCGGAATTTTTCAAAAGCCGCATGCAGCGCTTTTTTTCCTACTACTGCGACAACTTCACCTTTGGCCATTACATAAAAAGCAAGATGCTCAACGCGGCCACTCCCCAAGAGGCGCAAGACACCTTCCGCGCCTACTTTGACGAGCAGCCCTCCGACCGATATCTTGCCCAGCAAACCAAATTATAAGAAAAAACAAAAAAACGCGGCTTCCAGTTGCGTTCGGCATCGCGAAACCGCTAGATATCGTCGCTACATGCTGTTTGCGCCTTGAAACTATTTAAGCTGCCGCTCATGCGGCAGGCGCAAACAGAATGTTTTCGCAATGCCGCCCGCGCCTTCGCGCCGCTTTTCTCTTGTTTACAGTTGCGTTTGTTCTGGGCAAACACAAGCCAAACAATTAAAACGCGTAGGGAGAAGGCGGACGCCCGCTCACTTTGCGGCTGACAATTTCGCGAAGCGAAATTGATGTAAATGTACATCTTCCTTTGCAGCCGCAACCGTGAGTAAGGGCGTTCGATTCTCCCGAGAGCGTTTTATATTTTCTTATGCTTTCGTTTGCCCGGCTACAATAGCGCCTTGATTTTTTGCGCGGCTTCGTCCAGCTCGGGCACCTCAAGGCTTTCGATGTCGCCGGAATCGACGTGGGCGCTGGTTTCGGGCCTCATCGGAATGCGCGACAAAACCGGCAAGTCAAAAGTCTTTGCAATGCCTTCGATGTTGCTCTTTCCAAAAACATAAATTTCCTTGGAGCAGTCCGGGCACTTAACGTAAGACATGTTCTCTATCAAGCCCAAAATCGGAACGTTCATCATGTTGGCCATCTTTACGGCCTTTTCCACAATCACGCGCACAAGCTGCTGGGGCGACGACACTACGATGATTCCATCAATCGGAAGCGACTGAAAAACCGTAAGGGGAACGTCGCCAGTTCCCGGAGGCATGTCCACGAACATAAAGTCAACGTCGTTCCAAACAACGTCGGTCCAGAACTGCTTTACCGCGCCCGAAATCACCGGCCCTCTCCAAACGACCGGATCATTTTCGTTTTGCAGCAAAAAGTTCATCGACATAAGCTTGATTCCGCTCGAAGTGACAACAGGCTTGAGCAAGTCCTGGCCTTCAACCACGTCGGCGCGCTCGTCGCTTTCGCCAAAACTTTCGGGGATCGAAGGGCCGGTTATGTCCGCGTCCAAAATGGCGGCTTTGTAGCCCATCTTTTGCATTTTGCAGGCCAAAAGGCTTGTCACCAGCGACTTTCCTACGCCGCCTTTTCCGCTGACGATGGCGATGACTTTTTTTATCTTGCTGTCCTTGTTAGGCTCCAGTTTTTGGGGAGCGCTTCGTTCCGCGCAAGAGCCTTCGGAACAATGTCCGCAATCATGTCCGCAATTTTCTGCCATATATGTTCTCCTACTATAAAAGATAATCAAAATTCCGTGAAAAGTCCAGCAAATTTTTCCGATAAAGACAATATGAAGAAATTTCTTTTGGCGGCGGCCTTTTTGGCGCTATGCCCTTCGCTTTTTTTTGCGGAACAAGAGCGCAAAACATTCGGCTTTCAGTTCGCGCTTGGAACCGGCTACACATTTTACGGCGACAGCAACTTGAGCCACAACATGAACAAAATGATGGACAGAGGGTACGGAAGACTCATTCTATACGCGGACACAGGAATCACGCTCAAGGCCACCGACTTTTTGTATTTTTTGGCAGGGTTCCAAGTTATGGGAGACATGGCTTGGAACAGCGGCGCGTACTCAAACCACGCCTCGCCCGCCTTTTTTGGCGGACTCCAATTTTATCCGGGAATATCAAACCTTTCGTTCTCGCTGGCCTACGCGCTGGGCTTTAGGCGGGACTGGGACGTTTTGTCCGCCGACTACCGCCAAGTTCCGGCCGCAAAGTGGGGAAACGGCTTTAGGCTGGCGGCTGAATACGACTTTAAGAGCGGCGGCGGAATAGTTCCGGGCGCGGGTCTCTGCTACCTCTTCATGCCCACCGGCTGGGACAATTACGACAACACGCTGGCGGTTTATTTTAGACTGGCCTTTAGGTAGGCCAAACAAAAAAAACGCAGGCATTGCGGGGCGGGTACGACGGACAAGCCGTCGTTTTGTTATAAGAAATGATACAACTGCGCTCTCACGAGTGCGGACAATCCCAGCGACGAAAAAAAATCCTTGGCGCCTCCCGTCCTTCGCTAGCGGCTTGCTGCCTACGGCCAAGCCGCTTCGCTGACGGGCCCCTCCAAGTCTTTTTTTTCTGCGTCCCGCCCCGCAACGCCCGCTTTTTTCTTTACCTAAAACTAGCCAGACTAAAATAAAACGCTTTAAACATAAAAAAACCGCTCTTTCGAGCGGCTTTCAACGCCCGCTTTTTTCTTTACCGTAAATTGTCCAGCCTAAAATAAAGCGCTTTGGACAAAAAAAAACCGCTCCGTTTGGAGCGGCTTTTTTGTTTGCGCTAAAAACTAACGCGCGTACTCCACGATGCGCGTTTCACGGAGCATCGTAAGCTTTATGCGGCCGGGGTAGCGCAAGTCGCTTTCGATTTGCTTGGCGATTTTGCGCGCCAATTCCTTGACCTCGCCGTCGGCGATTTTCTCGTTGTTGACAAGAATTCTAAGCTCGCGGCCGGCCTGAATGGCGTACGCCTTTTCAACGCCGTTAAAGCCTTCGGCGATTTTTTCAAGGTTCTCAAGGCGGTTAACGTAGTTGTCAACCGTTTCCTTGCGCGCTCCTGGGCGGGCGGCGCTTATCGCGTCGGCTATCTGGACGATGACGGCCTCCAAGCTGGAAGGCTCTATGTCGTTGTGGTGGGCGCCGATGGCGTTGACCACGGCGGGACTTTCGCCCATCTTGCGGGCCATCTCCGCGCCAACCTCGGCGTGGTTCTGGTCGCTGTCGTTCTCCGCGCCCTTTCCAATGTCGTGCAAAATGGCGGCGCGCTTGGCAAGCTCCCGGTCGGCGCCCAGCTCGGCGGCCAAAAGGCCCGCGATTTCGGCGACTTCCCTAGAGTGAACCAAAACGTTTTGGCCATAGCTTGTGCGGAAGTAAAGGCGGCCCAAGGCGCGGGCCCCTTCCATCGGCATATTGTGGATTCCCAAGTCGAACAAGGCCTTTTCGCCCTCTTCGTAAATCTTGTTCTGGACTTCGCGGGTAACCTTTTGGACAATTTCCTCGATGCGGGCCGGATGGATTCGGCCGTCGGAAATGAGGCGTTCCAAAGACTGCTTGGCGATTTCCTTGCGGACAGGGTCAAAGCATGAGATTACGACCGCTTCGGGAGTGTCGTCGATGATGATGTCAACGCCTGTCAAGGTTTCGAGCGCGCGGATGTTGCGGCCTTCGCGTCCGATTATGCGGCCCTTCATTTCGTCGGAAGGAAGCGAAACCGTGGCGACGGTGATGTCTCCGGTCGTTTCCGTGGCGATTCTCTGAATTGTGGTCACAAGAATGTCGAGCGCCTTTTTTTCGGCGGTCAACTGGGCTTCCTGCTCAACCTTGTTGAGAAGAGCCTGGGCGTCGTGGCGCGCGTCGTTCTCCAAATTCCTTATGATGAGGTCTTTAGCCTCTTGAATCGTAAGGCCGGAAATGCGCTCCAGCTCGCGCCTGTATTCTTCCTCTTGCGCTAGGACAACGCCTTCGCGCTTTTCCAAAGCGGCAAGCTTTTCGACATACTCCTTGTCCTGCTTGTCGTACTGGGCGGCGCGCTGGTCAAGCAACTCCTCTTTGTGGCTTACGCGCGCCTCGTAGCGCTGCACTTCCGCGCGGCGCTCGCGGTTTTCCCGCTCCTGTTGGTTTCGTTCCCGAATGAGTTCATCTTTTGCGTTGAGCAAAATTTCTTTTTTCTGAGCTTCAGCTTCTCTAATTGCATCCTGTCTTAAACGTTCAGCTTTTTGTTCTGACGCAGATAATTGAAATCTGGCATACAGCCAGCGAATTGTCCATCCAAGAACCACTCCAGCAAGCGGGAGAACGATAAATAACACGAGATTATTCATTTTTGTTCTCCTGATTCTGTTTATAGTAATTCTATCCTATAATAACAG
>CADBBB010000050.1 GCA_902792795.1 uncultured Spirochaetaceae bacterium | reverse complement strand
ATCGGTCATGTGCCTTATCGTGACAAGGACAAAGTCTATGCCGAATACCGTGAGGCAGTCGACAAGGCCTTTGACAAGCTTGACATGAGCGCCTTGAATTAGGCCGCCCTTAGCGCTCCGAGTTTTTGTCGGCGGCGGGAAGAAGGCCCTTGGCGCGCAAGTATTCGTTGGCCAAACTGTTGGCGGCCTCGTTGCGGTTGAGCGCGGTTATTTGCAGGATTGAATAGGCGGACGCGCTCTTTTTGGCGCCGTCGCTTGTTTCAAGCCAAAAGTCCGCGGCTTTTGCCAAGCCCAAAGCGTCGGAAGGCTTGCTTACGCTTCCTTTGCCTTGGCCTATTTTTTTGTCAAGAATTTCTTGTCCCATTTGCGAAATTTCTTTGAGCGCAAAAGCCTTTGCCGCGTTGTTTGCGTCCGCCGCAAGGCTTTCCTTGTCGCTTCCGCTTTGGACGGAATAGTAAAGAATCTTGTCGTTCTTTAGGCCAAGCTTTTTGTAAAGCTTTTTTGTGGCTTTTGAATATTCCAAAGTTCCGGTTTTGTTGGCTCCGACAGCCTTGTCAAAAAGCGAGACCCAAGCGGGGATTTTTTCTCCGGCGTCTTTTCCTTGATAGTCAGAAATCGCAGGCTCCGCAAAAAGCAAGGCTCCAGCAAACAGCGCCGCAAAAACGAGCGCGCCCTTTTTGAAAAATTTTGTCATAATTATGCCTCCTACTGCATGAATCTTATGCAAATTAAACAACCGTAACGGCAAAAGGAAACAAAATTTTTAACGCCATTTTTGCCGCTCGCCGGCAAGCCTTACTTGAACGGCGCGCTCTTTTTCTATATAATAATAGAATGTTCCGTATTTATGTTGAGCGCCAAAAGGGCTTTGAAAACGAAGCCCGGCGCATTCTTTCCGACGTTAAAAATTTTTTGGGCGTTAGTTCTGTAAAGAGCGCGCGTTACCTCAACCGCTACGACATTGAAAACGTCATGCCGGCCGTGGCCAAAATGGCCGTCCAGAGAATCTTTTCCGAGCCGCAGTCCGACAGCGTGATTTACAACCAGTTGAATTTGAAGGCCGGCGAAACGCAAATCATTTGGGAATACCTTCCCGGCCAGTACGACCAGCGCGCCGACAGCGCCGAGCAGTGCCTGAGCCTTTTGCGAAAGAGCTTGGAAAAAACGGTGGAAACGGGCAAGGAGCCGCCCCGCGTCCGCTGCGCCAAAATCGTAATCTTGACAGGAAAAATTTCCGCAAAGGACGTTCAGAAAATTCAAAGCTATTTGGTCAACCCTGTAGATTCGCGCCTTGCTTCGGAAGAAGTTCCGCAGACTTTAAAAATCCAAACAGAAACGCCCGGCGACATTCCCGTTGTTGACGGCTTTATCAAATTTAAAAAGGCGGAACTCGAAGCCTACCTGCAAAAGATGGGCCTTGCGATGGACTACGCCGACATAAAATTTTTGCAGGACTACTTTGCCAAAGAAGGCCGCGATCCCACCGAAACGGAAATCCGCGTCCTCGACACTTATTGGAGCGACCACTGCCGCCACACGACATTCTTGACGGAACTAAAGGACATTAAGATTGAAAAAGGCCCTTACGAAAAATTGATCAAGGCCTCGCTCAAAGAATACACCGACATGAGAGCCGACCTTTACGCCGGCCGCAGCGACAAGCCCGTCACCTTGATGGACATGGCTGTAATCGGAATCAAGCATCTTAAAAAAGCCGGAAAGCTTGCCGACCTTGAGCAAAGCGAAGAAATCAACGCCTGCTCGATTTACATCGACGTTCACTACACTACGGACGAGAAGGGAAGAAAAATCGCGCCCGACTCAAAGAAGGCCACAGAGCGCTGGCTCTTGATGTTCAAGAACGAAACGCACAACCACCCCACCGAAATCGAACCCTTTGGCGGCGCGGCCACTTGCATTGGCGGCGCCATTCGCGACCCGCTTTCGGGACGCTCTTGGGTTTACCAGTCGATGCGCGTCACCGGAGCCGCCGACCCGACAGTTCCGATGAACAAAACGATAAAGGGAAAATTGCCGCAACTAAAGCTTTGCCGCGAATCCGCCCAAGGCTTTAGCAGTTACGGAAACCAAATCGGCTTGACCACAGGCCAAGTCCACGAAATATACCATCCCGGATACGCGGCGAAGCGCATGGAGCTTGGCGCCGTAATCGCGGCGGCTCCGGCCCAAAACGTTGTCCGCGGAACGCCAGAGGCCGGCGACATCGTCATCCTGCTTGGAGGCGGAACTGGCCGAGACGGAATCGGAGGAGCGACCGGCTCTTCTAAAGTCCACACGGAAAAGTCAGTCACCACCGCCGCCGCCGAAGTCCAAAAGGGAAACGCCGTCGAGGAACGAAAGATTCAGCGCTTGTTCCGAAACAAGGACGTAAGCCTTATGATTGTCCGCTGCAACGACTTTGGAGCGGGCGGAGTTAGCGTCGCCGTCGGCGAGTTGGCGCCCGGCTTGGACATCAACCTTGACGCGGTTCCCAAAAAGTACGAAGGCCTCAACGGAACGGAGCTCGCCATTTCTGAAAGTCAGGAACGCATGGCCGTTGTCGTTCGTCCCAAAGACGCGAAGAAATTCATCAAGGCCGCGGCCGCCGAAAACTTGAACGCCGTCGTCGTGGCCTCCGTCACCGACACAAACCGCTTGGTAATGACTTGGCGCGGCTCTGTAATCGTAAACATCGCCCGCGAATTCTTGGACGCGGCCGGCGCGCGCCACGAGGCCAAGGCCTTGATAGAAAGCCCCGCCGCTCCAGCAAGCTCGCCGCTTTTAAAGCCGCTCGCTTCCACCGCCAAAAAATTGGGAACAGGCGCGACCGCAAAAGCCGTCCATGACGCTTGGATTCAAAACATGGCCGACTTGGCTTGCTGCTCCCAGCGCGGCTTGGGCGAGCGCTTTGACGGCTCCATCGGCTCGTCGTCGGTTTTGTTCCCCTACGGCGGCCGCTGGCAGTCCACGCCAGAAGCGGGCATGACGGCAAAGATTCCTGTAATGTCTCCGCGCGAAACTTCCACCGTAAGCTTTATGGCTTACGGCTTTGACCCGCGCGTTTCTGAATGGAGCCCCTGGCACGGCGTGCAAGTTTCGGTTTTGTCCAGCTTGGCAAACCTTTTGTGCTTGGGCGCGGATCCGCTAAAAGCGCGCCTTTCGTTTCAGGAATTTTTTGGCCGCGCCGTCGACCCAAAAACTTGGGGCTATCCGGCCGCCGCTTTGCTTGGTTCCATCACAGCGCAAAACGCGATGGGAACCGCCAGCATCGGAGGCAAGGACAGCATGAGCGGAACTTTTGAAAAGCTCAACGTTCCGCACACGCTCGTAAGTTTTGCCGTGGGCCACGGAGAAGTCCAGGACGCGCAAAGCGGCTCCTTCAAAAAGGTCGGCTCCAACATTTACCTTGTCCGCCTTCCGTATTCAGACTTGCTCGCTCCCGACTACGAAGCCTTTAAGAAAAACTCGCAAGTCGTCTACAATTTGAACAAGGCCGGAAAAATCCGCGCCGCTTATCCTGTCCGCGCGGGCGGAATAGCCGAGGCCGTCACCAAGATGGCGATGGGAAACAAAATCGGAGCGGAAATCGCAAAGCCCGCCAAGGCAAAAGAATTGTTCGTTCCCCTCTACGGCTCAATTTTGATTGAGACGGAGGAAAGCCTTGAGAACGAAAACTTTGCGAAGGATACTTTGTCGTTTGTGGGAAAGACAATCGAAGATCAAAAAATCATCGTTGTCGGAAAGACAAAGGCTTCCACCGCGACGATAAAACTTTGCGACGCGCAAAAGGCGTGGGAGAAAACTCTTGAAGAGGTGTTCCCGCCTGTAAGTTCCGTTGAGCCGCAGGAAGAGCTTCCCGACTTTGCCAAGGACGTTCATTCTTCTTTGAGCGACGCTCGCGCCAATCCCAGCTTTAACATTTGCAAAAA
The DNA here is from genome assembly GCA_902792795.1 of uncultured Spirochaetaceae bacterium. Classification (GTDB taxonomy): domain Bacteria; phylum Spirochaetota; class Spirochaetia; order Treponematales; family Treponemataceae; genus Treponema_D. The sequence goes on along the minus strand of CADBBB010000050.1, from coordinate 15,112 downwards.
ACGGCCGCGCGTTTTGATTCCTGTGTTTCCCGGAACAAACTGCGAATACGATATGGCCCGCGCCTTTGACTTGGCCGGAGCGGACACAAGAATTTTGGTCTTTAGGAACAACACGCCGCAAGCGCTCAGCGACTCGCTGGACGAATTGGTAAAGGCGATAAAGAAGGCGCAAATTTTGGCGCTTTCGGGCGGCTTTAGCGCGGGCGACGAGCCGGACGGTTCGGGCAAGTACATCGCCAACGTTTTGCGCGAGGGCCGCGTTGCCGAACAAATTATGAATCTTCTTAAAAAGCGCGACGGCCTTGTTCTTGGAATTTGCAACGGCTTCCAAGCCTTGATAAAGACCGGCCTCGTTCCTTACGGAGAAATTCGCGAGCCAAGCGCCGAGATGCCCACGCTTACGTTCAACACAATCGGCCGCCACATCTCGCGCGTTGTCCGAACAAGAATGGTGAGCGCGATAAGCCCGTGGGCAAAGAACGCCTCTGTCATCGACCAGCGAATTCATTTGGTTCCTGTAAGCCACGGAGAAGGCCGCGTAATCATAAGCCCCCGCTTGGCAAAGGAGCTTTTTGGCAAGGGACAAATCTTCAGCCAATACGTTGACGAAAAGGGCAATCCGGCCGTCGCCGAGCCTGACAATCCCAACGGTTCTATGTACGCGATTGAGGGAATGACAAGTCCCGACGGCCGCGTGCTTGGAAAGATGGGCCACAGCGAACGAACGATTGGCAACGACTTGAACGGAGCCAGCGCCGACTTGCTCAAAAACGTGGCGGGAAATCCTCTGACAAACAATTACGAAAATTCTTGCCAGAATATTTTTGCCGCCGGCGTAAGCTGGTTTAAATAGGATTTGACGATGAAAAAAAATGTTCTTAAATTTTTTGCCGCGAGCCTTGCCGCGCTTTTGGCGTTTTGCTCGCTTTGTTCATGCTCAAAGAGAGTTGTCAAGGACGACTACGGAATTTACAGCGACTTTGACACCGCTCTCAAGGCGGCCCAAAAAAGCGGCAAAAAACTTTTGCTCTTTTTTACCAAGCTGGAAGACGGCGGTTTTAACGAAACGATTGTCAACGACGTTCTTCACGCGGACGACTACGCCGAGCTTTTGGGCGGCGAGTTTGAGACTTGCCGGATAGACTACAGCCGCGAGCGCTTTTCTAAAAGTTCACAAAGTTTCAACGAAGCCAGAAACGAGCGCGACATGAAGGTGGCCGTCATTTACGGCGCGGAAGCCACGCCAGCAGTTTTAGTTTTGACAAACAAGGGCTATGTCATCACGAACATAACTTACTTGCCCGCCAAAAACGCAAAAGAATTTTTGGACATAATCGAGGTTGACCGCGAGAACATCAACGCCTTGGAGTCGCTTCTTGCCGAGATTGACGCGGCAAAAGGCGTAAAAAAACGAAAGCGGCTTGGTTGGAAAATATTTGCTTGCCCGCGCCTCCACAAAGGCGATGGACTGCTATTTGCGCCGCGAGCCCGAAAAGGCCGTGGAGGCGTATCTGGAGCCGCTAAAGTCCAACTTTCTTTCTGTTGAAGAAAAACAGCGCAGCTACTTCGCGGCGGCTTACATAACGGGCAACAACGGCCAAAGCGTTGAAAATTCAAAAAAGATAATCGGCTACTTGAACGCGGCCAAAGACCTTGATCCTGACTCTCCGCTGGCCGAACGCTGCCGTCTCTTGCTTGAGCGCCAGGAAAGAATTTTGGCCGGCCAAGAAGAGACCGCCGCTAAAAAGGCCGCCGAAGATTCCGAGACTGCCGCCGAGGGCGCCGCGGAATAATGAGCGAGCCTCCGTCTGTTTCGGACATATCGATTCCCGCGCTTGTCATTTCGGCGGCGGCTCTTTTGACGCTTTCGATGTTGTTTTCAATAAGCGAAAGCGCCTTTTTGTCCGTCAACAAATTGCGCCTTAGGGTTCGTTGCCGCGCTGGAAACAAAAAAGCCTTGCGCGTGGCCAAGCTGCTCAAGCATAAGGAACGGGTGATAAACACGCTTCTTGTGGCAAACGATTTGGCCAACGTTTTGCTTAGCGCGATTTTGACAGCTTTCGCTTTAAAAGTTTTTGGAAGCAAAGCCATCGCCGTGGTGACGTTCGTCGCGACGCTCTTGCTATTGCTTTTTGGCGAAATCACGCCAAAGGCCGTATGCACCCGCCACCCTGATCCAATCGCTTACGGTTTGAGCGGGTTTGTCCAGTTCTTGGTTTTTGTGATGCGTCCGTTTGTCTTGGTCTTTACCGCCGCGTCGCGATTTGTTCTTTTTTTGCGGGGAATAAAGGTCAAGAATCAGGCGGAGGCGTTTACCGTCGAAGACATCAAGACTTTTTTGGACGTTGGCGCCGAAAGCGGAATCATCGTTCCCGGCGAAAAAACTTTGATGAACCGCGTCTTTAAATTCACCGACCTTGAGGCGCAGGACATAATGATTCCGCGCAAGCAAATTCAATTTGTACACATAGACGACAGCTACGACAAAGTTTTGGAATTGAGCAAGCGAACCTTGTTTTCGCGCTTTCCTGTTTACAACCGTGACATCGACGACATCGTTGGAACGGTTTACATAAAGGACTTGCTTTTTTATTCCGGCGACAAAAGCTCCTTTTCTTTGCGCAGCGTGATGAGGCCGCCGCTTTTTATTCTTGGAACAAAAAACATGTCGTCAACCCAACAAATCTTGCGCGAAAACAGGCAGGCGATGGCGATAGTCGTTGACGAATATTCCGGCACTGAAGGAATCTTGACCAAAGAAGACATCGCCGCCGAAATGTTCGGCGCGTCGATTTCTGAATTTTCAAAAATAGCCAATGTGTCTTCCGCCGTTCCTGCTGACAAGGATGAATTTGAAATTGAAGGAACGACGCGGCTTTTGGACATAAACGAGTCGCTGAGAACAAGCTTGGGCTCGGACATCAACGAAAGCGTCGGCGGCTGGATTATGGAAAAACTTGGCCGCATCGCCGAGCCAGGCGACAAAGTGAATTGTGACGGCTGGAATTTTTTAGTCCAAAGCATGGACGGACTTAGAATACAAAGCGTCCGCATGGTTCGCGACAATTCGTATAAGGCGGAGGACGCGGAATGAATTGGTCAAAAATTCTTTGGACAAGCGGCCTCTTGATTCTTTTGGTTTGGCTCATCGCTTTTTTTGCGGGAAGCGAAACGGCCTACCTTTCAATGACAAACATTCGCGTCCGCAAAATGCTCCGCGCCCGAAAGCCCGGCGCCAAACGAGTGGCCAATTTGCGCGCCGACATGGATAGCCTTTTGACGATAATTCTTGTGGGAATAAATTTCATCAACACGCTCGCGTCTTCAATAGCCACGGCGCTTGCCATCGAGCTTGCGGGCGACAAAGGCGTGGCGATGGCCACCGCGGCGATAACCTTTTTTGTCACTGTCTTTGGCGAAATAATCCCCAAGACTGTAGCCGGCATTGACGACAACACGGAAAGAGTCGCCGCTCGCGCCGCCGTTCCGCTCGCTGTCTTAAAGACGGCTTTTTTGCCGATGGTCTGGATATTTTCGCAAGTCTCAAAAGGAACGGCCTTTGTCGTGGACGCGCTTTGGAAACGCAACGATTCAATCATTCAAGAAGGCGAGCTAAAAACTTTGATTCAGGCCGGAGCGGACGACGGCGCCTTGGAAAAATCCGAAAAGATAATGCTCAACAAGATTTTAGAAATTTCCGACTTGACCGTCCACAACATCATGAAGCACCGCTCGCTTGTCACTTACATAAAAGAAAGCGACACAAGGGCGCGCGTCATAGAGGCTTTTAAAAATTCAGGTTACTCGCACTTGCCGGTTTACAAGGAATCCAAAGAGAATGTTACCGGCGTTTTGTATTACAAGGACGTTTTGTTTGAGCGCAATGTGCCGGGAGCCTTTTTTATCGTTGACTTCATGAGCGCGCCCCTTTATGTTCCTGAAACTTTTTCGGTGATTGAATTGATTCATACTATGATAAAGGAAAACCGCTCTTTTGCCGTGGCGCTTGACGAGCAGGGGGCTACGGCGGGAATAGTCACCTTGGACGACGTTATGCGCGGCTTGTTTGGAAGGATGAGCGACGCCGGCAACAAGCATCAGGAAGTTCCCGCCGAAGATAGAATCAAGATTGTTTCCTCCAAAGAATTTTTGGTTCCCGGCGACATGCGCCTTAACGATTTGAACGCGATTTTAAATTTGAATTTGTCAAGCGAAGATTACGACACTTTGGGCGGTTTTTTGATGGAAAAGTTTGACGCGCTTCCCTCTTCCGGAGAAGCGGTCAGAATTGGCCGCGCGCTGTTCGTGGTGGAAGACCAGTCCCAGCGGCGGATAAAAGCGGTCAGAATTAAGCTTTAGCGGCTTCCACTATGAGTTTTGCCGTGCCTTCGATTCCGGCGTAAGAGCTGTTGATTAGCATGTCGTAATGCTCGTATGCGCCCCATGTCCATTCCGTGAACGTGTTGTAGTGGTTGGCGCGGCGCTTGTTCACTTGTGTGATTGTCTTCTTGGCGTCTTTCTCTGGAATCTTGTAGGCTTCGATCGCGCGCTTGATCCTGTCGTCGGGATTGGCGTAAACAAAAAGGTTCAGTATGTCGCTGTCGTTAAATTCTTCGCTGGTGTGAAGGATATAGTCCGCGCAACGGCCTACGATTACGCAAGGCGACTCTTTGGCAACTTTAAGAATTATCGTTCTTTGCGCGTTGTAGATTTGGTCGACTAGCGGCAATGTGTTTGGAGTTGCCGCCGCGGCGTAGTTTGTGGAATAGTTGGAGCCGAGCATCATGTTGTAAAGCCAGCCGCTTGAAAGGCTTTGCTCGCTCTTTTCGATGAACTTGGGGGAAAGGCCGCTTTCGTCGGCGGCAAGGTCAATCAGCTGCTTGTCATAATATTTCCAGCCCAACTGCTCGGCGACCATTTTTCCGATCGCGCTTCCGCCGCTTCCGTATTCGCGGCTTATCGTTATTATTCTTTTCATATTTTCATTGTATCACATTTTGTTCGATTTTGCTAGAGAAAATTTACCATAAAATTTTTGCGGAAAGTTCCACGTCAATATATGTCATTTTGTTGCCGCCGGTGTTGGCGCTAATTTTTGTGTATTCAGATTCGGAACTTCTCTTTAAGTACATGGAGCCTTCGCTTTCTCCTGTGAGCAAAAATACGAAGCTTTGGCAAATCAAAAAGTTTTCCTGTATTTTAAATTCTGTTCTTACACTTTGACGGAACGCGAAAAAAGCGGAAAAGGCCAATTCTTTAAAGTCTCTGTGAGTTGTCAAATGCTGATCAAAGTCAAGCAGGATGGAAAGCGGAGAAATTTCGCTCGCGAGGCTTACGCGCATCCAAGGAAAAATTTCAAATTCCGCGCGAAGGCCGGTCCAAAAAAACATATTGTAAACTTGATAATCAAGAACCGGCTCTGTTCCAAAATCAACAACCAATCTTGAACTTTGGTCGGTGTATGGCGGAATATGGTCTCTTTTTTTGTCGTATTGGCCGTACCAACCGGTTCCGCCTCGCGCGCGAAAATTCATGCATTGCGCGTTGAACGAAAAAAGCGGAGCGAGCGTTAAAAAATTTGTTGGGTGGAATTTATATTCGGTTTGCGCCTCAATGTCGTATCCGGCTATTCCTGCAAACTGCGGGTTCAAATAAAGGCTGTGCTCCGAATAGTCAGTTTTTGTGTGAATGTCGCCGTTGCCCAAATAGGCGTCGTTTTGCCAGTCGGAGTCGGTCAGCGTTCCGCTTTTTTGCGAATAAAAAAATTTGCTTAAGAATTTTATTTCAAGCCTTTTGTACGCGGCGCGAAAATTCAAGCCAGTATAAAAAATCGGCGCCAGCTCGTAGTTAAGCTCGCTTTGCTTGTAGCGTTCGCCGTCGCTTTTTTTCTTTGCCCAAACAATTTCATTGTAGGCGCCGACGCGCGCGCCAAAGCTTCCTTCCAGCGAAAACTTCCACGCGGCTCTTGCTTGCGTCGGCTCGGCATTTGGCGTGTTCTGCGCAAAAATCGGAGCGGCCGCGCATAAGAAAAAAATTGCCGTTGTAAAAACTAAGGCGGCTTTTTTCACGCTCGGCTTCCTTGCGCCAATGGATTAACGCCGCAAAGCGGGTCTGAGCCCGCCTGCGGGTCCACTCCAAAAATTTTTGCCAACTGCTTGCGGGTGACTTCCAAATCCTTGGGGTAGGGCGCGACAAATTCCACAGGCTGCTTTGTGGCCGGATGCTCAAACTGAATTTTCCAGGCGTGCAAGGCAAGGCGGTTTATTAGCGGCCGCTCCATCTCCAAGTCGCCGTTGTAGCGCTTTTTTAGTTCCGAAAGGTAAACGCCCCTCTGGTTTCCGCTGTAAAGGGGGTCGCAGACAATCGACAAATTGTTGGCGCTTAGGTGCGCGCGAATTTGGTGGGTGCGCCCAGTGAGCGGCCGCGCTTCCAGCCAAGAAAATGGCCCGCAGGCTCCGATGAATCTAAAGTCGGTGACGGAATCTTTTCCGTGCGTTTTGTTGACAACCGTTCTGTGGCGGGCGTCTCCGTCCGGCATTAGGGGGAGCGTAACTTTAAGGTCGGACCAAAGGGGCCGGCCGCGAACCAAGCAGTGGTAAATTTTATGGACTTTTCTTCCGGCGAACTGGTCGCAAAGATTTTTGTGCGCGGCTTCGTTCCGAGCGTAAACGACGATTCCGCTAGTGTCCTTGTCGATTCTGTGGACGGCAAAAAGCTTTCCAAATTCTTCTTGGGCGATCAAGTCCAGACGGGGCGCTTCCTCGTCGTAGCGGTCGGCGGCAACGCAAAGGCCGCTTTTTTTGTTCAAAACAATTATATCGTCGTCGGAGTGAATGACGCTGTAATTTGGAGTTGCTTTCATAACGATTATAGTATAGAATAAAACGCAACTAAAATCAATTTTATTTGTCTAATTTATAGAGGAAAAGAATGTCTTCATTGTATAAAGAATTTTTGGAAGAGCCGCGCGAATTCAACGGCTACGAGGATCTTAAAGAGCATTTTAAAATCAAGATTCCTTCAAATTTCAACTTTGCATACGACATTGTAGACCGCTATGCAAATGACGAGCCTAACAAAAGGGCGCTAGTTTGGTGCGACGACCGCGGCGAAGAAAAGATTTTTACCTTTAAAGAAATTTCCGATATGTCAAAAAAGACGGCCAACTTTTTGACCGCCCACGGAATCCGCAAGGGCGACTCGGTTATGTTGATTTTGCGCCGCCGCTACGAGTTCTGGCTTTTTATTTTGGCCTTGCATAGAATCGGAGCGATTGCCGTTCCCGCGACTGTAATGCTCCTCAAAAAAGATTTGGAGTACCGCAACAGCGCCGCTTCGATTAAGATGATTGTTTCTGTCGAGGACGACAAGTTGATGAAAGAAATCGAGGCGTCGCTTCCAAAGTCTCCGACTGTTCGCAATTTGGTTACGGTTGGCGGAGACAGGCCGGGCTGGGTAAACTTTCACCGCGAGTACGAATTTTGCCTTCCGATTTTTGACCGCATCAGCGGTTCCGAGGGAACGACAAACGACGATATCATGCTTTTGTATTTTACAAGCGGAACGTCGGGCTATCCAAAAATGGTCGGCCACAATTTCCTTTATCCTCTTGGCCACATCGTCACGGCGAAATTTTGGCAGAACGTTGTTGAAGACGGGTTGCACTTGAGCATCGCCGAAACTGGTTGGGGCAAGGCTGTTTGGGGAAAGCTTTACGGCCAGTGGATTGCCGGCAGCGCGGTCTTTGTTTACGACATGGATTCCTTTAAGCCGGACTTGGTTCTTCAAAAAATCGCGCATTACAAAATTACGACATTCTGCGCGCCGCCCACGGTTTACCGCTACTTGATTCGCCAAAACCTTTCAAAGTACGACTTGTCTTCGCTAAAATATTGCGTCACCGCCGGCGAGGCTTTGAACGCCGAAGTTTACAACCGCTTTTACGAGCAGACCGGAATCAAAATGTTTGAGGCTTACGGCCAGACAGAAGCCACCGTCATCGTCGGAAATTTTCCGGGAATGGAACCAAAGCCCGGCTCGATGGGAAAGCCCGCTCCCGGCTACGACGTTCGGATTGCCAAGCCCAACGGCGACACTTGCGGCGTGAACGAAACCGGCCAGATTGTAATCAACGTGGAAGAGTCGCATCCGCTTGGACTTTTTTCCGGCTACTACAAGGACGTGGTTCTTACGGCGGAGGCTTTTGACAACGGCCTTTACCACACGGGCGACACTGCCTACATGGATGAAGACGGCTACATTTGGTTTGTTGGCCGCGCGGACGACATCATCAAAAGCTCCGGCTATCGCATCAGTCCCTTTGAGGTCGAGAGCGTTTTGCAGCAGCACCAGGCGGTTTTGGAATGCGCGGTCACCGGCGTTCTTGACCCCAAGCGCGGCCAGCTGGTAAAGGCGACGATTGTTTTGAACAAGGGCTTTGAGCCGACCAAGCAGTTGGAAATTGAATTGCAGGAATTTGTCAAGAGCCAGACGGCCAGCTACAAGTATCCGCGCATCATCGAGTTTGTCGAGGAGCTTCCAAAGACGATAAGCGGAAAAATCCGCCGTGTCGAAATCCGCGAAAAAGACAATAAGGATAAAGAAGAACTTTAACGCGGAACGGTCGCAAGACCAAAACGCTCGGGCGTCACATCAAGCGCAAGGCGGCGAGTTCGTTGAGGACTTGCCGCTTGTTTTTTGTCCAGTCAGGCGCGAGCAAAATCTTTTTTGGGCCGTCGCCGGTCAAGCGGTGGACGACCATTTGCGGCGGCAAAAGCGGCGCGATTTTTTTTAGAATTTCAAAATATTTTTCTTTACTAAGACATTCAACTTTTCCCGCCCGCCATTCCTTTTCCAAATCGGTTCCGGCCAAAACATACAAGACCGTAAGCTTTATTCCGTCCGAGCCTGCGGCCACGACGCGGCGGACTGACTCAAGCATGTCGTCGTCGCTTTCGCCCGGCAAGCCCAAAATCAATTGAGTGACGATATGGACGGCGGGACAAGTTTTTTTGAGCGCTTCCACAGCCTCGTAGTAAACGCTTGTGGGGTAGCCGCGCCGCATCCAGTCCGCCGTTTTTTGGCGAGCGGTTTGAAGGCCCAACTCCACGGTGACAAAAGTTTTTTGCGACAGTTCCTTTATGACGCTAAGAATTTGGGGGCCAAGGCAGTCGGGCCGCGTCGCGATGTCCACGCCAACAATGTCGGGAACGGCAAGCGCGTCCAAGTATTTTTGTTTTAGAACGAGCGGGTCGCCGTATGTGTTGGTGAAGTTCTGGAAGTAGGCGATGTAGGCGGGAGCTTTTTGGCCTTGCGAAAATTTTTCTTTTGCGGAAAATTTTTCCAAGCCTAGGATGCGCGGGCCGCCGCAATCGTTGGCTTGCGATAACTTTTGGTCATTGTCTAAAGATTTTGGTTCACCAAAACGCGCGCCGGTGCGGCCGTACGCTTTTTTTTGCACCAAGGCTTTGGCGCGCTCCAACTGTTCCGCGATAGAAAGGTTTTTTGGCGGAATGAAGTCGCCGCTACCGTTGGCCGAGCAAAAGACGCAGCCGCGCGTGTCCAGCCTTCCGTCGCGGGTGGGGCAAGTACAGCCCGCGTCAACGGCCAGCTTGTAAACTTTGCGGCCAAATTTATTTTTGTAAAAGTCAGAAAGCGTTATGGGCATAATTTTTTTTTTGCGGGCGGCTTTATGGTCTTGCGAGCATTCCGCGCGGGCTCATTCTTTTATAAAACCGCGCGATTTTCCGCGCTCGATGTTCTTTTGAACCCATTCCCAAACGTGCGGCATGTTTTCTTTTAAAGGGCCGATGCGCTTTTCCACCATCGCGACTGTCGCGCCGGCTTCGGCCCAAGTTCCGCCGGTCAAGGAAAGCGAGTTGTTCAAAAAAGGCTCCAAACGGTCCATGCAATTTGCGTAGCGCGACTCGGGCGTTTTAAATTCCTCAAACTCGTCCCAAAGCGCGCGGAGCTTTCGCGCGATGTCGTCAGGAAGCTGGCCGAACAATTTTTTCGCGGCGGCCTGCTCCCGTTCCTCTTTGCCGACATTTGCCGCGGCGTCGTAAGCGAATGTGTCGCCCGCGTAGATTTCAACCAAGTCGTGGGCAATGCAAAGCAGGGCCGCTTTGCGCTCGTCAACTTCGTCCGAAAAATATTCTTTGAACAAAAGCGCCATCAGCGCGATTCGCCAAGAATGCTCCGCGTCGTTTTGCGCTCGCGAGCCGTCGGCTAATTTTGTGCGGCGCAAAATGCCGTCCATCTGTTCCGCCAGAGCGGCGAACTTTAAAAGGCTGTCCAAGCGTCCGTCGTCAGAGGGGGTAAACGCCGCGATGATTTCTTCAAATGGTTTTTGCATAAGGGCATTCTAGCGCTTTGCACGCGCTTTTGCTAGAAGAATTTTATTCAACCGTTTGCTCTAGGCAAGCGCAACTGAAAGCAGTAAAAAAATGCGCGAAGGCGCGGGGCGGCGGACAAACGCTATGGAAACAATTAAAACGCGCAGGGAGAAGTCCGCGCCGGCTGAGCGTTCTGAGGCTGCCAATTTTGCATAAGCAAAATTGCTGTAAATGTACATCTTCCCTTGCAGCTTCAGTCACGCGGAAGACGGACGGATTCTCCCGAGAGCGTTTTGGTTGTTTATAATGTGCTTGCCCTGTTATTGACAAGCGTTCCCTTTGCCCTTATCCTATTAAAGAAAAAAATATGAGCGTGTCAACGATAATTGAACAATTGGACAAAATCTTGTGGGGCTGGCCGCAGATTATTCTTTTGCTGGGCACCCATCTTTTTATGACTTTTAAAACAGGCTTTGTGCAAAAGGACATCTTTAAGGCCATAAAGCTTTCGGTCACCAAAGACCCGGACGCGCCGGGTGACGTTTCGCAGTTTGGCGCTCTTACAACCGCTCTCGCTTCGACAGTTGGAACGGCAAACATCATCGGAGTTGGAACGGCAATCGCGCTTGGCGGGCCTGGCGCGGTCCTTTGGATTTGGTTCACCGGAGTTTTTGGAATCGCCACCAAGTACGCCGAAACCGTAATCGCGTTAAAGTATCGCGTAAAAAGCCAGGACGGCACGATGCTCGGCGGCGCGATGTACGCGCTGGAACGCGGGCTAAAGCTAAAATGGCTTGGAATTGTCTTCGCTTTTTTGGCTGCGCTTTGCGGCCTTGGCATAGGCTGTTCAGTCCCTGCGAACGCGATTGTGGCGACAGTAAAGGAAAACCTCAACGCTACAGGAACATACGGCCAAATCCTTACCTATGTCATCGCGGTGATTCTTTGCGTCTTGGTCGGAGTGGCGATTATAGGCGGCGTAAAGTCGATCACAAAAGTGTCCGAAAAGCTAGTTCCCTTTATGGCGATTTTTTACGTGCTTGGCTGTGCCATCATTTTGATAATGAACGCCGACGTTATGGCAAAGACAATCTCAACGATAGTTTGCGCGGCCTTTACTCCCCGCGCGGCTGGAGGCGGTTTTATCGGAAGCACGATAGCCTCCGCTTGCAGGTTTGGAATCGCGCGCGGACTTTTTTCAAACGAATCGGGAATGGGTTCCGCTCCGCTTGTCGCCGCCGCAGCCCAATCGCGCAACCCCAAAAGGCAGGCGCTTGTTTCGATGACCGGAACTTTTTGGGACACGGTTGTCGTTTGCCTTATGACAGGCCTTGTTCTTGTTTCCTGCATCATAAAGCATCCCTTTATCGACGGCATGAGCGGCAACGGCTCCGAGCTTACGTCGCTAGCTTTTTCCACAATTCCGATTGTCGGAAAGCCCGTGCTTGTTGTGGGCCTAATCACGTTCACTTTTTCGACAATGCTGGGCTGGTACTACTACGGCGAGCGCTGCGCAGTCTATTTGTTCGGCGAGAAGGCCATCTTGGTTTACAAAATCATTTGGGTGGCGGGAATTTTCGCAGGCTCTTTGGCGGAACTAAAGTTCATATGGAACATCGCTGACATCCTTAACGGCCTTATGTCGATTCCCAACATCGTCGCGGTTCTGCTCCTTTCCGGAGTCATCGCAAGCGAGACAAAAAAATACGCCGGAAAGCGCATCGACGATTTGGACGATACTGAAATTCCGGTCGTAAAGAATTCACGCAGGGGCGTCATCGGGTAAAAATACGGCATTGAAATCAAGGCGCGTTTTTGCTACCATAGATTATGACTAGACTTTTGCTTGGACAACATCTATGAAAAATATCATTTGGCTTGTTTGCGTAATATCAACCATCTTCCTTTGGTCAACTACATGCTTGCTGTACAAGGCGGGCGTTCACAAAAAAAAGGAAGAGCATGTCTGCTTAAAGTATTCTGCGTCAGTCGGAATCGTTTTTTTTATAATCGCTCTCGCTTATTTAATCGCGCGCGACGAGCCGTTCACTATTTGGGAAAGCGCGGTTCGTTACTGGCCAATGACCTTGTTTGGAATCGCTTATGCCATTGGCAATACAGTTTCCTTTAACGGCTTCATATACAATGAGGTGACGGTTGAATCACCTGTCGAAGGAATTAGCGGAGGAACGTCTGTAATTCTTTTGATTCTTGCCTATGTGGCAATGGGAAGGGTGGATTCAATCTTAACTTTGCTTACGCCTTTAAGAACCATAGGAATCCTCGTTATTTTGATAAGCGTCATATCCTTGGCGGCCATCCGCAATAATGACGCCCGGCGCAAAGAGGCCGGCGCGGTCGGGCAAAAACCAAACTGGAAACATATAGGCTTGGGAACGCTGATTTTTCCTGTTATGTACGCGGCGGTTGACGGCCTGGAAACTATAGTGACAGGACTGTGCCTCGACACCAACTATGGCTTTTCCATGCCGGAAGGCGACAGCATCATTATTGTCGGAATGGAGTACGCTGCGTTCGCTCTTGGCTGCTATGTTTATGTTTTATTAAAAGAAAAGAAAGCCTATAATCCGTTTAAAAAAGAAAACGCGCCTAGGATTATCGGAGCGCTCACGGATAATGTCGGAATTGTCTGTTACAGTTATGCGATGGCGATAAATTCTGTTTCAACAGATCCTGTTCTTGCGATGTATCCTGTTTTTGTTATGGTTGGCGGCCGCATGATTATGAAGGAAAAGGTTGGCGCCAAGCAATTGCTTTGCCTGATAAGCATCGTGGCGGGAAGCGTTTTGATTGTTATTGACGCGGTGGGCTAAATGAAACAAACGATGATGGCAAAAAAATACTGGTCCATGCTTTTGGCCGGAACCGTTTACATGTCAATCGCCACGGCGCTGGTAATGTCAGGCTCGGTGATTGCCGGCGTTATGGTTGGCCAAGACGCGGTTTCTGGAATCAACCTTGTCACGCCCTTGTTTTGCGCCGCGACTTTTTTGGGAAGCCTTTTTTCTATTGGAGTTCCAATTCTGTATTCAAAGGAAATGGGCGCGTTCAACAAACAAAAGGCTGACCAAGCGTTTAGGCTCGGACTGGGAATGACCGCGCTTCTTGGCTTGGCCATGATGGCCTTTTCGCTGGCGGCGGGAGATTGGTACCTAAACTTTTTCCGCCCAGGGCAAAATGTTTTTCTTCACGCCAAGCGATATCTTTTTTGGATGTCATTCGTCTTTTTTGTCATGCCCTTGTGTTCTTATTTTAGCGAAATGGTCATAGCCGACGGCGACGAAACGATTCCCATGATTGCGGGCGGTGTTCAGATTTTTGGCAATATAGGCGCGTCAGCGCTTTTGTGCCGCTTTATGGGAACGGCTGGAATTTCGCTTGGCGCGCTTTTGTCCAACGCCGCTTCCCTAATGGTGGTTTTGACCCATTTGCTTAAGAAAACAAATTCCATAAAGCCCGGCGTGTTTTTTTCATGGGGCGCGCTAAAAAGCGTGTTTCGATATAGTTTTATAGACTCCAGTTCATATTTGTTTTTGGCGGTCTTTTCATTTTTCATTGACAAATTTGTTTCCTGGCGCTTTGGCGAAAAGGCGCTTCCGATTGCCGCCACTGTTCTTTTGCTGACAGAAGCGCGGCTGGTCTTTGAGGCCGTAGGCTTGGCCATTGGCCCTATTGTAAGCCTTTATTTGAGCGAGGGCGTTTTTGGCGGCGCGCGAAAAATTTATGGAATCGCAAAGCGAACTTGCGTGGCGGAAGGAGTATTCTTGTGCCTTGCGTTCAACATTTTCGCGCCGAGCGTTCCCGCGATATTAGGCATATCAGATCCTGAAACGGCCTCGCTGGCGATTTTATGCGCGCGCCTGATTTCCCTTGGCTATGCGTTCACCGGATGCCTGTACCTTGCGTCGTGCTATTATCTTATGCGCGAAAAAATCAAGCTTAGTTTTATGATATGCTGCTTGAGGGACGCGCTGGTTGTCATTCCGGCGGCAACGCTCGCGGGCTTTTTTTGGGGACCGCGCGGAATGTTTGCGGGGCTTGCGGCCGCGCCATTTTTGGCGGCGGGAATCAGCGCGCTCATTGTCAGGCTAAAATACGGCAAGGCGGAATACCCTCTGCTTATTACCGAACTGGAAAAGAAGCAAAAATATCTTTGGCGTGAGTTTGATGTTGTTCCGAATGAGATTGTAAGAATTCGCGACGAAGCGGAAGCCGCTTTGAAAGCGCGCGGCTACGGCGGCAAGTTTGTAAACAGAGTTATGACCCTAATCGAAGAGATGTTCATGTATGTCTATGACAAAAACGCCGGAAAGAAAGTCCAGGCGGAATGCGCTTTAATCATGAAAGACGGCGCGGTGGAAATTATAGAAAAAAACAATGGGGCGGTCATTGACTTTGCCGACGCGGACATGCCGGCGGATTCTTTTAGGGCGTTTTTTACAAACAGCATTATAAAAGGATATTCGCTCCGCCCTCGGCACCTTATTGCGTTAAGTTTCAACAGGAATGTCTTTAGAATTGAAGAGCGCGATTGATTTCCGAATGCCGCCCGCGCGGCTCAAAAAAAGCGGCTTTCCGCAATGATATGTACCCATAATTCTGGACACATATTATGAACTAGGCAGATCGAATGGATGCTTCCCTGTATTTTACAGGATGCATCCATTTTGTTTTAGCCTGTATTCGCTTGTTGTTATAATAGTCTATATATTCTGCGATTGCAACAGAAAACTCCTTAAAGGATTTAAAGTCCTTTT
>CADBBB010000049.1 GCA_902792795.1 uncultured Spirochaetaceae bacterium | reverse complement strand
CCGCCGGAATGAACGACATTTTGGGAAAGCCCTACAAGAGCGAGGACCTTAAAAAAATCATTCAAAAATGGAGAAGCTCTTTTGCCGAATCCTTGAAGTCAGGCCAGCTAGGGCTTTCCGAATGTAAGAACGACAAAAATCTTGTTTGGGACGCGGGCGACTTTGAGGACACAATTTCCGGCGACTTGGAATTGGGCGGCCAGCTGCTTTATGACTTTGCCGACCAAAGCCAAAAATTGATAGAAAAAATTCCTGCCTTGATAAAGGAAAAGGAATGGAAAGACTTGCGCCAAATCGGCCACACCTTGCGCGGAAGCGCGGCCACAATTTCGGCGCGGTCAATTTCATTCCACGGAGAGGCTTTGAACAAGGCCGCCCACGAAGAGAGCAAGAAAAAATTAAAGGCGGAATACAAATGCCTTTGCGAAGAGTTGCAAAAATTCAACGCGGCGGCGGAAATATGGAAAAAGGAGCGCGGTCTTGAAGACGAACTATCATACACACACGACTTTTTGTGACGGAAAGAATTCTCCAAAAGAGATTGCCGAAGCGGCTGTCCAAAAAGGCTTTGGAATTTTGGGCTTTTCTTCCCACAGCCTTTATCCGCACGCCGCGGACTGGCACATGGACGCCGTGGACCACCAAAAATATTTTGACTGCGTCCGCGCTTTGGCAAAGGAATATTCGGGCAAGCTGAAAATTTACGCGGGCCTTGAGGCGGACTATGTTCCGGAGCTTGCCTGCGACTTTGACTGGGCTTACAAGCAATTCGCGCCGGATTATCTAATTGCCTCCGTTCACTATTTGAACAACAAACGCGGATTTTTTACCGTTGACGACACGGAACAAAATGTGGCCGAAGGCTTGGCCCGCGTTTACGACGGCGACGGAAAGAAAGCCGTTTGCGAATACTTTGACCGCCAGCGGCAAATGTTGGCCAGCCAAAAATTTTTAATTTTGGGCCACCCCGACGTCATTAGAAAGCGAAACGGCTCCCTTAAATTTTTTGATGAATGCGACTCTTGGTATAAAAAGGAATTGAAGGCCACCGCAAAGGCGGCCGCGCGGGCCGGAGTTCTTGTTGAAATAAACACAGGCGGTTTGGCAAGAGGCGCGCTCGACGACGTTTATCCAAGCGCGGAATTTTTGGAAATGTTTTTTAAGGAAGGAGTTCCCGTCACTTTTTCAAGCGACGCGCACGCCGCGGACCAATTGGACTTTGCCTTTGACCGCGCCGAGCTTGCAGCCGTCCGCGCTGGATACACTCAAGCCGCCTATTTTGAAGACGGCCAAGTCAAGTTCCGCGACCTTAACGGCAGCCTTAAATATTAGCGGCGCTTTTCCGCTTTGGACGCGCAGTTGATGCACATGAAGGCGTAGGGCAGGGCTTCGAGGCGCGCTTCGGGAATGGGCTTTCCGCACTGGAGACAGAGGCCGTATTTTCCCTGTTGTATGCGAAGGAGCGCGTTGTTGATGAGCGTCAAGCGGTTGGCGTCCTGCGCTCCCAGCGAGTCCAACATGTTGCGGTCTACGGCGTCGCTGGCAACGTCAATTTCGTCGCCAGATTCAACCTTTGAAACCAAGTCCTTGAATTCATTGTTCTGGGCGGCCAGCGAGTCCAAAATTTGGTTCCTTTGTTCCACCAATTTTTCCTTCATTTTCTTTATAAATGACTGTCTCAAAATTTTCCCCTTGTTGACAAAGACGATTATTTTAAGATAGTATAATATCACATCTTGAAAAAAAATCAAGTGTTTTTTTAGGAGGAATCGTGGCAAAAGAAGAAGCGATTGAAGTTGAAGGTTTGGTCAAGGAAGCTCTTCCAAACACAATGTTTCGCGTTGAATTAAAAAACGGACACATCATTATGGCCCATCTTTCGGGAAAAATGCGCAAGCATTACATTAGAATCGTTCCCGGCGACAGCGTCAAGGTGGAGCTCTCTCCCTACGATTTGGACAAGGGAAGAATTATTTTCCGTCAGAGATAATTACTTTTTGGCGGGGCGGAACAAGGCCTTGAGCGCCGTCGCCGCTCCGCTAAAGCCGTTGACTATCGCGGCCAAGCTTAGAATCGGCCCTATTGGGAACAATAGCCAAGAAAATCTAAGCGACCAAAAGCCTATCATTATTTGAAGCGCCTTCCATACAAGCTTTGTGAACGCCTCGCCGCGTCCAAGCGGCTCTTCGTAATTGTCGCTGGAATATGAATAGTAGCGGCGCTGCGACTGGCCGTAGTTGGCCCATTCGTGGAAGGGGTCGTAGCTTTCGTTTGAATTCCCCCAAGCGCTGTAACCGTAATTTTGCCGGTAAGAGTTTTGCCCGGCGTTTCCAAACGGGTTAAAGCCGCCCGCGTCGTAGCCGGCTCTTTTGGAAGAATCTCCAAGGACAGAATAAGCCTCGTTTATTTTCTTGAATTTTTCTTCGGCGGCCTTGTCGCCAGGATTTCTGTCCGGGTGGTATTTAAAGGCCATGTTTCGGTAGGCTTTTTTTATTTCGTCTTGCGTCGCCGTTCTTGGAACGCCAAGAAGCGCGTAGTAATCTTCCATAGTTATATAATAATAAATTTTTTATCGGACGGCAAGTCTCAGACGCGGACGGCAACCCATGTGGCGCCGCTTCCGCCGTGGGCTTTGTCGGCCGGCCCGCTGGCGCCCAAGCGTTGGTCGCCTTGGATAAATTTCTGGACAAGGCCGGTCAAAGCGCCCTTGCTGTCGGCGGAATGAATTCCCTTTCCGTGAATTATCAAAATTTTTTGCAGGCCCCTAAATTTCGCGGCGGCCACAAAATCGTTGAGGGCTTTCCAAGCCTCTTCTTGCGTCATGCCGTGAAGGTCGATCGAATCTTGCGGCGGCAAGTTCTGGATGTACGAGGCGCGGGCCATGTTTTTTTTGGCGGCGTTTTTTTGGGCGGCAGCGTCTTTGTCAACGACGGCGCGCTTTCCGCCCGCTTCCCACTTGTCCAAAATTTCGCCAAAGTTCATTTTATCACCGCGAGATTTTCTTTTTTAATCCAGCCGCCGCTTTCGTTGTAGACGATGTAATACCAGCCCTGAATCTCTTCCTTTATCAAGACGCGGCTTCCTCCGCTGACGGCGGTTTTTGTCATCGCCGACTCTTCTGGAACCGGCGAAATTTCTCCGCCAACAATCACGCCGCGCCTTTTTAGAATGACGTTCGCGTCTATCGCGCTTATGAAAATCATTCCAATCGCGGCTATTCCAATAAGCGCCGCCTCAAAGCGTTTTTTGAGCGCCAAGAAAATCATTGCCGCGGCCAATAAAATTCCGTCCGCTCCAAGAAGAATGAACAAGATGCAGAGCAGCGGCTCGTTTTCTGTGTTTTGAATTCCTATGGCTCGCTCGGCGGCCAGGCGGGCGGCGCGGCGTTTTGAAACGGTCAAAAAAGCGCGGCGTTCCAGCGAGCGCAGGCGCGCTATTTCAGCGCAGTCAAAGGGCGAGACGATTTTTCTTTCTTCCGTTTTCTTGTCCGCCGCGTCTTCCGTCCAAGCGTACGCGTAAACCGAGTCTCCGCCGGACTCGCTCCTTGCGTTGGCCGAGACATCTTTTTTTGCAGGAACTATCGTCACCGCGCATTCAGGCGCCGAAAGGTAGATGGAGCGGCCGGAGTAGGCTGTAGCCATCATTCTTATTTCCGGGAGCGAAGCGGGGCCGGTCATAAACGGCGTCCATTCAAAATCCGCAACAGGAATTTTTTTTGTGGAAAATTCAGTGGAGCGTTCGTTAGCGGCCTCCGCTTCGTAGCGCCGTGTTTCCATAAAGAGCGAGTCTTTTGGAATGTTCCACGCAAACTGCTGCGCTTGGATAGCGTATTGCAAGTAAATCGTGAAGCGCGCCTTTTTGTTGGCTTCGAGGGTGAGCGTAGGAATTTTTGTCGTGTCCTCGCCGATGACCTGTCCGTTTTCAAAGACCAAAGTCATCTTTGGCAAAATCGTGCGCGGGTTTTCGTAAACTTCCACCGTCTTAAAATTGATGGCAAAGCGGCGGCCCTGCACGTAAATGATTAGCGGCGGCAAGGCGATTGTTCCTGTTTTTCTAAAGGTGAACCAAATGTCAATTTCGGCGCCAATCGTTCCTTGTTCTGTAAAATATTCGCCGCGCTTTGAGGAGTTGAAAATCACTCCGTCCGGAAAGGCGGGCAATTCTGTTTGGACGTCGCTGGGCAAGATTTGCGGAATTTGCAAGATGAACTGCGCTTCCTTGTTGGTGAAAAAAATGTCGTCCTTTGGAACGACCAGCAATTTTTCTGCGTCGGCGCGCGAAAACCAATACCGCTGTCCGTCCTGAGAAATTAGATTGTCCGCGCAAAAAAGCGCGAGCGCGGCTAGTAGTCCAGCGCGGATGAATTTTTTTGCTCTTGTTGAACGTTTTTCCATTGCTGTTGGTCTTTCTCCCGTATTCTATTGAAGACAGACTTTTGCAAGTCCGACTCCTCTTGCGAAATTTCGTCCGCGCCAATCATCTGCCGTTCCGTTTCATGGGCGCGCTGGACTTGCTGGTTTCGCGAAAGTTCCAAGTTGACTTTTGCCCGAACGTTTGTGGGGTCCACCAAAAGCGCGTTCTTAAAAAGTTCCGCAGCCTTTTGGTAGTCGCCTTCGCGCTGTGCGATTATTCCTGAATTGTAAAAGGACGCGAAACGGATTTTGTCCGGCGCGTTTCCCGACAGCGAATTGATTTTTTCCATCGCCGCCTTGTTTTCGTTTTGCATCAAGTATGTGACCGACAGCCCGTAGAGCGCGTATTGCTTGATTGTCTCATCGCCGTTCTCTTCCGCCATCGTGAGGCTTTGCGTAAAGTCCGCGATGGCTTCCGTGTAATTTTTTTGGTTCCAGTTCCAAACCGCGCCAAGAATTTTCTTTGACTCTTCAAATTCGCCGGAGCAAGAGGAAAAGCAAAGCGCGACCAAAGAAATGGCGAGCGCTTCCTTTACGCCGCGCAAAGTGAATTCGTTGGCGATGAAGCTTAGCATGAACAAAATTATTCCCAAGGTTATGAACAACTTGTGGCGGTCCACGCTCTGGACCTCGTAGGCGAGCGTCGCCTCTCCGTCGTCGCCGGAAAGCGAGCTTATGGAAGACAAGACTTTTTTTGCCG
This sequence comes from uncultured Spirochaetaceae bacterium, assembly GCA_902792795.1. Taxonomy (GTDB): domain Bacteria; phylum Spirochaetota; class Spirochaetia; order Treponematales; family Treponemataceae; genus Treponema_D. The sequence goes on along the minus strand of CADBBB010000049.1, from coordinate 19,777 downwards.
AGCCGATTTCCGTGGCGTCCACAAATTTGGCTTCCGCGCCTTTTATGAACCTAAAGCCTTGGCCTCCAAGATTTTTGGCGTTGGCTTCGCGGACAGTCTCCTTTATCTTGTCGCTCCTCAAGGCGGTCTTTACCAAAGTCTTTCCGTCGCCTGCGTAAATTTCCGCCTCGCGCTCTTCGCCAAAGCCGATGATGACTACGCTCGCGCCTTTTCTAAGGGCTGAGGCCAAGGCGTTTTGCAGCGCGTTGTCGGTTTCCTCGCCGTCGGTAAAAAGCCATATCACCGGCGCCTTTGAAATGTTTTTTGGAAACGACTTTAGCGCGGCGTTTATTCCGTCGCCAAGGCTGCTTCCCGCCGCGCTCATCATTTTTGGAGAAAGGCTGCGCAAAAGCGAACGTATCGCCTCCGAGTCTTCTGTAAGAGGAACTGCAATCACGCCGCTTCCTTTTGCTATTATCGCGCTGGAAGGAATGCCCTGCGTTCTGTCCAAAAGCTCCGAGGCGTACGCGGCGGCGGCTTCCATGCGGGTCAACTTGTTTGGGCAGTCGCGCGCGGTCATGCTGTAAGAGACGTCAAAGACATAAGCCACCGCGTTTCCATTTTTTTGGGCTGGGGCCGAAACTGTTTCCCAAGAAAAGCCCGCCAGCGCGAAGACCAGCATGCACCATGCGGCCGCGCGCAAAAGTAGCCGCGCCAAAATTCTGCGCCTGATGTTTTTAAATTCCAACGAATGCCTTTTTTTGCTCGACTTGCTCAGCGCCATGAAAGTTTTTTTGTATATAATGGCGCTGTAAATTATCGCGGGAATCATGACCGGAATTCCGTAAAGAGCCCAAGGCCGTTCAATGCCAAAATTCATACAAACTCCTTAAGCAAGAATCTTCTGATAATCCACGAAAGCGCGAACGCGAAAATCGCGGCCAAAATGAATTCGTCGTAATACTGCGTGTTGACGTTGCGCAGGTAATAGTTTTGCGCGACGCTCTGTCTTTTTGTAATCGCGTTCAAGGCCAGCGAAAGCGCCGGCAAATTTTCAACGCCGTAGTAGCGGCCGCCGCTTCCGAGAGCGATTTTTTCCAAAGGCCGCGAGTCAAAGTTTGAGTCCAGATAGCCTGTGTATTCCTTTCCTGTGTAGGGATCCTTGTAGTCAAGGGGAACCGATCCGCGCGTTCCGATGCCGACGGCGTAAATCGTGATTTTGTTTTCCGTGGCAAGGCGGGCCGCCGTCTCCGGATGAATTTCTCCGGCGTTGTTTTCGCCGTCGGTTATAAGAATGACGCACTTGCTGGGAGCCTTTGACGCGGCCAAGTGGAATATGGCGGAACTCAAGCCCGCGCCGATGGCGGTTCCTTCGCCAAGCTCGCCAAGGTTCAAGGCGGCCAGCCGGCTTCTGAAAATTTCCAGGTCGGAAGTGGGCGGAACCAAGAGCGCGGCTTCGTTTCCCATCGCCACAAGTCCGTATTGCGCGCCCGAATTGTTTTGCGTCAAAGAATCCGCCGCTTGCTTTGCCGCGTCAATGCGCAGCGTTCCTCCAATGTCGCGGGCCGCCATCGAAGGGCTTGTGTCAACCACAAAAATTATGTCGCTTCCCCTTGTGGTGTAGACGCGTTCCTGCGTGTGGACTACCGGATCGGCAAGAGAAATTATTACGAGCAAGAACGCCGTCGTTGTAAGCGCGGTGGATATAATCGACGTGAATTTTAAAAGCTTGTCGTTCCAAGAAAAGACGTATCCGTTCCAGTCCGCGAAAGTGATTGGAAAGCTGACCCGCTGCAAAAATCCGATTTTTCTAAAGACAAAGAAAATCGGAAAGACGAGCAGAAGAAAAAACGCCGAAGGGTTCATAAAGCTAAAGGACATTCAATTCCTCCTCCGACTCGCCGTCGCTTTCAAACATGTTTATCGCCTTTAGGACCATGTCGGTCAGGGACTTGCGCTCGTTGGACGCCAATTTTGCCTGGTGCTCGGCGGGCGGGTAGAGCTGCGATTCAATCGAGTCGTGCGCGTAACGGATGTAGTCGGTGCGAATGAGCATAGATGTCAAGTCCTCAACGCTGTTTTCTATCGCCGGCGGAATGTCGCCAAGACAAATTTTTTGGAAGGCGTCGCGCGTTCCCCGCGCCGAAACCGACGCGAACGGATAGTCAAACCTAAAGGCAAGGTATGTTCGCGTGATGTTTTGGAGCGCGGCGCAAAATTCTATGTCGCCGGCCTTTTTGTTCTTTAGAAGCTTCTTGATTTTCTTTACGGCCACGGCGGAATTGCGCCTGTAGCCGCGCGCGATTTTCATGTGCTTGAACCAGCGCCTTATGTCGCCAAATTTTATCAAGGCCCTTAAAAGCAGCGCGAATATTATGATCGCTGCGAGCGTTATGGCGAATATTACGTAAGTGGTTCCCGGAATGATGAAAGGCGGCGCGGGCGGCTGCATCTCGCGCAAATTTGTTTTTTCTACAATCGATTTTATTTCTATCGGCTCGAACAAAATTGAATAGGAAATGTTTTTGTTCTTGTCCTTTTCGCTCAGGTTTAAAATCGAGAACAAGTCAAATGGCGGAAACTCAATCACGCCGGGCCGCCACGGAATTATATGGAGGCTTATGACGTATTCCATGTCGTTGCGGCTAAAGTAGGCGCTCTTTATCGTAAGCGCCTCGCTCAAATTCTTAAAGGGGAATTTTGAAATGTCGATTTTTTCTTCCATCACCAAGTCGGCGTTTGGAAAAAAATCCACGGCGCTTCTAAACGAGTAGCGCAGCTCCGCCTCGTCGCCTACAAAGACTTCAAGCGGAAGCAGGGTTTGCGAAAGCTCCGAGGCGTTGTCGGAAACGTTCTCCGAAAAATTTTGGGCAAAAAACGGCGCGGCCGCAAAAAGCGCGAGGACGAGAGAAAGCGAAATTTTTTTGAAAAACTTTTTCATCTGATTTCCCTCTGTGAAAAAAACGCCATCAAGGCCGAAAGCGCGTCCTCGCTTGTGGACACCGTCAACGGAATTCCTCCGCGGCGCAAGACGCTGTCCGTCCAGCGCTTGTTCCTCATCGCGGCGTCCTCGCGCCATTCGCTCCTAAAGGTCTTTGACATTGTCGGAAAGAGCCTGCGCGCGCCGCTTTCCGGGTCGCGGATCACCACCGTTCCCATTTCGGGAAGGGAAGAGTCTATGCTGTCGGTTATGCGCGCGGCCACAACGTCATGGCGCGAGGCCAAGCGCGCGAAAGCGTCTTCCCAGCCGCCCGCCCTAAAGTCTGACAGTATGAATACGAGGCTCCGTTTTTTTAAAAGTTTTCCCGCGCCGTTTATCGAAGCGGCCAGGGCGGTGCCTCGGGATGTGGCCGGCGGCTCGTCAAGGCGCGAAAGCAAGAGCAGCGTTTGGTTCTGCGAATTTTTTGGCTGGATGGCGAACTCTATGTCGCCGGAAAAAAACACCGCGCCGACAGGGCTGGAATTGCGCTCGGCCGCAAGCGCGAGAAGCGCGGCGATTTCTGTGGCCATTTCCAAGCGGCTTTTGTTCTTGGCGCCCTCTTGCATCGAGACGGAACGGTCGATTATCAAAAATATTTGAAGCTCCCGTTCCTCGTTGAACATTTTGACAAAAGGCTTTGCGCTGCGGGCGGTGACGTTCCAGTCAATCGTTCGCACGTCGTCGCCGCGCAGGTATTCGCGCACTCCGGCAAATTCTATGCCTTGGCCGCGGTACAGGGAACGGAAGGCGCCGCTTTGCATCGCGGATGCGAGGGAAGTTGTGGTTATTCTAAGCAGGGCCGCGCGCTTTAAAAGAGACTCGCGGTCCGAAATTAAATTTTCCGCCATCGTCAAAATTCCAAATTGTTACGGAAGCGGAGTCAATTCCAAAATCTTTTCTATAATATCGTCGGCGCTTACGTTTGACGCGGCCGCCTCGTAAGACAAAACCAAGCGGTGGCGCAGGACGTTCTTGCCCACGGCCTTGATGTCGTCGGGAAGGACAAAGGAGCGGCCGCTAAAGAGCGCCTGAACTTTGGCGCACTGCAGCAAGGCGATTCCCGCGCGCGGCGAGGCGCCGTAAGTGATGTATTTTGAAATGTCGTTCTTTCCGGCCGTAAAGGAATTTGACGGGCGGGTCACGTTCACTATGGAAACTATGTACTCGACAATTTTTTCGTCGCAGACTATGCGCTCCAAAAGGGTCCTGCATTTTTTGAGGGCTTGCGCGCTGAACACTTTTTCAACCGGAACAAGCGGCGCGTTTCCGCAAGTTTGGACAATCTTTATTTCTTCCGCCGCCGTGGGGTAGGGAACCATAATCTTCATCAAGAAGCGGTCCAATTCCGCCTCCGGCAAATTGTATGTTCCTTCCTGCTCGATGGGGTTTTGCGTGGCAAGGACAAAGAAGGGGTCGGGCAGCTTGTAAGTGGTCTCGCCGATTGTCACTTGGCGCTCGGCCATAGACTCAAGCAGGGCGCTCTGGACTTTTGCCGGGGCGCGGTTTATTTCGTCGGCGAAGACCACGTTTGTAAAGACCGGGCCCTTGTGGACGCTAAAGCGGCCGGAGTTCTGCTCGTAAATCAAAGTTCCGGTGAGGTCGGCGGGAAGCAAGTCCGGAGTGAACTGAATGCGCTTGAATTCCAAGCCGGAAAGCTCCGCGAACGTGCGTACGGCCAAAGTTTTGGCAAGGCCGGGAACGCCTTCCAGCAAGACGTGGCCGCCGGCCACCATCGCCATCAAAATTCCGTCTATGACTTGGCTTTGGCCAACCAAGCGCTTGGCGGCCTCGTCGCGGCAGCTTTGGGCCAGATCCCTGCATTCCTTTAAATCCTGTTCGCTGATTTCCATTCTTTCCATAAGGCAACTCCACTTTTAAAATGAATATTTATTCACATTTTTTGCATACTTATTCTTGACATTCATGCCGCGTTTGGCGTATTATATCATATCATGTTGAACCCATTAGCGCAAGAATTAAACGGCATTTTAAAGGACACTTCCGCCTCTTTTTTGTTTTCTGACTTTGGAGAGCGGATTTATTTTCCCAACGGAATAATCGCGCAAAGCGGCGAGGCCAAAAAATACGGCTACGCGGCCAACGGAACGATTGGAACCACAATCATCGACGGAAAGCCCGCGATGCTCGACGCGATCCACAGACACGTTCCGGAATTTTCCAGCGCCGCGCTCGTAGGCTACGCGCCAACCGCCGGAAATCCCGACTTGCGCGAAGCCTGGCGCCAAGACATGATTCGCAAGAACCCTTCGCTTGAGCCAAAAGATTTTTCGCAGCCAGTCTTGGTTCCCGGCTTGACGGCGGGCATTTCTTACGTGGCCGACTTGTTCTTTGACGCGACAAAGCCGCTTTTGGCCGCCGACCCCAGCTGGGACAACTACGCGCTGATATGCGAGGCTCGCAGAAACGCGCCCTTCCACCAGTTCAAGATGTTCAAGGACGGAAAATTTGACATAGACGCGCTTGAGGCCGCCCTCAAAAAAGAGTGCCAGGCCAACGGAAGCGCCCGCCTTTTGCTCAACTTTCCGCAAAATCCGTCGGGCTACTCTCCGACCCGCGCCGAGGCAAAAAAAATCGTTTCGATTCTAAAGGAACTGGCCGAAGCGGGAAACAAAATTCTTTGCATAAGCGACGACGCGTATTTTGGCCTCAACTACGAGGACGACAAATTGACGGCCCCACAAAAGAGGATTTTGTCTGGGGCTTTAGAGCGGGCTTTGTCACTTTTGGATGCAAGGGCTTTTCAAAGGAACAGTACCAAGCGCTCGTCACAAAATTGATGGGAACGATTCGTTCCTCCGTAAGCTGCTCGTCAACACCGCCGCAGTCTTTCTTGCTCAGGGCGATGACCGACGAGTCGGAGGAATTTGAGGAGCAAAAGCTGGCCTACCGCGCCGTTTTGGAAGAGCGCTACGCAAAGGTTCGCGCCTTTGTCAACAGCCATTCTTCAAAGGTCGTGGAGCCCCTTCCGTTCAACTCCGGCTACTTCATGAGCTTTAACGTTGTCGGAAAGGACGCGGAGGAATTGCGCAAAAAGCTTTTGCATGAGTACGGAATCGGAACTGTTTCCATCGACAGCCACACATTGCGCGTGGCCTTCAGCTCCCTTGAGGCGGAACAAATTGACGAAGTGTATGCCAGCGTATACAAAGCGGCGGACGAGTTGTAAGCGCGCGCTTTTGGCCTTGAGTCCGCGCGCGGCCTCTTTGCTTGCCATAAGCCTTTTGTTTTTTTCGTGCGCCAAAAAAGAGACCCGCCTTGTCTTGATGACCAACAACGTTGAGTTTGTTTCCTTTGCGGAACTTTACAACGCAAGCCAGGACAAAACGCGGGTCGTTGTTCATTACCAAGAAGAGCCGGCAAAAAATTTGTCGGCCAAAAATTCGGTCAAGCCCGACATAGTTGCCGGAAGCTGCTTGACGGCGGAGATGGAAAAAAAATCTTTCGCCCGCTTGGATTCCTTGATAAGAGAAAAAGGCCCGCTTGACAAAAATTCTTTTTATCCGGCTCTTTTGCAGACCGGCCGCGCTGGCGACAAACAGTACTTGCTTCCCGTCAGCTTCAACTTGCCGGCGCTTGTCTTTTATTCCGCCAACTACGAGCTTTTGCAAGACGCGGCCATGCTGTCGTTTGACGACATAAAAACTCTTTCCAAAAAATTCAACTCGCAAAGAAAGGACGGCGTTTGGAACTCGATGGGCTTTGGCCCGCTGTGGTCGCCGTCATTTTTGTACTTGGTCTTCAAGGACATGGGCGTGTTCTTCAACGCAGGCGAAGATTCCATCGCCTACACCGAAAATCTTTTTTTAAAAACTTCCGACTATTTGCGCGACTGGATCGAGCAAGTCAACGGCGGCGCCAAGAACGAGCAGGACTTTGCCTTTAAATATTTGTACATGCCCTTTTACAGCCAGGCGCAAAGCGGCCGCTGCCTTTTTTCGTACGCCACAAGCCGCCAAATTTTGTCGCTTTCAAAAGACCAAATCCACGACTTGGACTTTAGGTGGATTTGCAACGACAATAAAATTCAAATTGAAGACGATTTTGTAAGCGTTGGAATTTACGCAAAGAGCAAAAAAAAGGCGGCCGCAAAAAAATTCATCGTGTGGCTTATGTCGGAATATTCGCAAAAGCAAATCTTGGACAGAAAAACAAAAATGAATTTGTCCACGGATTCTTTTGGAATCGCCGGCGGATTTTCCGCGCTGCAAAATGTCACAGAGCGCCTTTTTCCGCTTTACTACCGCGCCTTGCTTTCAAACACGCCGGTGGCCGACCGCCTTTGCGCGCCGCAAAAATTTCCCAGCGACTGGGCGCGCGTAAAGAGCCAGGCCGTGGAGCCCTTCATCTTGGACACCGTGAGCGCCACCAGCTCAAAGTATCCTACGCTCGCGGAACGTTACGAGGCCTTGCGCGCGTCCGAATCTAAATAATTATGCGTTTACAGAAAATAGGGCGCCGGCTTGGGGCATGGCGCCGCTGAGAGTGAATTGGGCTTGCGCGGCTTGGACGCTTTGCGCGATTTCCTTTTGGTATTTTTGGATAAGAACGTCGGCTTGCGCCTTTGTCAGCGTGACGCTTTTCTTTGGGGAATTTTCCGCGCCCTTTATTCTGCTCAAATTTTCAATCAGCGAATTTAAGATTTGAATCTTGGAAATTGAAACGCCGCTTTGGCCTTTTGGAGCCGCGATTCCCGAAATGTGGTTGAACTGCGCGTAGATGACCGCCGACGGATTTACTGGAACAAAGAGCTTTCCGCTGGCTCCGCTTGAAGAGACATGGTAGCTGTATGGGTTCAAGTTGGTGATGTTCGCAATCATCTTTTTTCGCTCCGCTTTTATTGTCGGCAAAACGAAAAAAAAATTAAGCAAAAACGCTTCCAGTCGCGTTTTTCCTTTTTGTTTACCTTTGCGGATGACATAAAAGCGGCGCGGATGTGACAGTTTGGGGCAAAAAAAAAGGCTCGAACTTGTCGAGCCTTATATGTTCTTCTATTACCGACGCTGGAATGCAGCGGAAGAACGGTATTGGTTCCTGCATGACCGCAGGCGGTTTTTGTCTACTGATTTATAGCCCCAGCAAGGCTAGCTCTCTTTGTCGGATATTGCATTACGCCTCCTGTCGCGCGAGCGGTGTAAGTCCTCATCTCTTTCCTGCCCACAATTTAATCATAGCATAGATTTGCAATAATGCAAGTTTTTTTTGCAAAAATTTCATCTTTTTTTGCCCCTTTTTGGGGATAGTTGAAAATTTCACGCAACGCGGCTTTTCCGCTCGCGGAGGGCGTTTTTGGCGGAACAAGCGCTCCTCCGCGCGGGAAGGCGGGAAAATTCCGGGGCCGCGCTAAAATTCCACTCTGCAGGCGATGGGAAGGTGGTCCGACCAGCCGCCCAGCGAATAAATTTTAAAGGGCTTGGGGCGGCCGTCATTGTAAGACCATTCGCCGGTTTGCGGAGAAAATTCCGTCACCGATAAATTTCCGCAAGCAAAAAAGTGGTCGATTTTTTCCCACTTGTCGCGAAAGTTGTAGCTTCCAAGCTCGCCGTCGTAGTCGAGCCAAGGCGAGTAGACCAAAACCTTTTGGCCGCAAAAGTCGGCGCGCAGCTCGATGTTTTGCAAGCCGCAACTGTCGGCGCCTTCTTCCGGCGCGGGCTTGAACTCGCTTATGTCCTGGTTGAAGTCTCCCGCGCAAAGAATGGCCGCGCCTGGATTTTCTTTTTGCGCCTCCAAAATCTTTTGCGCCAAAAGGCCTTCCTGCCAGCGCCGCCAAACGTCGGAGTCCCCGCCGCCCGCCTTGGACTTCCAGTGGTTCACAAAAATCTTAAGCCTTTTGGGCGCGAGCAAGTCCACTTCAATCAAGGGGCGCATCGACGGCGCGGCCTTGTTCTCGGCCTGAATGTCAAGCGAATGGACTTTCATTCCCTCAAGCGGAAACCTTGAAAGGAGCGCGCATCCAATCGACGACTTTTCTTTTTTTGCAAAGCAGGCGTAGCGGTAGACCTTGCGCGGGTTCCAGGAATTCCCGGCCAGCGCGTTTGAAATGTCGTGGACGATTCCCTGGTTTTCGATTTCCTCCAAAATCACAAGGTCCGCGTCAAGCGCGTTTATGGCCTTGCATAATTTTTGCAGGCGGTCCTTGTAGGCGGCCTCGTCCCATTTTTTTGACTTTAAAAAATTGGGGTATTCGATTCCGTCCTTGTTGCCGTCAAAAAAAGTTTGCGCGTTCCAGTTGACGATTTTTAGCGAAATTTTTTTGCGGCCGGAACTTCCGCAAGCCAAAAGACAAAGGGAGGCCCCTATAAGAAGCCCCGCCAAGAGCGCCGCCTTACGGCAAGCGCGTTTTTTGATTTTGTTCATTTTTTCACCTCGCATATAAGATACAAATTTTTTTTAAAAAAAGACCTGAATTTAAAAAAAAAATCGTAAAAAAGGGAAAAAAAACGGAATAACGCGCGGAAAAAGCGGCGCGAAGGAGGCGGGCGGTTGGCGGAACCGCTTTTTTTTTCGGCTTGAAAGTCGCGCCGCTTTTCATTAAACTATGCAATATGAAAGAACTTGAACTAAAGTACGGATGCAATCCAAACCAAAAGCCCGCGCGGGTTTTTGTCGAGACAGGCGACTTGCCTATAACTGTAGTGAACGGCCGCCCCGGTTACATAAATTTGCTTGACGCCCTTAACGGCTGGCAGCTTGTAAAAGAACTTAAGGAAGCCACGGGCCTTCCGGCGGCCGCCTCCTTCAAGCACGTCTCTCCGGCGGGCGCGGCTGTCGGCGTTCCTCTTAGCGACACGCTAAAAAAGATTTACTTTACCGACGATGTGGAGCTCACTCCGCTTGCCGCCGCATACGCCAGGGCCCGCGGCGCCGACCGCATGTCAAGCTTTGGCGACTTTATTTCCCTTAGCGACAAGTGCGACAAGGCCACCGCGCTCTTGGTAAAGAAGGAAGTTTCCGACGGAATTATCGCGCCCGGTTATGACCCCGACGCGCTGGAAATCCTTAGGGCCAAGAAAAACGGCGGCTATTGCGTGATTCAAATCGACCCCAACTATGTTCCGCCGGAATTGGAAAGAAAGCAGGTTTTTGGCGTGACCTTTGAGCAAGGCCACAACTTCATAAAGCTTGACGACTCTTGCTTGCAAAACGTCGTCACAAAGAAAAAGAATTTTAGCGCGGAACAAAAGCGCGACTTGATAATTTCTTTGATTGTCCTCAAGTACACCCAGTCAAACAGCGTTTGCTACGTAAAGGACGGCCAGGCCATCGGAATTGGAGCCGGCCAGCAAAGCCGCGTTCACTGCACAAGATTGGCGGGCGACAAGGCCGACAAGTGGTGGTTGCGCCAAAGCCCAAAAGTTTTGGGCCTCCAGTTTGTTCCCAACATCAAGCGCGCCGACCGCGACAACGCGATTGACGTTTACACAGGCAACGAATATATGGACGTTCTTGCCGACGGAAAGTGGGAAAAGATTTTCGCGCAAAAGCCCAGCGTTTTCACCGACGCTGAAAAAGCTGAATGGATTTCAAAAAATAAAGACGTCGCCGTTGGCAGCGACGCCTTCTTTCCGTTTAGCGACAACGTGGAGCGCGCCTACAAGAGCGGCGTGAGCGTCATAGCCCAGCCCGGCGGCTCCGTCCGCGACGACGCGGTGATTGAATCCTGCGACCAGCACGGAATCGCGATGGCCTTTACAGGAATTCGTTTGTTCCACCACTAAGCGCCGCGCTTATATCGTTTTTCCGGCCTCTCCCGAATCGGCGGCCTCTTCTTGGCCTTGGGAATTTTCGCTTTCGGGAGCGGGCTCCGGCTTGGGATCGGGCTTGAGCATGTCAACCTTGATTTCCCAAGCCGTCCGCAAATTTCCGCGAGTCAAATAAATTTCTTTTTTTCCTTCAAGCTGAACGTAGGACTGGCTTCCGCTCGCGCTGTCCTTTCCAATCAAGATGGAAAGAAGCGGCTTGTCCTTTGAGCGGACGCGCAAGACAATCGGTTTGTCAAGACCGTAGCGCTCAAGCGTCGCCTCCGACGCGGAACGGCTTGTGACTCCCAAAGTCTTTAGCGGGTTGACGCTGCTCAGCAAAACTTCCACTTTGTTTGTGTCCAGCAATTCCGTTTCGCAAAGCCATTCGCCCGCGTCGTTCTTTTGCAATATCGTGGCGTTTCCTAAATTTTCCACAGAAATGTAGTCAGGCGCTCCCTTGAGCTTGAACGTCTTTTGCGGCGAGCGGAGTCCCAGCAAAAACTGGGCCGCGCAAACTACAGCCAGCGCCGCGGCGACGCAGGCCAAAATTTTTGTCCGCTTGGAAATGTTAAAGTTAATGTTCATTTTATTTTTCCTCCCTAGCCACTACGCGCTCGTCGTTGGGGTTGTATTTTACGCGAATCTCGTTGCGCCTGACAGTTCTAAGCCGCCAGACCAAAAGGCCCGCGAGCGCCACCAACACGGCCAAGCCGAATTGGTTGAACAATTTGAAAATTGTCGCAAGAGCGGGGTTCTTCACTTCAAGCAAGTTGCCCGCGATTCCCTTTGCGCGCATTTCGCAGTAGTCTTCCGCGCCGTTAAGGTAGTCCACCGTGTTCCTCATAAAGTAGGACATGGGCTCGCGGCCGTTTTCGTCAATCAATTGCTGGGTCGCCACTTGCGCCGAATTGATGAAAATGATTTTTGCGCTTTGGACGCTCTTGTCCAAAGATTCCTGCGCGGAGAGGGCGTCGCTTTCAACGCCTTTTTCAATATCGTCCGCCTTTTGGCTTTGGTCCTCTTGAGGCGCGATTCCGGCAAAGGCGCTCTTGAATTTTCCTTCCACAAGGACGGCCAAATTGTTTTGGTGAATTTTTTCTTTGTCGTCCGGCGGGAAAATATATCCGGGATACAAGATGATGTTTTCCGAGACCGTCCATGACTTGTCCGACGAGCGGATGAGGACTGTGGTTTTTGCGTCCGGGTTTTCTTCGGCGCCGCTTATGTCGATGGAGCCGTTTTGCAGGAAAATCATTTCGGGAATGTATTTTGTTATCGGGTTTTTGCGGTCAATCTGTTTTTGGCTGACCAGCGGCGCCCAATTCATCTTGACGCTTTGGCCTCGGCCTTGGTTTTGCGTGTAGGCTTTTTCGTCCATTACAAAGTCCGCTCCGGGAACAAGGCCGTAGGCTGCCAGCAATTTGTCAAGGCCGGTTTGGGGCTTGGAATACGTCGGCGCCGAAGAGCCTCCGCCTTGCTCGACGAGCGGCTCAAGGCAGAACAAGACGTTTCCGCCCTTCATCACAAATTGGTCGAGCTTGCGAAGCTCCTTGTCGCTGAACTCTTTCTTTGGGCCGTTCACTATCGCGCACTTTATGTTGAGCGGAATGTCGTCCTCGGCCAAATTGACTTCCTTGAATGAATAAATGTCGCTCAAGACATTCTTGAACGTTTCGCTTGTCATCTCGTTGCGGTTGTATGGGTTTCCGTAAAGCGAAAGCTCGTCGTGGCCGGTGATGTAGGCTATTTCCACGCTCTTTGAGAGCAGGCTTTCTATTGAAGACGAAATGTTGTCCTTTAAATTTTCCGCGCCGAGCAAGCGCCAGCCAAAGAAGTTTTGCAGCTTTAGCGGAATGTTCCTAAAGGCGCCGTCCAGCTCCAAGACCAAGCCGAGCGCCGTGGCCTTTTGCTCCTTTGTGTCCGGGTCTTCGTAGCTCACGCTCTGGACGCCGTATTTTTCGGCCAAGTCCAAGGCTTCCTGTCCGGCCGCGTTCTTGACGCCAAACTTTATCTTTCCGTCAAACTTTTTGTTCAATTCCTCCACGGCGCTTTTTGCCTGGCCTTCAATTTTGTTCAAGCCCGCGATTCCGTAATCCTGAAGCTCGGCGGCGGGGTAGAGGGTCAAGCTTAGGCCTTGGCTCAAGGCCGCGAGCGCGTCGCTTGTGGAAATCATTTTTGACATCGCCGTCGTGAGCGTGTATTCCAAGCCCGCCGTGGTGTTGAGCGAGTCGAACGTCTTCACGTTGTCGCCGTAGACAATCGCAAGGCCCATCCAAACGGCCTTGGCGCTGACCTCGGTCGTCTCAACCTTTTGGACTTGCGTTTGGCCGATTCTGTAGGAGCGGGCGGCTTCCTCGCTTTCTTGCTTTGACATGTCGTAAAATTTGTAGTTGAAGTTTTTGTTGCCCGCGTTCTTGTATTCAAGCAAAATGTCGCGAAGGTATTGCTCCACGTTGTTGTATGGCGCCGGAAGGTCGGCGGAAAAGAACACGTTCACGCCGAGCGGTTCCTGCAAGTTGCCCACAAGCTCCTTGCTGGCCTTTGAGAGCGAATATACTTTTTGGCTTGTAAGGTCGCATCTAAAGAAGGCTCCGTTTCCGGCCAAGTTGGCGAGCGCCAAGATGACCAGCGCCAAAATCAAGTCCACGGAATTTTCCTTTGTCCAGTTGACCACAAACTTTCGGACCGTCAGCAAGAGAAAGACAGAAGCGAGCGCGGCAAAGTAAAGGATGTCGCGGCTGTCCACGATACCACGCACGATTGACTGAAAGTGCGTCGTGGCGCTGGCCCAAGAAAAAAACTTTACGAGCGGAGCGGGCAAAAAGACCAAGAGGCTTCCCAAAAGCGTCAGCGCGAAGCAAATCGCCAGCGCCGTGAAAAAAGCGATGATTTGGTTCTTTGTCATTCCGCTGGCAAAAATTCCGACGGCGGAATACGCCGCGCACAAAAAGAGCGCTCCGATGTAGCCGCCGACAATCGGTCCCGCGTCCGGCTGTCCAAATACGCAGGCGGTGACCACATAAAAAAGCGTAGGCAAAATCATCGCGGCGTTTGTCACAAAGGCCGCCAAAAATTTTCCTATGACCACTTGCGCTTCCGTGACAGGAAGGGTCATCAAAGTTTCAAAGCTGCCGCTTCTCAGTTCCTCGCTAAAAAGCCGCATCGTGAGCGCCGGCGCAAAGAGGCTCAACAAAATCGGAAGCAGGCTAAAATAGTTTCTAAGCTCCGCGCGGCCGTTTAGAAAGAACGTTGAAAAGAAAAGGATTCCCGAAAAAATCAAAAACAAGCCGCCGACGATGTAGGCCGCGGGGTTTGTAAAGTAGGCGCAAAGCTCGCGCCTCATTATGATGAATGTTGAATTTCTTTTTTTCATTGCTCGTCTTCCTTGCCCTGCGTAAGAACGTGGAACACGTCCTCAAGGCTGTTTTTCTGAACGTCCATTTGGTAAATGGTCCACTTGTTGGCCACCGCGGCCTGGAAAATTTCTTTTCTCGCCTCGACGCCTTCCTTTACCAAAACGCGCAAGCCGCAAACCTTGCGCTCGCCCTTGATTTTTTCCGCCTCGCCAAATTTTTCAACGCCGGAAACGCCGTCGATTTTTGCCAAGGCCTTTTGCGCCTCGGTAAAGTTGGCGCCGCCCAAGGTAAGGTTGAGCGCTATGGAATTTCCGATGCGCTCGCGCAGCTCGTTTGTGGGGCTGTCGGCGACAAGCTTTCCTTTTGAAATTATGATTACGCGCGGACAGAGCGTTTCCACCTCGCCCAAAATGTGGGTGGAAATTATTACCGTGCGGGTTTTTCCGATTTCTTTTATGAGCGCGCGCACGTCCTCGATTTGGTTGGGGTCAAGGCCGCTGGTCGGTTCGTCCAAGACCAAAATTTCTGGGTCGTTCATAAGGGCGTGCGCCAAGCCGACGCGCTGCCTGTAACCGCGCGAAAGCTCCGAAATGTTTTTGTGCATCACTTCCTTAAGGCCGCAAGTGGCGCAAAGGGCGGGAACTTTTTGCGCGGCGTCCACGCCTTGCATTTGCGCCACATAGTTAAGGTAGTCTTCCACAATCATGTCGGAATAGAGGGGCGCGCTTTCCGGCATGTAGCCGATTTTGCTTTTTGCTTCCACGGGATTTTGCGTGATGTCTTTTCCGTCAATCGTGACGCTTCCGGAACTTGCGCCCAAAAAGCCGCAAATCATTCGCATCGTGGTGGTTTTACCGGCGCCGTTGGGGCCAAGCAAGCCTACGATTTGGCCGGTCGGAATTGAAAAGCTTACGTCGTCAACAGCGCGGAAATTTCCGAACTGCCGCGAAAGGTGAGACACTTCAATCATTTTTTACTCCAGAAAATGTTCGATGTTTTAAGACGCTCGGCGGCTTAAAACTCGCGGGCGCGGAAAGCGCCCTGTTATGGTTCTATTTTAATGCTTTTGCCTTGGGAGCGCAATATCCTTTGGACGGCGAACTTTCCGCTTGTCATCGCCATCGGAAGGCCGCCCGGCATCGAAAGCCATTGTCCGGCAAGAACGACGTTGTCCAAGCCCTTGAGCGTTCCTTTTACGTTGAAAAGGTTTGAGCTTTTCTTTGTGGTGATGAAAGTCATGAAATTTCCCATGTAGGAATTGCACCAGCGCGTGTATGTGTAGGGCGTCCAGGAATCCAAGTAAGAAAGCTTTCCCTTTAGGCTTGGAACGCGCTCTTCCAGGCGCTTCAAAATGTCGGCGCCGGCCTTTTGCTTGGCGGCGTCGTAGGCGGCCTTGTCGGTCTCGCGCAAATTTTTCCAGTAAAGGTACTGGGGCTCTTTTTCCAAAACCTTGACTTCTATCAAGGCCTTGTCCGCCGGCGCGTTCACGGGATCCAGCTTGTAGTTCTTCATGTTGAGGCGGTTGATTGTGACGCCGGCCAGCTCAAAGGGGCGGCAGTCAAAGTAAGTCCTTCCGCCAATTTCCGGGGCGGGGGTGGAACATTCGTAGACAATGTGGAACGTCGACCCGTTCTTGTGCTCCTCCGGATGGTCGTAGGCGTACTTTAGGCGCGGCGGCATGTATCGCGCGTCCAGCAATTTTTCAAAGACATAATGCGTGTCGCAAGACGGAATCACATAGTCGCCCAAAACTTTTTCGCCGCTTTCCAACAAAATTCCGGCGGCTCTTTTTTGGCCTTTCTTTCCGCTTGGAGAGTCTTCCAAAATAATTTCTTTTACGGGAGAGTTGGCGTGGCAAACGCCGCCAAGCTTTTCGTAAATAGCCTTCATTCTTTGCGCCACTTTAAGCGAGCCGCCGTCTGGAACGCCGCCGCCGCCGTTGGCTATGGAAGCGTACGCGTTCATGAATATGGAAGCCAAATAGTCGCCGGGCAAATAATCCTTGAAGGCCCTTTGCAAAAGCGGGTGCTTGAAACGCGCCGCCAAGTCGTTGAGGTCGCAGTTCTTGTATTTTTGCATGGCGATTCCAACCGGAAGCAGCTTTAGGCCTATGGCGGTAAGCTCGCCCAAACCCATCAAGTCAAGCGGGGCGGTGTAGGGAACAAGCAAATGCTCGCATTGGCGCACGGCCTTGAAAAAACTTTTGATTTCCTTTTTGTCTTGGGGGGAAAGCTCCAGCATCTCTTTTTCGGCGCGCTCAAGGTCGGCCCAAAAAGTGTAGCTTTGTCCGTTGTGTTCCGACCGCCAAAAGGCTTCGTGCTGGCGGCAAGGAATTTCGTTGCCGTTTTCGTCGCCCAAAAAGCCCACGGCCTTCCACATTTTGTAGACGGGAAATTTTGGCGCGCCGTTTGTAAGCCATGTGATGCAGTTGTCGATGTAAAAGCCCTTGCGCTTCCAGCCTGTGCACTGGCCGCCAAGGAGAGGATTTTTTTCGTATATGACGGAATCAAAGCCAGCCTTTTGCGCGTAGATTCCCGCTGTAAGGCCCGCCACTCCGCCGCCGATGATTACAATTTTTTGTTTCATTTTCTTTTGCCAAAGAGGGCGAGCATCTTTATGAAAATGTTGATAAAGTCCAAGTAAAGCTCAAGCGCTCCGATTACGGCCATCTTTTGGAACTTCTCGCTTCCGTCGTTCTTTACGCCGATTTTCATAAGGCGCTGGGTGTCGTAGGCGGTTAGGCCGATGAATATTCCCACGCCCAAAAGGCTTGTGATCCAGCCAAGCGCGCTTGAGCGCAAGAACATGTTCACCAAACCGGCGATGAGAATTCCAATCAAGGCCATCATAAGGTAGCGGCCGGCGCTTGTAAGGTCGCTTTTGGTGAACATTCCGTAAACGCTCATCGCCGCGAACATCAAGGCGCTGGTCAAAAAGATGTGGTAAACCGAGCCGATTTGATATACGACAAAAATCGCGCTAAAGGTCAATCCGTTTATCACGCTATATAAAATGAAAAAAAGCAGCGCCACAAAAGAGTTCATCTTGTGGATCGCGGCCGAAAGCGCGATTACCAAAACCAGTTCCGCGACGATGAGACCGTAAAATGGAAGCCCCTTGTTGGAATAAAGGATGCCCATGATTTGCTCGGACTGCGAGGCGTACCAAGCGACCGCCGCCGTAATTAAGAGCGCGAGCGTCATTCTAAAATAAACGCCCGCCATAAATTTTCTCTGAACCTCAGGCTTGGCCTGTTCCAATGTAATCAAATCTTTCATATTATATTATTGTAAATTATAAGCGTCGATTCGTCAAGAAAAAACGCGCGAGACTGCGGGCCGAGCCGTCTGAGCGTTTTTTGTTATGTTTCCATAATGCGGAGGGCCGGCGCTATTGTAGGGACAAGAGGTACTTGTACGGCGAGGGAACGGGCGTTTTGCTTCTTCGGCCGCTCGCGTCAAGTTCCGGCACGGCGAAGAGTTTGTCCAAAACGTTGGCGGCGGCGCCGTAGCTCACCGCCCTTTGAGATATGGACGCGGTGGAAACAAAAGTTGTCTTGTTCCATGCGTAAGGCCAAAGGTATACGATTTGTTCCCGGATGAATTTGACGATTTTTTCCGCGTGTTTTTTTTCCAGGCCGCCAACGTAGACCACATCCAGCGAAAGCGTGTTGACCAAAAAGGCTATGTTCTTGGCAAGCTCGCGGAAAGTCTCTTCCGCGTCCGGGCCTTCAAGGCTTTGGACGTTTTTGCGCGCCGGTGAAAACTGCGTCTTAGACGGGCTTTCCCAATGCACGCTGCGGAACTCGCCCGCGGTGGCGTTGGCGCCGTGGTAAATTTTTCCATTTAAGATTAGGCCAAGGCCCACGCTCAAATTTTTTGGCGAATCCTTGACCGGCTGCAAGGGGCGGCTTTCCGCCAAAACGTACATCATGTTTTGGGCACCCTTTGAGCGCGAAAGTATTTGCTCGGCGTAGCAGCAGCAGCGCGCGTCGTTTTCCACAAAGACAGGAAGCTTTGTCCAAGCCTGCGCTTCCTTGGCCACGTCAATTCCGTCCTCTATTAAAAGCGGAATCGATTGGATTATGCGCGCGCCGTCGGCTTCCACCATTCCGGGAACGCCAAGTCCGATGCCCGCGATTTTTATTCGCAGGCGGTCGGACGCGGCTTGCAAGAGTTCCACGCCCTCTTTTAGAAAGCCCAAAAAGCCTTTTTGCGCGTAAGAGTCCGGGTCTATGGGCCGCGAGCTTTCGTACAAAATGCTTCCGCAAAAATCTTCAAGACAAACCGAAAGTCGTTCCGGGCCAATTTCTATTCCGCCCGCGCAAGCGTAGGACGCGTTGATTTCCAAAAAGACCGGCTTTCGTCCGCCCTGCGGCCCGCTTGTTCCCCATTCCGCTTCCCTCGCCAATTTTTTTTCCGTCAGCTCCGCGATTATTTTTGTGACGGTGGACTTGTCCATTTTGAGAGCGCCCGCGATTTCCACGCGGCTCACTTTCTTTGCCTGCCAAAGCAAGCGGAGAATTCTCATAATGTTCAAGTCCGAAAGCGAGTTCAATACGCGCATGGCAAAAAATTACAAGTTGGCCAGCTCTATCAATTCATCGAGCATTTTGGGAAGGTCTGTCTTCATGCTTTCGTCGGTGAATTGGCAAGTGCCCACCTTTTCGTGGCCGCCGCCGTTGTAGCGCAGCATGAGGCTTCCTACATTGACCTTGCTCGTTCTGTTCAAGACGCTGTAGCCCACGGCCGCCGAGCAGCCCTGGCCGCCTTTTCCGGTGACAATCCAAGCGGAAATGTTCTGCGCGGGATACATGCTGTAAATCATGAATCGGTTTCCTGTGTAAATCGGATCCACGCCGCGCAGGTCGCTGATGATGAGGTTTCCTTCCGTCCTTGTGTGGGCCTTGACCATTTCCTTAAATTTTTCGGTCTGCTCGTTGTAGACTTCGATGCGCTCCTTTACGTCGGGCATGTTCAAAATTTCTTCCGTGGTCTTGTCGCGGCAGGCCACCATCAATTTTTCCATCAGCTGGTAGTTTGACACGGTGAACTCTCTCCAGCGGCCAAGGCCGGTGCGGGGGTCCATCAAAAAGCCAACCAAAATCCATCCAGAGGGATGCTGAATTTCGTTTATCGTGAGATTTCCTGAGTCAACCTTGTCAACGGCTTCCATAAGCTCTCCGTAGTTGGGGAACTTTCTTGCGCCGCCGTAGTATTCGTAAATGATGCGCGCGCACGAAGGAGTGATGCGGCTTTCGCCCTTGTATTTTCCTTCAAGCTTGTTGCGCTCCAGTTCGCTGGAATGGTGGTCGAACCAAAGTCCGCAGCCTTCCACAAAAGGAACGTTGGCAAGACAGTCGTTGGAGTCAACCGGAACCTTGCCGTCCTGCAAGTCCTTTGGATGCGCGAAAGTCCAATGGTCGATGACGCCCGCCTCCAAAAGCAAGGCGCCGCAAGCCAACCCGTCAAAATCTGATCTTGTTACCAATCTCATTGCCATTTTTTCACCTCGTGAATTTTATCTATAAGTAATAAAGAATATTTTAACAGAGAATTTGGGAATTGTCAAAAAAATTTGTTCGACTTTCGGAAGGTTTCACGACCTACGTATTGTAAGCAAAACAAAAAACGCAGGCAAAAAAGGGCGGGTCCCAGCGACGAAAAAAATCCTTGGCGCCTCCCGTCCTTCGCTCTCGGCTT
>CADBBB010000048.1 GCA_902792795.1 uncultured Spirochaetaceae bacterium | reverse complement strand
TTTTTACAGGGCGCTCTACGACGAAATAAAGGGCCACACGGAATTGGCAAAAAAAATGTACAACGAAGTGGCGGCCCTCCAAAGCCCCATGTTCTTTGAATTTAGACTCGCGGAATGGAAGATAAAATAATGGAATCAACGGCAACAAAAAAAATTCTTGAACTTGACGGAAGAAAAATAATCTTAATCGGAACCGCGCATGTTTCGCCGGAATCCGTCCAAGAAGTGAAGAACGAAATTGAGGCCAACGCGCCGGAATGCGTCGCGGTGGAACTTGACGAAAAGCGCTACGACTCGATGACAAACCCCGACAAGTACCGGGACTTGGACATCATAAAGGTCTTGAAACGCGGCGAGGCGCTCTTGGTTTTGGCCAACTTGATTTTGGGTTCCTTCCAAAAACGCATGGGACAAAACGTCGGAGTCAAGCCCGGCGACGAAATGCGCGCGGCAATCGACATCGCGCAAGAAAAGCAAATTCCTTTTGAACTGGTCGACCGCCCGATAAAGGTCACGCTCAATCGCGCCTGGGCAAAAAACTCGTTCTGGGGAAAATGCAAGCTTTTGGCCGCGCTTGTAAGCTCCGCCTTCAGCAAAGAGGAAGTGAGCGCGGAAGAAATAGAGTCTCTCAAAAAAGAAAACGAACTGGACTCGATGATGGCGGAGCTTTCCGGCTTTTTGCCCACAGTAAAAGAAGTATTGATTGACGAACGCGACAAATATTTGGCAAGCCGCATTTGGGAATGCAAAAACGCAAGCGGGCAAAAAGCCGCGAGCGTGACCGCAGTTTTAGGCGCGGGCCACCTTGCCGGAGTCCAAAAACATTTGGAAGAAATTTCAGCCGCGCGCGAATCGACCGACACGACAGAAATTTCCGCAGTTCCGCCAAAAGGCCTTGGCTCAAAAATTTTTGGCTGGACAATCCCCGCGATAATTGTGACGCTCATAGCGCTTGGCTTTTGGTTTGGCGGAAAAAAAATGGGCGGCCAATTCCTTGGCTCTTGGATAATTTGGAACGGACTATTGGCCGCGATTGGAACCTTGATTGCCGCCGGCCACCCTCTTACAATTTTGGCCGCCTTTGTGGGAGCGCCGATAACGTCTCTTTGCCCGCTTGTGGGCGTGGGATTCTTGACAGGAATCGTCCAAGCCGCCGTCAAAAAGCCAAAAGTCGGCGACATGGAAACTTTGATGGACGACGCGGCGACCGTGAAAGGATTTTATTCCAACCGCATCACGCGCGTCCTTTTGGTCTTTGTACTATCTTCTTTGGGAAGCTCCATCGGAACGTTCGCGGCCGGCGCCACAATCGTAAAAGAGCTTGGCGCGAAAATTATGGGCTTGTTTTCTTAAAAATCGCCGCGACAAGGCCCTTTACGTCTTGGACAAGCGCGGCGCCCTCGCATTTTTCCGGGCAAAGAATTTTTTGGTAGCCCAAGCTCTTGGCGGTCTTTACCCGCTGCTTTATTCTTGAAACAGGCCGTATTTCCCCAGCCAAGCTCAGCTCGCCGACAAGCGCGCTAAAGGCCGGAAGCGGAATGTCAGTCCGCGCCGAATAGAGCGCCGCAGCCAAAGCCGCGTCAATCGCGCTTTCTGTCAAGCGCATTCCGCCGGCGACATTAACGTAAATGTCTTGGTCGCTAAAGCGCAAGCCCGCGCGCTTTTCCAAAACGGCCGCCACGCGGCTGACACGGGCGCCGTCAATTTTTTCGGAATAGACGCGGCTAAGAGAAGCCTTTGCAGGAACCGTCAACGCCTGTATTTCCACCATAAAGACGCGGCTTCCTTCAAAGACCGCGGCGCAGGCGATTCCCGCCGGCTGCTCCCCTTCCCTGCGCGTGATGAACATCGCGCTGGGGTCTTTTATTTCCACCAAGCCGGCCGCTCCCATTTCAAAAATGCCAAGCTCGTCAACCGAGCCAAAGCGATTTTTAAGCGCGCGCAAAAACCGCGTCTCGTCGTTGTTGCGCTCAAACGAAAGCACGGTGTCTACCATGTGCTCAAGCGCCTTGGGGCCGGCGATGTTTCCGTCTTTGGTCACATGCGCGGTCATTATCAAAACCGAATCGCGCTCCTTTACCCAACCAATCAATTCGTTGGAGCAATACTTGAGCTGGTTGACCGTTCCGGGAATTATTCCGCCTTCGACTGAGTAAACTGTTTGGATTGAATCCACCACGACAAAAATCGGGTTGAGCTTGTCAAGCGCGTCAAGAATGTCCTCAAGGCGGGTTGTACATAAAATTTCTATTTTGCCGGAATCAAGGCCAAGACGGTCGGCGCGGCCCTTTATCTGCGACGCGGACTCCTCGCCGCTCACGTACAATACGCGGCCGCTTTGGCTGGCCGACAAATTGGCGGCGGCTTGAATAAGCAAAGTGCTTTTTCCGATACCGGGCTCTCCGCCAAGCAAGACGGCGCTGCGCTTTGTGGCGCCGCCGCCAAGCGCGCGGTCAAATTCTCCGATTCCGGTCAGGAGCCGCTCGTCTTCTTGCGCCTGCACGGTTGCCAAGGGAACGGGCCGCGCCTTTTGCGCGAACTCCCCGCCCCGCAAGGCCGCCTGCGTCGCGTTGGGGTCTTGAACGCATTCCTGCAAGGTGTTCCACTGGCCGCAATCCGGGCAGCGTCCAAGCCACTTTGGATGCGTGGCGCCGCATTCCGAGCATTTAAAAACTGTCGTCGCTTTTCTTGCCATAAAAAATCTCTGTATATATCATACAGTTTTTTTTAAATAAATTCACGAATTCCGGCAAAAAAAAGATTTTTTTTCGCTTAATTTTTTGTTCCGGGCGGAACGGACTCGATAATCCACGAGTTTCCGGCGATGACGCTGCCCTTTCCGATGACAGTCTGGCCGCCCAAAATCGTGGCGTTGGAATAAATGATAACATCGTCCTCGATTGTCGGGTGGCGCTTTTTGTCCGTCAATTCTTTTTGAAGGCTGAGCGCGCCAAGAGTGACGCCTTGGTAGAGCTTGACGTTGTTTCCGATGACGGTCGTTTCGCCGATGACGATTCCGGTTCCGTGGTCAATGAAAAAGGACTCGCCGATTTCCGCGCCGGGGTGAATGTCGATTCCAGTTTTTCCGTGCGTGTGCTCTGTCATTATGCGGGGAATGATTGGAACGCCGTTCTTGTAAAGAAAATGCGCGATGCGGTAAACGATTATCGCTTCCAAGCCCGGGTATGACAAAATCACTTCGCCAAGCGAGCGCGCGGCAGGGTCTCCCGAGGTTATCGCCGCCGCGTCTTTTTGAATCGTGGCGCGCAAGTCGGGAATGGCGGCGATGAGCGCCTCAACGGTTTTTTGAGCGAGCTTGTAGCAATGCGAGTTCTTGAAATTTTCGGCGCGCGCCTCCAGCTTGCGCTCGTCGCCTTCCTCGCAATTTTGGGAAAGGACGCGCAAGAGCGCCTTTTGAATTTCCGGCGTAAGAATGGAAATGACGCGGTTCACATGCTTTCCGACAACATAGCGCAAATTGTCGCTGTCCAGCTGCTCGTCGTATTTAAAGCCGGGAAAAATCAGCGCCTGCAAGTCGCTCAACGCGGCGACGACATTGGCGCGGTTGGGAAGGTTTTCCGCCCCGCTCCTGTTTATTCCGCCCAGCTCGCTGTACGAGTCCATTATGCTGTCGATAAGCTTTTCAAAGTCCATAAGAAATTTCTACACTCCCGCAAGCGCAGCGTTGCGACTTATGCCGCGTCAAACAATCTCGGGCTTGCCATCAATAAATCTCGCGGCTAGAACGCTAATTTTATCAAATCAAACAAGTCGTCGCTGGTCATGCTGCGCGGCAAATAGTTGACCATGTCAAGCTGGCCCGCGTCTTCGGCGGCAAGGGCAAGCTCGTCAATGCTGAGCGACAAGTCCTTGAGGCGCGCCGGAAGGTTTGCCTTGGCGATGCGCTCGCGAATGTTCTCCGCGTAGGCGGCGCAAGCTTCCTCGACAGTGGCGGTCTCCGGCGCGGCGCGAAGAATCTTGGCCAGGCGCGCGATCCGTTCCCCCTTGAACTTGGCGTGGTCTTCTATGATATACGGGAACAAAATCGCCGTGACTAGCGACTGGGAAATCTTGTACTTTGTGTTAATGCTCAAGGCCAAAAGGGTGGCCGCGCCTTGCGACGCGATTGAGGAGGCCAAGCCCGCCATGCAGCCGCCCTGGCTAAGCAAAACTTCGCTGGGCGTTGTAATCATAAGGCTTGGAGCTCCGTCGCGGCCGTAGCCGGTAAGCTCCACCGCCTTTTCCGCCACCATGTCGCTAAAGAAGGACGCGCGCGGAGAAAGGTAGGCTTCCGTGGCAAGGCACAAAACTTCAAGCGCCATCGAAGCGATTTGGTTTTCGGTGAGCGAGACTGTCAAATTTGTGTCAAAGACCGCCAGCTTGCAAATTGAGTTTTTGCTCTTAATCAACTTGGTCGACTTTGAGCGCGAGTCCACGACCGGCGTGAAGGTTGAGAACAAGTAAGGGCTTCTGATTGTCGTTGGAACGCAGATAAGCGGAAGCGGCGCGACGCCCGGAACGGCTCCGTCGACAAATTCGTACAAGTCGTGGCTTTCGTGGTAAAGGCCGCAAACCGCTTTGGAAACGTTCAAAACTTTGTTTCCGCCGATTCCGATTACGCCGTGAACATGCGCCTGCCTGGCGAGCGAAAGCGCCTGCTCTATCGTTTTTGTGGCGGAACCTTCCGTCAGCTCCTCAAAAAGAAAGTACTCGATTTTGTGGTCGTCCAAAGACTTGGTCGCCTTTTCGGACACGCCCACTTCGCGCAGCATCGGGTCGATGATGACCATGAATTTTTTTCCAATTTCGCTCGCGAACTGTCCCAAGCGGGTCATCGCGTAAGAGCCCAAAATGATGTTGGGCGACACTTTAAAAATAAAGTCTGCCATTTTTTTCCTCAAAAAAAAAGGCGGAACAAAAATTCCGCCTTGTTAGTCAAATTCAGTCTGAACCAAGCCGCAAGACTTAAGAATTATATTCCGTAAGCCTGCATGATTTTGTCGGCTGTGGCGCTAATTGTCTGCGGATTGAGATAATTGGCGTCCTTAATCTTTTCCTTAATCTGCGCGACCAAATCGGCGCGAACGTCAGGAGTCTCGTCGGCGATGCCCTTGAGGTAGTAGGCTTCAGCCATCTCCTTGGCCTCGGCGGAAACGGATATTGAATCGGGAGCTGATTTTACGCTTCCGGCGTTCTGAGTCCGCTTTGTTTCCTGAATGTTGTTGAGAGGATTGATTCCTCCAATTTGATCTATTCTCATAATGCACCTCTACCTGTTTATAGCCGCCTTAAAATGACTTTTTGGAGTCATTTTAAGCCATCTTACATAAATTATCGGCCTTTTTTGGCGGCAAGTTTAGCAAAATTTCTTGTTTTTTTTGCGGAAAAAACAAGAAATTTACTATTCGTCGTCCGACGGCCTTCCCTTCAAAATTCCGGCCACAAAGACGGCAAATTCGCCCTTTATGGCGTCCCGCGCGGCAAAATTGTCCTTGACCTCTTGGGCGCTTCCTTCCACAATTTCCTCGTGGAACTTGGTCAGCTCCCGGCCCACGACAATCCTGCGGCCGCTTTCAATATCGGCAATATCCGTCAGCAATTTAACGATTCTGAACGGAGATTCGTACAAAACAAAGGCCTTTTGGGTCTCCAAAAGCTCCCGCAGGCGCTTGCGGCGCTTGCCGGGACTGGGCGAAAGAAAGCCCTCAAAAATCAAGGTCTTTCCGCCGGGGCCGGCAACGCTCACCAAAGTGGCAAAGGCGCTCGGGCCGGGAATCGGAACCACCTTAAAGCCGGCCTGCCTTACCTTATAGGCCAAAACCGAGCCCGGGTCGCTTATGCCCGGCATTCCCGCGTCGCTGGCATAGGCGACGTTCTGGCCTTTTTTGAGCGCCTCGATTATCTTGTCCGCCGCAAGCTCTTCGTTTTGCGCCCGGCAAGAAATCATGGGCTTTCGTATCTCAAAATGCGTGAGCAGCTCCATCGTATGCCGCGTGTCTTCCGCCGCCACAAGGTCAACGGCGCGCAAAGTTTCCAACGCCCGCATGGTGATGTCGCCCAAGTTGCCTATGGGCGTTCCAACGATATAGAGTTCTGCCACAGTAGTTTATTATACCCCATATTCCGCTTTTTTTCAAGGGAAAAATGAGTGAAAAGCATAGGCACAAAAAAAATAGTGGGAATTCCCTCTATTTTCCTCTATTTTCCGCTATTTTGCTGTCAAAAGCTTCGCTTTTTGCATAGCCGACAAGCCGCCGGTTTATTGGAATCGCGGTCATAAAGCCCATCCTCACAAGGCCCTCCAAGTCGGAACGCGCCGTTTTAATGGAAACTCCAAGGACATTTATCAAATTTTTGCATTCAAATATCGAGGACGGCCTTTCCTGAATCATTTTGAGAATACGCGCCTGTCGTTCGTTTATTCCCTTTATTTTTTTAAATTCCAAAAGCGCGTTGCTTTCCGCGGACTTTCTGTCAAGATAAATCCTAAGCTCTTCAAAAGCTTCTTTTAGGACATTCATATTGTATTGGATGAAATATCCCAAATCAAAATCATCATGTTCAGTATATAAAAAGGCTTTTTCATATTGGCCTTTTTTCTTGTAAATGATTCTAGATATCGAAAGAAATTCCGTCATCCAATATCCCTTCTTAAGCATGTACCAATAAAAAAGCGAGCGCGCAGTTCTTCCGTTTCCGTCAACAAAAGGGTGCAAAAAGGATATCATAAAGTGAATGACAATCGCCTTGACAATCGGATGAATAAAAACGGCGTCATTATTCGCAAAAGAACACAATTCATTGATTATTGCGGGAATGGCTTTATACGAAGGAGGCTCATGCGCGACCTCGCCTGTAATTCCGTTCACGACATATATGTTGTCGTCATTTCTAAAACTTCCCTCGTCAGCGGGATTGTCCAAAGTTTTTTCTGTAATCCTTTTATGAATTTCAAGCAAAAGCTCGGGCGTAAGAATCGCATCTTTTTGTTCGGACAAGAAGCGGATTGTTTTGTAGTTGTTGTATATCATCTGCTGGCTCTTGTCTTTTGGCTTAATCTGTTTGCGCAGCATTTCCTTGGCCACTTTTCTTGTCGTGTTCGCGCCTTCCATTTGGCTCGACGCGATGGCCTCTTCCATGATGGAACTTAAAAGATAATACTGCTTGTTCTTTTCCGATATCGTTGTCGAGCCGGAAAGAGTTCCTCCAAAGTTCATGTCAAACTCATGAAGCAGCTGCTGAATGTAATTTGAAATCTTAAAAATGAACGTGTAATTGCCAAATTTCACCAAGTTGGCGTCAGTCAAGCGGGAAAATTTTACAACTTGCCATAAAGTTTCGGCGGGCAGTTCTTTTGTTCCAAGATATTTGACTTTATCCCAGTAAGGATATTCCTTTTCTATTTTTAACAAAAAGTCTCTATGCTTTGGCGCGGAAAGAAGCTCAATTATTTCTGCCGGCGAAATTGTGTCTTTTGTCAGCGGAGGATTTTCAATCATGCGTTAATAATAGCGCCAAAATAAATAAAAATCAAGAAAATTAGTGGGAATTCCCTCTAATTTCCCTTAATTTCCTCTAATTTTTCAGACTATTCCGTATCTGGACTTGATGAGCTTAAAATTTTCGTCCAGCTCTTTTGCAAAAGATTCGATGTTGGGCGACATTGGCGCAAGATAGTCTTTAGGCATAAAAAATTGCCAGGCTTCCACTTCCAAGGCCGCCGTCAGTTTTGCAAGGCTTTCGGGCGAAATCCATTTTTTGCCGTTCTCAATCGCGTTTATAAAAGTGAACGTCATGTCAACCTTTTCGGCAAGCTCCATTTGCGAAATGTTTCTTGCCTTTCTGAGACGCTTTAGATTATAGCCGAACAAATCCCGAATCTCAAATTCAGTCATACTTATCCTAATAGTATAATATTTTACCTATTGATTGACTTTTTGGCAAAATTCCAATAGTATAAACTTCATTCTATTAGTTAACAGTTCATGGAGGAATTTATGAAACCCAAAAAATCATTCGCGCTTTTTCTTTGCATCATGGCTTTTGCTCTGGACTCGTTGTTTGTCAGCTGCGGGAACGCTTCCGACAGCCCGGCGGGCATAGCCAGCACTTATACAATCACGTTTAACGCAAACGACGGAACGGCGGCCCCTGCCACGACCACGCAGACTGTCACTTATTCCGGCTCAACTGCCAGCGGCGTGTCTCTAAAGGCAAACACCTTTACAAGAGACGGATATACATTCCAGGGCTGGGCGACTTATTCATCAAGCGAAGTCGCGCTCTATAAAGACAAAGAAACGGTCTATTTTTACACTGACACAACCCTTTACGCCGTATGGAAAGCCGACAACGCCGCGCCGTCATACAAATATTCCTTCACAATAACTTTTGACGGAAGCGGAGGAACCACCGCAAGCGGCGCCGCCACCGACACGCAAAAAGCGCAAGGCGACACGCAGCCAATTTATGTGTCGCTGAAACAAAATCCATTCACAAGGCCGGGCTACACTTTTCTTGGCTGGTCTCTTTACAGAAACTCGTCCACTCCAAGCCATACCGACGGCCATACTTACAGCGTTTATTCAAACACAACATTTTACGCGGTATGGAAAAGCGACACATACGCTTATTCATACACAATCCTTTTTGACGGAAACGGCGGAACAACTTCAAACGGCGCCGCGACGACAACACAGATGGCGGAAGGAAACAGTTCGCCCGTAACCATAACGCTTGACGCAAATCCCTTTAGCAAACCCGGCTGCGTATTCCGCGGCTGGGGAAACTATCAAAGTTCGACCGCAACATATAATGACGGAGACACTTATAACGCCCGCTCAAACACAACTTTTTACGCGGTTTGGACGGAAGTGGACAACGCGGTCACCCTCACTCTTGACGCTAATGACGGAAGCGGAAGGACTTTTACAAAAACGGTCGCAAGCGGCGAAAAAGTATTTTTTAACAACGACGCCATTTATTCAACATTCTTAAGAGACAACCATCAGCTTGTCGCCTTTAACGAAAAGGCGGATGGAACCGGCCAAACTTACGACTATGTAGGTTTGAATGGGACAAAATATTTCATAGAACTAACAAGCGACGCCACTCTTTACAGCGTTTGGAAAGCGTACCCCCACATCACTTTTAACGGGAACGGCGGAAAGACAAGCGGCGACAAAACGCAAACTCTCCAATACCAGCAAGGAGAATATGAGCAGCATTTAGAAGAGTTTTACTTTATCCCAACAAATGTAGAAAAATCGGCGGCAACAGAAACTGTAGTTTTGGACGCAAATCCCTTTACAAGAAGCGGCTACACTTTTAAAGGCTGGTCGGAAGATCAGAACGCAACAACCGCGACATACACTGACAAACAAAGCGTCGCCGCGTTTAAAAATACCGCGCCTAATGAATTGACAACAAATTGGAACGGAAAAACTTTATATGCCGTCTGGCAAAAAATCCCGACAATTACCTACAACACAAACGGCGGAAGCGCGACAGGCTCATTCACCGAGAAAAGCGTCACAATTACAAACACAGTTCCGACAGCAAAATACAGCTACTACACTTTCTTGGGATGGAGCCAGAACAGCGCGGCGACAAGCGCGACATACACAGCGGGAGAGGAAACCAGCTTTGCGAGCGACGCCGTAACATTGTACGCTGTATGGAAACTGGGAACGATTGTGAACAACAAGACGATTTCGGTGGCGCGTAAGGAGTGGAGAAATTGCATTCCATTGCGATACAATTTCTACAAGGGAACGTCAACTACAGCCGCTAAAAACGAAACCATAAAGAAAAGCGATGGAGAAACGACAAAACCGATAGAGCTTGACGCAGGAGATTATACTCTCAAAGCGCAAAACGAAGAAAAGGTAGGCTCCGCAAACACAGCGACAGTCACATTAAAGGGCAACTAAAGCCCTTCCCGCCCTTGCGCGGCGGCGATGTTGGCGCTAAAATAGCTCTTAATGAACATCGCCGCCAAATTCAAGGAAACCGCAAAGTCGGTCCTGCCCGTAATACTAATCGTTCTCGCGCTGGGGCTTACAATCGTTCCGCTGGAAAAAATCTTGTTGGCGCGATTCGCCGTCGGCGGCCTGCTTTTGATTTTTGGCTTGACCGTCTTTTTGATGGGCGTGGGAATGGGCATAGAGCCGATGGGCGAGCGCTGCGGCTCGGCGCTGGTGGCCAAAAAAAATCTTGGCCTTTTGCTTTCTTGCGCCTTTGTAATAGGCTTTATCGTGACGGCCGCCGAGCCGGACATACAAGTTTTTGGCGACCAAGTGGCGGAGATTTTTCCCTTCGTTGACAAAATAGTTTTTACCTTCGCGATAGCTGTCGGCGTGGGCTTGTTCTTGCTCTTGGGCCTTTTGCGCGCGGTGCTCAATTTTCCAATCAAAATATTTTTCTTTGTCTTCTATTCCTTGCTCTTCGCGCTGGCTTTTTTGGCGCCGCAAAACTTTTTGGGAATCGCCTTTGACTCCGGCGGCGCCACGACCGGCCCGATGACCGTTCCCTTCATAATGTCCTTGGGCTTAGGCGTTTCCGCTGTCCGCGCCGGAAAGGGCGACTCGTCTTTTGGCCTTACGGGAACGGCCAGCATAGGACCGGTGATGGCTGTCTTGGCCTACGCTATTTTTTTGCGCGCGCCTGAATCTTTTGTCCAAGAAATCGCGGAAGTGGAGCTTGACATTTCGCAAAATGGCGGAATCCTTGGACAAATATTTTTGCCGTTCACGAGCGCCTTTCCGATTTTTTTGCGCGAATCCCTCTTTGCGATCGCGCCCCTGGTCGTCTTGTTCGCAGTTTTTCAAATCGCCATTTTGCGCATGACCGCGCGCCAAACAATCCGCATTTTGGTGGGCTTTGCCTACGCCTACATCGGCCTTTCAATTTTTTTGACCGGCGTGAACGGCGGCTTTAGCGACGCGGGAAACGAGCTTGGAAAAGTTTTGGGAAACCTCGCCGCGCAAAACGGAGGCCTCTGGCTCGCGCTTTTGCTCGCGGTCGGAATCGCCTTTGGCGCGGTCATCGTTTGCGCCGAACCCGCCGTTTGGGTTTTAAGCGAGCAAGTGGAACAAGTCTCGGGCGGAACGATAAAACGCCGCGCGCTGCTTTTGTTTTTGTCGGCGGGAACGGCTTTGGCGATCGCGCTCGCGCTCTTGTCCAATGTCTTTAACTTTAACTTAAAATGGATTTTGGCCGCGGGCTATGCCGTCAGCATGCTCTTGATGATTTTTTGTCCGCCCCTCTGGACTGGAATCGCGTTTGATTCCGGCGGAGTCGCGTCCGGCCCGCTCACGTCGACGTTCATACTTTCGTTTACGATTGGTTCCGCCGCGCTAAATCCCGCCGACTCCTTTGGCGTCATCGCGCTTGTTGCCATGATGCCTTTGAGCGCGATTCAAATAATGGGAATAATTTACAAGGCCAAGCAAAACAAAAAGGAGGCCAAATGATGTTCAAACTGTTGACTGTCATAGTTCCAAGCGGCCAGTGCGACGCGATAAGCCAAGCGGCCAAGGCTGCCGGCGCTCCGGGCGGAACGATAATTCCAGGCCGAGGAACCGCGCCCAACAACATACTTTCGCTTTTGGGCTTTGGCGACAGTTCAAAAGAAATTCTTTTGTCCGTCGTTCCCCAAGAAGCGGAAGAAAAAATTCGCCAGGCAATTGCGGAAGAATGCCAAAAGAAAAAAGGCCGCGACGGCGTTTTGTTTTCGATAAAAGTCAATTCATTTATAAAGAGCGGCGGCAAGGCCGACCTTTGCAAGGAGGAAAATTCCATGTCCGACAATTCTTATCAATTGATAACAGCGATAATGAACAAGGGTTACGCGGAGGACGCGATGGCTGCCGCAAGAAGCGCCGGAGCCGGCGGCGGAACCGTTCTTGGCGGACGCGGAACGGCTCGCGAAGGCGACGCCAAATTCTTTGGCGTGGAAATCGTTCCCGAAAAAGAAATGCTAATGATTTTGGCCCCCGCGGACAAAGCCGCCCAAATCGCAGACGCGATAAAAGGCCTTGAATGCTTTTCCAAGGGCGGAAGCGGAATCATCTACACAACGAACGCGCAAGACTTTTCCTTGCTCGGAAAGAAATGAACTTGATTCATTTTAAGACAATCGATTCCACAAACGCCCGCGCCCTAGAGCTTCTTGCCGCGGCGCAAAATGTCCGCGAGCTTGACCAAACCGTCATCGCCGCCGACGAGCAAAGCGCGGGCCGGGGCCGCCTAAAGCGCGCCTTTTACTCTCCTGCAAATGCCGGCGTTTACTTTACCGCGATTTACGCGCCCGCAGAGCCCATCCAAGATTCCGCCGCGCTTACGGTCGCGGCAGCCGTCGCCGTATGCCGCAGTTTAAGAGAATTTTTTGGCGTTGACGCCAAAATAAAATGGGTCAATGACATTTATGTTGCAGGCAAAAAAGTTTGCGGCATACTTGCGGAAGGGCATTTGGGCGCGAACGGCAAAATCGACGCGGCGGCAATCGGGATAGGCATAAACATTTATCCTAGCGACTTTCCGGCGGAGATTGCAGACAGAGCCGGCGCGGTTCTTGGCGCGTCCAACAATCGCGCGCAAGCCCAAGAAGCCGCCGCCTCTACCGATTGCGCGCCCAAAAATTGTTCGCAAGCCCAAGAAACGCGCGGCGACATTCGCCTGGACTTGGCGCGCGGCGTTTCGCAAAAACTTTTTGACTTGCTGCAAGGCGGCGCGGACGCATGGGAAGCCGCGCTCGCCGAATACCGGGAGCGCTCCTTTATCATCGGAAAAGAAATAACGGTGATTCCAGTAATCGGCGACGAGCGGAGCGCCTACCCCGCCACAGTCCTTGGCATAGACAAAGAAGCGCGCCTGCTAGTCCGCCTTGACGACGAAAGCGAGCGCGCCCTTTCCAGCGGCGAAATCTCGATTAAAATTTAATTATTTCTCTTTGTGTCTTCTATCCAGCTCGTCGAGGACGTCCTTCCACGAAACTTTTTCCTGGTACATCAAGACGCTGACAAAGTAAAGCAAATCCGCGGCTTCCCAAACCGCCTCCTCGCGGTCGGGCGCTTCGCACAACTCGCCGGCTTCTTCCATAACCTTTTCGCGGACGCGCTTGGCGTCAAGCGTCGCGGTATAAGAGCCGGGCTTGGGATTGGCAAATCGCTCGCTTATCGTTTGGTACAAGCGCTCAAGGCTTGAGGCTTCGTCGGCTTCCGCTCCAAAGCAAGTAAAGCTTCCTGTATGGCAAACGCCGCCGTGCGGAACGACCGTGGCCAAGACCGTGTCGCGATCGCAGTCGACGCGCAATTTTTTGACTTCCAAAAAGTGGCCGCTCGTTTCGCCCTTTGTCCAAAGAACGTTCCGCGTGCGGCTCCAAAATGTAAGTTTTTTTGTGTCAAAGGTTTTAGCGAAGGCCTCGCGGTTTGAGTAGCCCATCATCAATACTTGGCCGTTGACGCTTTGCGCGATGACGGGAACCATGCCGCCAACTTTTTTCCAGTCAAGGCATTCCATAAAAGAGTCTTTGAGCGAAACCTTGTTTGTATAAAGCGCCATTCCAAGCTGAACGTCGCAGCCCAAGCGCTCCAGTTCCGCAATTTCATTCACGGTGGAAACGCCGCCGGCCACGACCACTTTGCAAGACACTGCTTCGCGCAGCGCCTTTGCCGCCTGCATGTCGGTTCCCTGCATGCAGCCTTCTTTTTCAACGCAAGTCCACAAAAGCTCGGAGCAATATTTTTCGGCGGCTTTGGCGGCTTCCACAAGCGGAATGGCGAGCGTTTCCGTCCAGCCTTTTACCGCTATGTTTCCGTTTATGCTGTCGACCGAAATTATCACGCGCTGCTTTCCAATCGCGTCGCACAGTTCCTGCAAAAATTCCGTGTTGAGAATTTCGCCGCCGCTTTTGGCGCTGGCGTTAAAGGCCGCGCTTCCTACAATAACTTTTTCGGCGCCAAGACTCACCAGCTCGCGGGCGCGCTTTACGCTGCGAACGCCGCCGCCCGTGCGGACATTGCCCTTTCGCAAAAGGCTTTTTAAGAGCGGCGTGTTGACGGTGTTGCCCTTAAGGTCTGTGTGGCCCATCGCGGCGTCAAGGTCGATAACCGCCACGTCGCCGTAAAAATTAAATTCGTTGATCAGCGCGTCCGCGTCGTCGCGCTGCAAAATCAAGTCCTTGCCGTTCTTAAGCTGGACTACATGTCCGTCCTTCAAATCAATAGATGAAATAACCATAATTATTTTTTCCCGTCCGCTTCGGCAAGCGCTTGCTTAAGGCGGATTTCCTTTTCCTTTTCTTCCGTAATATTTTGAACGGCGCAAATCGCCAACTCAATTTTGTTGTTGTTGTCTTTTGAAGCCACAATCAAATGGCAGCGGCACCACATTCCGGTCTTGGTGAAAAAATCGTAAGTGAGCAAATTGGCGCTTGGAAGCCGCCTGTCAATATCGCGCGGCTCCAAAAATTTCAAAAAGCCTTCCGCGTATTCCGGAGCGACCAAAGTTTGCGACATCATTTGCGCCGTCTGGCGGAAGTCTCCGTTGACATTTGACACAAAATCCTTGTAATCGTCCGGCGCTTCAATTACATGAACCAATTCCGAATTGATG
The DNA here is from genome assembly GCA_902792795.1 of uncultured Spirochaetaceae bacterium. Taxonomy (GTDB): domain Bacteria; phylum Spirochaetota; class Spirochaetia; order Treponematales; family Treponemataceae; genus Treponema_D. The sequence continues at coordinate 15,830 of CADBBB010000048.1, read as the reverse complement.
TCTATTGAAAATGAAATGAAGTAAATGTTTTTAAAGGCGCGCAAAATGGACATCTCGCGCTTTAGCCTTGCGTTGGCAATCGTAAGCTCTTGGCTCAAGCGCTCGCGTTCGCTCATCAATTCCGTTATTTCCGTCGTGGCGATGACAACAAAACGAACTTCCTCTCCGGGCTGCTGGCAAACCGCCGTCAGCGACATTCTAAACCAATGGTCAACGCCGTCGATTTTTCGCCGATAGTCAAACTCTTCCAAATGGCCGTCCGCCAAATTTTCCTTGAGCCATTCCTCATCCAAATGCATTTTTACAATTTTGCGGAAGTGGTCGTCGTTTCCAAATTTAGACAGGAACACAGGAACGGCGTCGACGATTTTTCCGTCGGCGGCCCAAAAGCCGGGCGTTGTCCGCGCGACGCTAAAGGCGTGATACTTTCCGTTCTTAAAATCCAAAAGATATTCGCTTGAATGAAGCCTGTGAATTCCTTCGCGATAGGCCTCATACAAATACAACTCGTCCAAGTTTTCGTCGCCGAAACCTTTATTGTTAATGTAATCGCTCATCGCTTTTATCCTATCAAACTTCGCGCGCTTTTTCTAGAGGCCTCGGACAATCGCAAGCAAAATGGCGCCGCTAAGATGGGCGGCGGTCTCTTCGTTAAAGGTGTATGTCGTTTCCTCGTTGTCGTCGGCCATGTCGCTCAGCGTTCGGATTATCACAAAGGGAACGCCGCGCAAATGGCAGGCGTGGGCGATCGCGGCGCCTTCCATCTCGACGCAAAGGGGATTGCAATTCTTGACAATGCGCGCCTTGAGCTCTTTGTCCGCCACAAACTGGTCTCCCGACGCGACGCGGCCAACCGCAAGCTTGTGGCCCTTGGCTTCCGGCAAGGTCGGAAAAATTTCTTGGATTTTATCGACCATTTTTTTGTCGGCTTCAAAAGAAAAAACATCCATTTGCGGCACTTGGCAAATCTTGTAGCCCCAAGCGACCGCGTCCATGTCGTGATAAACCGCGTCGCTGGAAAGAACCACGTCCAAAACGCCAAGACCTTTTCCAATCGCGCCGGCGATTCCGGAATTGATGATGAAGTCCGCGCCAAACTGCAAAATCATCGTCTGCGCGCAAAGGGCCGCGTTCACTTTGCCGACGCCGCTTCTGGCCAAAACGATTTGCGTCTTTCCAATAACGCCCTCGTAGTAAACTGTTCCGCCGGCCTTTGTTTCCTTCACTCCGCCGCTTTCTTTGAGCGCGTCCAAGATAATTTTGTTCTCCACTTCCATCGCGCCGATGATTCCAAGTTTTTTCATTTTATACCTCCACGCTGTCGACGGCGGCCTTCAAGTCCTCGTCGGTGATTTTTTCGGGAAAGGTGTCCAAGACCTTTTGGTAAAAGGCGACCGTGCGCTTTCCAAAAACTTCAAGCGAAAAACTTTGCGCGACTTTTTTGCTGTATTCTCCAAAAGCGGCGCGCTTCTTTGCGTCGGCGGCAAGCTCCAAAAAGTACTGGTCCATCTCCTCGTCGCTGTCGGCCATGTAGCCGTTCTTTCCTTCAAAAATAGTGTCGCTAAAACTTGTGTCGCGGCGCGCGATGATTGGAAGGCCGGACACAAGGGCTTCCAAAACTGTCATCGAATGCATTTCGGAAAGCGACGCCGTTATGAACACGTCGCCAAGCTGGTAATATGAATGGACTTCCGTCCAAGGAACGTAGCCGGTAAAAATAATCTTGTCGCTGACAGAGCGCGCTTTTTTTTCCAAAGACTGGACGGCCAGCCCCGCGCCAACGAACAAAATTTTTATCTTGGAATTTTTTTGGATCACGCGCATGCAAATGTCCAGCAATTCCTCGACGCGCTTTTCTTCCACAACGCGGCCCAAAAACAAAAACACAATGTCGTCTTTTTTGATTCCCCACTGCTTGCGAACCTTTTGAATTTCACTGTCCGCGATTGAGCATTGTAAAAAGGAATCGGAGTCAAGCGCGTTTGGAATTATCGCCGACGGAGTGTTTGGAAGAATGTACGGCAGCTTGAAGTAATCCTTTGCCTTTTGGGAAACGTTTATCAAGGCGTAAAATTTTTTGTAAAGGCGCTTGACCAATTTGCGGATTAACTTTACGGGAATCATTCGCCCGCCAAAAATATAGTACTTGTAAAAGTCTTCCCAAAGCGTGTGGGTCGTGGCGATTACAGGAATATGCAATTTTTTGCCTGAAAGCTTTGCGGCGTGGGCCACAAAAAATTCAGTGTGCGAGTGTATGATTTGAATTTCGTGCTTCTTCAAAAATTTTAGGATTTTCTTTTCGTGCGGAAAACCGATGTACTGGTCGGGAACGCCAATCCACTCGCCGCGGACGGAACGGATGCGCAAGACGTTTTCGTCCTTCTCGCGCTCGGCCAAAGCCTTTTCCTCCTCGCGGGTGTTCACGGTGACGACCACGACATGATGGCCCAAGTCCTCAAGGGCTTTGCGCAACTGGAGGACTACCGTTACAATTCCGCTTTTTGTGGGAAGATACGAATCAGTGAATAGCGCGATGTTCATATAGTGATTATATTGCGCTATCCGCTAAAAATCAATATATACAAATATTAAAAACTGTGGTATAATTAGGAATTACAACTTTTTGGGGGAACTATGGGACAGACACTGATTCAAAAGTATTCCAGCAACTTCGCGGCTCTAAAGGAAAATTCCGTCGCCGCCGCTAAAATCGACGAATCTAACATTTACCAGCCGGCCAACATTTCCAACCGGCCCATGATGTGGCAAATTCTGGACGAGGTTCTTTTGCCAGGCTCCGGCTTGGGAAACTTGGAAAACTTCAAGGACTTTTACGAGCAGGTCAAGGCCGGAAAAAGCGGCTTGATTTTGTCGGAGCACTACACAAACTTGGACCTTCCCGAAATCGTCTACTTTTTGGAAAAACAGGGAAGCGATTGGGCCAAGGAATTTTCGCAAAAAATCGTCGCCGTGGCGGGAATGAAGCTCAACGAAGCCGACCCTGTCGTTCGCGGCTTTACCGAAGCCTTTACCCGCGTGGTAATCTACCCCACCCGCTCGCTTGACAAGCTTAGCCCGGAAGAAAAGGCGGAAGAGGAAGCGCGCGCCCGAAAAATCAACTTTGCCTCAATGCGAGCTATGGACGCCTGTAAAAAACGCGGCGAAGTGATTTTGGTCTACCCGGCGGGAACTCGTTACCGCCCCGGAAAGCCTGAGACAAAGCGGGGCTTGCGCGAAATCGACAGCTACTTGCGCTTGTTTGACATTATGATTTTGGTTTCAAACAACGGCAACTGCCTGCGCATAAATCCCGAAAATCCCGAAAACATGCTCTTTGACCTAGTTGAAAAAGACTTGGTCTTGCACACCGCAAGCCCCGTAATCAACTGCAAGGAATTCCGCAAGGGCGTTTTGGACTCCCTTCCCGCCGACGAGCCGGATCCCAAGCAAAAGACAATCGACCGCGTCATGGAGCTCCTGCAAGAGCAACACAACAAGGTTGAGGAAGAAAGATTGAAGAAGTTGAACGGCTAAAACCGAAACTTAAAACTGACAAAAAAAAGCGGCCGCTGGGCCGTTTTTTTTTACGCCTTGCTTGCCGGCGCTTTGGCATGTTCCTACTGCAACAAAATGCGGTCGCTGTTAAGGTCGCGCTTTTTTAGCTCGCGGAACTTTTGAATCAAGGCGTCCAAAGTAAGCTTTTCTTTTTCCTCGCGGCCGATGTCCAAAATCACTTCGCCTGAGTCCATCATCAAAAGACGGTTTCCGTATTCCAACGCCTGCTGCATGTTGTGGGTTATCATCATTACAGTTAGGCCGTATTCCTTTGCAAAGCGGCGGGTAAGGCGCATCACAAGGTCGGCGTTGGCCGGATCGAGCGCGGCCGTGTGCTCGTCAAGAAGAAGCAGGGCGGGCTTGGACATGACCGCCATAAGCAAGGTGAGCGCCTGGCGTTGTCCGCCTGACAAAAGCTCAACGTTGTCGTTAAGGCGGTTTTCCAAATTCATGTCCAACGCTTTTAATTGCTCTCTAAAGGCCGCGCGAAGTTTATTGTTAAGGCTTATCTTAAGGGACTTGGAACCCTTTTTTGAGCAGATGACCATGTTGTCTTCCAAGCTCATTTTGCCCGCCGTTCCCAAAAGCGGGTTTTGAAAAATGCGTCCGATGTAGCGGGCGCGCTTGTATTCAGGCTCTTTGGTGACGTTGCGTTCCTCGTAGAAAATTTCGCCGGAGGAAGCCTTGTAGGTGCCCGCGATCACGTTCATCAAAGTGGACTTTCCCGCTCCGTTGGAACCGATTACCGTGATAAAGTCGCCTTGGTTTATCTTTAAATTTACGTTTTTAAGCGCGCGGTTTTCGTCGGGCGTTCCCGCGTGGAATGTCATGCAAAGATTTTTTAGCTCAAGCATTGGCCGCCTCCATTTTTGGCTGGCCTGGCTTTGCCGGCCGCGACAAATGCTCGCGCAAAAATTTGGCGATGTCGTATTTAGAAATTATCAAGCAAAGAATAATCAACAGGCCTGTTATCAACTTTAAGTCGTTGGAGTTCATTCCAATAACATAGCCGTAGCGGCGGCCAAGGAACATAAGGGCGCGGTAAATTATAGAGCCTATCAAAACGCGCAAAAGTTGGAGCGAGATTCTGTTGGAGCGCAAAACAAATTCCCCAAGCATGAGCGAAGCCAAGCCGGAGACCACGACGCCGGTTCCGCTTCCAACATCGGCAAAGCCGGAGTACATGGCAAAAAAAGCGCCCGAAAGAGCGGCCAGCGCGTTTCCAAAGCAAATGCCCGCGCCGCGCATCCACTGGACGTTGACGCCCTGGCTAACGACCATTTGCGGATTGGCGCCAAGCGCTCCCATCGTAAGGCCAAAGTCGGTGTTGTAGAACAAGTGGAGCAAAACGCAAAGGACAAGGACGACCGCAAAAACATACGCGGCGATAGCCCAGTCCGGCGAAAAGGCAAGGCCGCGCTCTTGGACGGCCTTTATTATTTTTGAAAACGTCGTGGGAATTTTTAGGAAAGAAACATTGGCGTGGTTTGACATTACGCGCAAGTTGACCGAATAGAGCATGGTCATAACCAAGATTCCCGCAAGCAAGTCGGGAACGCGCAGCTTTGTGTAAACCAGCGTCGTCACAAGACCGGCGCAAAGGCCTGCGCCAAAAGCCGCGAGCAAGGCGACCGCAGGCGCGATTCCGTGCGTGAGGCAAGCCGCCAAAACGCAGCCGCCCATCGGAAAGGAACCGTCAACGGTCATGTCGCAAAAGTTGAGAACCCGGAAAGTCATGAACAATCCGAGAACCATTATTCCGTAAATCAATCCTTCTATTAAAATGCTCGCGGCCATAGTTTATTTCTTTGTAAGCTTTCCGTCTTTGATGATTTCGTTGGCGCTGTCGAGCAAATTCTGGGGAATCGTGATTCCGCAGGCGGCGGCGACGTCAAGGTCAAACAAAAGGTCACTGTCGCTGGCCTCTGTCATAAAGCGAACCGGAAGGTCGGCGGGCTTGGCTCCCTTCAAAATCTTGACGACCATCTCGCCTGTGGCGCGGCCTGCCTTGTAGTAGTTAAAGCCGCTGGCCATCAAGCAGCCGCCAGCTTCCGCGCCTGTAACGTCGGCGCTAAAGATGGGCTTTTTTGCCTGGCCAAAAACTTGCACCAAGCTGCTCAAGGCGCTAAAGACTGTGTTGTCGGTGGTCAAATAAATTCCGTCCACGCGGTCGACAATCGCCTTGGCCGCGGCCTGAACTTCGGACGAATTTGTAATCGCCTGCGTGACCAGGCCCAAGCCGGCCTCTTTGCAACCCTTTTGCACTTGCTCCAAGGCGCTGATTGAGTTGGCTTCGTTTGAAGTGTAGATGTAGCCGAGCGTCTTTAGGCCGGCCACTTTTTTGAAAAGAGCGATGTGCTGTTCCGAGGGAATGGCGTCGCTCATTCCGCAAACGTTGTTCTCTCCCTTATCAATAGAAGAAACAAGGCCGGCGCCCACAGGGTCGGTGACAGTTCCAAAAACGATCGGAATGTCCTTTATTGTTGTCGCCAAAGCGAGGGCGACCGGAGTGGCTATTCCCACCGCCACGTCAACGCGCTCATCCTTGTACTTAAGCGCGATTTGGGCGGCCGTGTTCACGTCGCCGTTTGCGTTTTGATAGTCGTATTCGGCGTTAAAGCCGTTCTCGTTGACAACGTCGGTTATGCCCTGCTCCACCGCGTCAAGGGCGGGGTGCTGGACAATTTTGGCGATGCCGATTCTAACAGTTTTTGAGGCTGAATTTTTTTTGGCGCATCCAAAAAGCAGCGCGCAAGCGGCAAAGGCCGCCAAGAATTTTACAAGTTTCATTGCATACTCCTTGAGGAATATGATACTATCAACAGAAACATTTTGTCAAGTCCGCTCGTGTTGTTGAACGCAAGACCATATTTTTTGTTTACGTCGCTATCGCTCCGTTTTGCTTTTGGAAGTTTATTCAACAGCCCGCTCACGCGGGCTGGCAATCGAGCGGTTTCACCGCGTCCTTCGGACGCTACTTCTTTTGGTACACGCGGACGTAGTCGACGACTAGGCGGGCGTTTTCTTCAAACTTTGTGGAAGCGTCGGGATTTCCGGGCCAGTTTCCGCCAACGGCAAGATTTAGGATGATGTAAAACTTTTGGTTGAACGGCGCCGGATACGGTTTTGTTGTGGAACCTGATTTGGTGAACCAATCATGCTCCACAAAGAAAAGCCTTCCGTCGACATAAAAGCGGATTTCCTTTGGCTCCCATTCGCAGGCGTACACATGGAAGGTTTGCGCGAAATTTCCGCCGGACGATTTTGTCACGCCCTGCTTCATCGTGTGCGGCTCGCCAAAGTGAAGGGTGGCGTACTGTGTGTCGGTCTGGCTTCCCAACACTTCCATGATGTCTATTTCGCCGCACTTGGGCCACTGGCCGTAGAGACTTTCGTTTGTGGGCATCATCCAAAACGCCGGCAAAAATCCTTTTCCCGACGGAACCTTTAGGCGGGCCTCAAACCTTCCGTACATAAAGTCGCGCTTTCCTTGCGTGTTGACGCGGCCCGAAGTGTAGTTGCTTCCGTCCTTGAGCGCCTGAATCACAAGGCAGCCGTCCTTTACATAAACGTTTTGATTGGACCTGACATATCTTTGAAGCTCGTTGTTGACCCAGCCAGGCTCATGCAGCTCATAATTCCAGTCGCTCGTGTTCAGTGAGGTTCCGTCAAATTCGTCATGCCACACAAGGTCTTCTTCTGTGTAGGAAGAAGGAACCACAACGCTCAAGTCGTCCGCGCCGGAACAGGAAACAAGCGCCGCCGCGCAAATTGCGGCGGCAAAAAAAATCGATCTAATTTTCATGGCAAAAATTATTTTACTTTTGTGAGCGAAACGTTGCTGATGTAGACTGTCGCGGTGGAACCAAGCAAGCCCAAGTTGAACTCAAGGCGCGCCGTGGGGTCGGTGTCGTCGTTCATCACAAAGTCAAACTCGTAGGTTTTCTTTTCCGGCCCTACCGTGACTTTTGTGTCGGGAAGGTAGCGAATCCAGTTGCAGTTGGGAGCGGTAATAGCGGCGCGAATTTCTCGCTTGGCGTCGGCGCGCGCGTCAAACTTGTAATGGTACTTGCATCCTTCCTGCAAGGGAATGTTGGGCTGCACAACCTGAACGCTGTATTCCAAGTCGCCGGGAGTTTGCTGGCGGATGACCAATTCTCTGTTAGCGATAGAGGCGGAGCCTTTTCCTGTTCCAAACAAAAGGAAGTCCCAGCCCTTGCCGTCGGACATGCTTTCGGCCTTGGCGAAGTTTCCGTTAATCGCGTAGTTTCCCGACGCGTCGGGGTCCTTTAGCTTGATTTTGCTTGTGGGCTTTTCGACGTTTTCGTTATACTGCTTTTTTTGCCAAACGCGAACGTAGTCAACGACCATTTGCGCCCGCTCGTCAAACTTTGTGCTGGCGTTGGGGTTTCCGGGCCAGTTTCCGCCGACGGCAACGTTCAAGATGATGTAGAAGGGCTGGTTGTAAGGAGCCGGATATGGAACTTGCGCTCCGCCCGCCTTCTTTGTGAACCATTTGTTTTCTGTAAAGAAAAGGTTTCCGTCAACATAAAAGCGAATTTCGCCGGGCTCCCATTCACAGGCAAAGACATGGAAGTCTGCGGCAAAGTCCTTTCCCTTTGAATTGTATGTCTTTTGCTTCATCGTGTGGGGCTCGCCAAAGTGAAGCGTGGCGTACTGGGTGTTGGTCTGGTGTCCCAAAACTTCCATGATGTCAATTTCGCCGCACTTGGGCCACTGGCCGTAAAGGCCTTCGTTGGCGGGCATCATCCAAAAGGCGGGAAGGAAGCCTTGTCCCTTGGGAACCTTGAGGCGCGCCTCAAAGCGGCCGTACTTAAAGTTATGCTTGTTCATCGTGTTGACGCGGCCGGAAGTGTACTTGTTGCCGGACTTGAGCGGCTGGATTACAAGAAAGCCGTCCTTTACGTAAGTGTTTTTGGCGGAATCGTCGTAGCTCTGCAGCTCGCTGTTGACCCAGCCGGGCTGGTGGAACTCAAAGTTCCAGTCGCTCATGTTCAATGAAGAGCCGTCAAATTCGTCGTGCCAAACAAGGTCGCTTGCGGTGTAGACGGAACTTCCTACGGGAGCCAAGCCATTGTCAGCGGCAAAGCCAAAAACCGAAGCCGCGACGCTCAAGACGGCGGCTAAAAAAATTGTTCTTTTCATTTTTTGATTTCCCAATAAAGTTTTTTTAGAAATTTATGGCGCGGCCAAAAAGTCGCGCCATAAAAAGCCTGATGGTCAGCGGGGGTTAGTCTTGCTTAAAGGCTTCCACTTTTGTGACTGTGATAGTGTCATCGCCGTAGATTTTCAAGCCGCCCCAAGCGCCGTCATGTCCTTCGCCTAGAATCGCCGCAACCTCAGAAGCGCTCAATTTGACTGTGAATGTTTGGTTGTCGCCCGTTCCCGGATATATCACTTGAGTGTCTGGATTATTTTCTGATGTATCGACGCCTGCGCCGCTTACAGAAGCCGCTGAAACCACAACTGGTGTCCATGGATCGGAACCCGCCATCTTAAGTCCGCCGGAAGTGGCGTTCAATGTAATTCGAAGGCTGTTAAAATCAGCAGGAAATTTCGCGTGGTCAATTACCACTCCGTCCGTGTTACCCCAACCAAGCGCTGTTGTTCCTTCAAAAAGCTTCGTGTACTGGATTGTTTCCTCACCGCCGGTCTGGATTGTTTCCCCGCCGTCAGTCACATTTGTTTCCTCTTCGTCAGAATCGGGTTTTTAGGCCGCCCCAAGCGCCGTCTTTACCCTTTCCTATGATGGCGGCGACATTCGCGGAGCTCAAAGTTACCGTGACGACATGGTCGTCCGTTGACAAATTCAACGCGCCGTCAGAGGCGATGCTTCCAGAACTCATCTTGGAAGGCTTTAGCTCCGTCCAAGGATCGCAAACCGCAATTTTAATGGCGCCTTCGCTCGCGCTGTAAGTGATGCGAAGTCCGTCAAAGTCCGCAGGAAAAAGCGCGTGGTCGATTACCACACAGTTATTGTCTCCGCTCCAGCCCATTTTCGTGTTTCCAGACCAAACCGTATTATACTGCGCGGAAGCGGAAAGCTGTCCTCCAAGCGCCGGGCTGTCGCTAGAGTTCGAGCAGCCGACAAGGGCGATTCCACACAGAGCCAAGGCGCAAACGCCAAGCGCGATTTTCTTAACCAATTTCATAAAAGTCCTCCGGTTTTTTGTTTTTTGGTTTAGATTAATTAAATCTTTCGGTGTGAATATAACGCTTCGTTAAAAATCGTTATGTCAAATTTGACGGCATAATTGCATTTTCTTCGGTTTTTCGTTATAATCTTTTTTATGAAAATCAGAGGCAAAAAATTTCCAAAAGAAGCGTTCCTCCAAATGGAATTTCAAAACGCGCGCTTGGCCTACGAGCGCGAGTTGGAATTTTACAACGCGGTAAAACAGGGCGACCTAAAGAAGATAAAAAAATTGATGGTTCCGCTAGAAGACGAACGCCTTGGAATTCTTTCCAAAAATCCTTTGCGAAATTTAAAATACCATTTGATAACGACCGTCGCGCTGATAACCCGCTTTTGCATAGAAGGCGGACTTCCGCTCAACATAGCCTACAGCTTGAGCGACACCTACATTCAGCAAATAGACTTGGCCCAAGACAAGGAGATGGTCTCGTTTTTGCACCGCGACTTGATTTACGACTTTGCGAATAAGATGAAGGAACTGCGCTCGTCTCCGGGGATCTCGCAGGCCATCATAAAAACCATCGACTACATTTGCAACAACATCCAAAAGCGCCTGACCCTGACAAAAATTTCCAAGGCGGCGGGCATAAACCGCACTTACCTGTGCGAACTTTTTAAAAAGGAAACAGGATATTCCATCCAGCGCTACATAACAAAGCTAAAAATCGAGGGGGCGGCCAACATGCTGGCCTACGAGGACTTTTCAATTTTGGAAATAAGCGACTATTTTTCGTTCTCGTCGTCCAGCCATTTTTGCTCCGTCTTCAAAAAGGAAACCGGCAAAAGCCCCACCGCCTACCGCCGCGCCAACTACCGCCAGCACTGGAAATAACCGTGCCCGTGAACGGCAGCGTCTGAAAGACGCGGCGGCCCCGCTCGAAACAACGATTAAGGTCTTGCCAACAAAAATACGAGCGGCGGAGGCCTATTATTTTATTCCGTTATGTGGTATAATGGGCGCATGTCTGAGGCGGAAGAAATTCGTCAAAAAATTTCAGATTACTTTTCTCAAAAAGAGGACATCGACACCGTCCTTTTGTTCGGCTCTTTCGCCAGCGGAAAGCAGAACAAATTCAGCGACGTGGACATCGCCATTCATTCTTCCACCCCGCTTGAATACGAGCGTCTGGCTTGCATCCAAACTGACTTGGCCCTTTTGTGCCGCCGCGAAATAGACTTGGCCGACCTTTCAAAGGCGGAAGGAATTTTCCTCTATCAAATTATGACAAAGGGCGTAAAAATAAAAATTTCAAAGCCTGTGTTCGTCCGCCATTTGACAAAAGCCTTGGGCTTTAAAGAAGACTTCCTTCCCACAATTCAATACATGAACAGAGAAAAAATCCGGAGGTTCATTCATGGACAAAGAAGTTCTTGAAACAAAGCTTGCGGCTCTCATTCGCTGCGTTCATAGAATAAACGAACAAAACATCTCGACGCTGGAAGAGCTTGAAAAAAACATAGACAAACAGGACATAATAATTTTAAACTTGCAGCGCGCGGTCCAGCTTTGCGTTGACGTTGGAAACCACATTCTTTTGGACTACGACACGCAAACGCCAGCGACTATGTCCGAAACCTTCGAGCGCCTTTTGCAAAACAAACTTATTGACGAGCAAAACGCAAAGAACTTAAGCCGCGCCGTTGGCTTTAGGAACATCGCCGTCCATCAATACCAAAATTTGGACTGCAAAATAATTTACGACATAATCAAAAACCATCTTGACGACTTTAAGGAATTTGCCCAAAGCGTCGCGGAAACAATGTAAGCCGCTTCGACTGACCAAAAAGAGCGGGCGGCGACCGTGCCCGTGAACGGCAGCGTCTGAAAGACGCGGCGGCCCTTGACGATTGGCGCGATTTTCATTATATTTAGATTGAACACAATTTAATTTTGTTCTATATTTTTTTGGAGGCTAATATGGCTGAAATCACATTGACTTCGGAAAACTTCAAGGCTGAGGTTTTGGAATCAAAGGTTCCCGTTCTGGTTGACTTTTGGGCGACTTGGTGCGGCCCCTGCCAGATGATGGGCCCTGTCGTGGAAGAGCTGGCCAACGAAAGCGACGGCTCTTACAAAGTGGGCAAAGTGAATGTTGACGAACAGGGCGAACTTGCGCAAGAATACGGAATCATGAGCATTCCCGCCTTCTTTGTCTTTAAGGACGGAAAAGTCGCCGCCTCCACTGTCGGAGCGCAAGGCAAGGACGCGCTGCTCGTAATGCTAAAGTGAGATGTTACAAATGCTTTAGGCCGGAAGACTACTGCTTGTGCCAATACACAAAGCCGCCGGTCGAGTCGGGACTAAAATTTATTTTTCTCATGCATCCAAAGGAAGCCAAGCGGCAGCGAACCGGAACCGGCCGCATAAGCCACTTGTGCCTTCCCGACTCTGAGATTTTAGTCGCCTTGGACTACACAAAGGACAATGTTCCAGGCCGGCGGCTTTTTGAGCTTTTGGCCGACCCAAAATACCTTCCCCTTTTATTGTATCCCGGCGACGACGCATGGAACGCGGCCAACCCTAACTTTAAGAGCGCGGCTCGCGGAAAAATCTTGATGCCGATAATCGTTGACGCCACTTGGTTTTGCTCGCGGAAAATCTTGCAGCATAATCCCTTTTTGCTGGACCTTCCTAAAATGTCGTTCGCGGGCAACTACCGTTCAATTTTTACCTTTAAGCACGAGCCGCGTCCGGAATGCGTTTCCACCGCCGAAACTTGCTACTATCTTATCAAGGAATTGCAAGAGGCCGGCTTGGCCAACCCTGCAGCCGACCCGGAGCCGCTAATGACGGCCTTTAAAAAAATGATAAGCGACCAGCTGCGCGCGGAGAACGAGCGCGTCCAAGGCCTTCGCCCCAGCACCCACGGCTACGATTGGAAATACACAAAGATTAAAGAAGATCCGTTCGCCGCGGAAAAATAGGCCGCGCTCCAATTAGGCGCGAGCCGCCTTATGCGAGCGCCGTAATTGGAAGATCCGCTCGATTGCCAGCCCGCGAGAGCGGGTCTGTGAATAATTTCTTATGCAAAACGGAGCGAAGCGACGTAAACAACGATTATTGTTTTTTCAACCGATAATACGAGCGGACAATTCCTCCCAGCGGGCGTACTTTGCGTCCAAGTCGGCGGACAGCGTTTGGTACTCGTCGTTCCAGGCGCGGATTTTTGCAAAGTCGCTTTCGCCGCTGGAAAGCGCGGCCTCCAACTCGGCCTTGCGCGCCTCAAGCTTTTCTATGTCGGCCTCAAGCGCCGCGAATTCTTTTTGCTCTTTGAAGGAAAGTTTTTTTGGCTTGGCGGGCGCCGCGGCGTCTTGGCTTTGCGAGCCGTTTTGGGGCGCCGCTTCTTGGACTTGCGAAAGTTTCGCTTCCCGCTCCCGCTCCTTCAAAAGCTCGATGTACTCGGAACACTTTCCCACAAAGCCCGCCACCGCGCCGTCGTCTTCCAAAATAAAAAGCGTGTCGCAAACCTTGTCCATAAAGTAGCGGTCATGGCTCACCACCAAAAGGCAGCCCTTGAACTGGGTCAAGAAGTCTTCCAAAATGTTCATCGTCCAAATGTCAAAGTCGTTGGTCGGCTCGTCAAGGATGATGAAGTTGGGATTTGAAATCAAAAGGCGGACAAGGTAAAGGCGCTTTTTTTCGCCGCCGCTCAAAGCGCTTACGGGCGAATGTTGGATTTTTCCTTCAAAGCCAAACTCGTTCAAGAAAAGCGCGGCGCTCAATTTTCGTCCGTCGTTCAATTCAATCCACTCGGCCGCCTCTTCGATGTATTCAAGCGCGGTCATCGACGAATCTTTGAACGCCGGATTTTGCTCGTAGTAAGCGATATGGGTGTTGACGCCAAGAACGACGTTTCCGCTGTCGGGAGCGAGGCGGCCGGCAATCATGTTGAGGAGCGTCGTCTTTCCGCTTCCGTTGTTGCCGTAGATTCCGATTTTTTGTCCTTTGCTAAAAGTGTAGGAAAAATCTTTTAGGACGGGCGCTTCTTGGGCTTGCAAACGATTGTCGGCCGCCGCGTCTTGGGCTTGCGTTCCGTTCCCGCCGGCGAAGGCAAAGCCTTTTGGGTAATTTTTTGACAAACGATGCAGCTCTAAAATTTTTCCGCCTAGGCGCGTTTCTTTTGTTTCAAAAGTAAAGCCCTTGTCTTCCTGGAATTTTTCGTGGGCGATCAATTGCTGGTCGCGCTGGATTCGCGCCTTTGCCTTGGTTCCGCGGGCGCAAGGGCCACGCAAAAGCCAGTCGCGCTCAAAGCGTAAGACGGACTCTATGCGGCGGTCGGTGTTCTTGGCGATTTCGATTTCCTTTTCTTTCTTTTCCAAATACTCGGAATAATTTCCGTGGTAGAGGGTGAGCCGACCGCGCTCCAGCTCGTAAATGTCGGAGCAAACGCTGTCCAAAAAATATCGGTCGTGCGTGACCATAAAAACGGCGCGGCTTGTGTTCCGCAAATAATCTTCCAGCCAAGAAATCGTCTTTATGTCCAAATGGTTTGTGGGCTCGTCAAGCAAAAGAATTTTTGTGTCTTCAACCAAGACTTGGGCCAGCGCCACTTTCTTGGCCATGCCTCCGCTAAGCGTTTTCATCTTGCGCTCAAGGTCGTGGATTCCCAGCGTTGAAAGTATCGAAGAAATTTGCGCCTCGTAGTTCCACAAGTCGCCGTCGTTCATCTTTTTTTCAAGCGCTTCGTAACGTTCCGCTTGCGCTTGGTTCAAGTTGCCCAAATTTACGCAAAGGCTTTGGTACTCGTTTATGATTTTTAGCTTTGGGGAATCGCTTTTAAAAATGTGCGCGCGGATTGTGTCCTCGCCGTCAAAGGCTGGCGTTTGAGCAAGGTAAGAAAATCCCGCTTCCTTGTTAAAGACAACGCTTCCCGCGTCGGGAGCCAAAACGCCAGCGACGCAATTTAACAAAGTGGATTTTCCGGCGCCGTTCTTTCCGATAAGCGCGGCCTTTTGTCCTTCGTCCAAGCCGAGCGTCACGTCGGTGAACAAGGGGGCTTCGCGTCCGATTTTAGTGAGGCCTTTGATTGAAAGCAGGTTCATTGCGCTTCGCTGTCGCCTTCCGCTTTGGCGAAGTCTTTTGAATAGTCTTCTTGGTCGCGCGGATGGGTCTTTATTATCGCGTGAATGTCGCTGTCAAATTTTTCGCGAATGTAGTTGTGGACAAAATCCCTGTTCTCGCCAACAAGCGGATTCTTAAAAAGCAAAACAAGTTTTTCCGAACTGCCGGCCGTAAAGGTCGCGTAAACGGCAACTTCGCCGACAGCGATTTGCTTTCCAGCCAGCGAAAAATTGACGGAAGGAATCACAGTTCCCTTTTGGAAAAACTGCGCGAACTTGGACTCAACCGCGCAAGCCGAGCCCACAATGCTTATGTCGTGCATCTTGAACTTGTACAAGCGGCCTTCCATTTCCGCAAGCGCGATGGCGTCCTTGTCTTCGGCGCAAGAAACGCGCACATATTGGCGGCGGCCCTTGGCGTTCTTTTCTTCCAGCTGAAGCTCAATCGCCTGGATCAAAAAGGGCGTTCTTGGATTGAAGGTTATGACGCTTTCAAAGCAAGGCTTGGCTTCCTCAAGCGCCTTCTTTTCCTTTATGTTCAAGTCCGAAGTTATCACATAAAAAATCGTTGAATTAAGAGAGTCGTCCTTGGCGCAAGAAAGGATGAAGTTTATCATCTTGCGCTTGGTCATCGCTTCGTCCGCGTAGACTATGCAAATTGAATCCTTGTATTCGCGCAAAACGCTTTTGGCGTCGCGGTAATTTTCGATGAAGTAAAGCTCATACTCGTCCTCGGTCAGCTTTTTAAACACTTCGCCGTGCCCGCCAAAATCAGGGTTGAGAAAAATCACTTTGTGTCCAAACATCGCCTGCTGGTTTTCCGCCATAATATAATATGCTACCACGATTCTTGCCATTTGTCAACTTTTGGCCGCTGGCCTTCCGCATTATGGGAAGGCAACAAAAAACGCTCCCGACTGCGTCCGTCCGTCTTCCGCGTGGCTGCAGGTAAATGGAAATTTGACTCGCTTCGCTCGCCCTGCAGAACGCTCAGACG
>CADBBB010000047.1 GCA_902792795.1 uncultured Spirochaetaceae bacterium | reverse complement strand
GCCCTTGGTTCAAGGACATTGAGCCCGCGAAAATGAAGCAACGAATAAAAAATAAATTCCCATTCGCGTGGGACGTTCCCGACGAAGCATAAAGAAAGAGCCGCCCGTTTGGACGACTCTTTCTTGTCATTGGCTTGAACTTGCGGAAAACAAAAGGCGGTGAATGTATTTGCTTACCGTAAGGCCCTCACGGGCGGCGCGGATTTCCAATTCCTTTTTCTGGTCGGCGGTCAACCTCACCGCCACTTGTACCGAAAGGGCGTTTTCTTCCGTCACCGTCTTGCTTCCAACCGGCCGCCCCGCGCCTTCGCGCTTTCCGCCGCGCTTGCTTTTCTCTTCCGCCATATCTAAATCACCTTGAAGATTTTCAAAACCGCTATGAGAACGATTCCGTTGATGATTCCCTGCGTGACCGCCTTTAACAGGAAGTAAAGAATTTCTTCTTTTTTTGTTGACATAAAAGCCCCCTTGGGGTAAGATATGAGTACGCAAGAGCGGAAGTCCTAAAACCGCCGCCCTTGCTCCCCGTTAGTCGGTCATCACGCTAATGACGGCCGCTACAAGGATTTGGATAAGGCCTGCGATTAGTGCCGCTAACACTTCTCGCAGGTATTTTTTTATCCATTTCTTCATACCTTTCCCCCTTTAACAAAGATTTGTTCACCGGAGCAACGCTCCTGATGATTATAATATATATGGGGTTTGATTCTTTATCAATAGTTTTTTCAAAAGAATTTGTTATTTTTTGCTGTATCACCTTCCAAAAACGGAAGGTCGTACACCTAAAAGTTTCGCTTGACTTACAAATCAATCGGCGTTATTATTTTGTCACTAGGTAGGCGAAGGAAGGACTCGGAATAGCAGCAGAGCCGGAGAAGTTTTCTTCCGTTTGCAGTTGGTTCAAATCCAACCGCCTTCGCCTACTTTGCTGTATCACCTTCCAAAAATGGAAGGTCGTACACCCGCCTTGTTTTATTGTCAATAAGCCTTCAATCCCTTGCCCTTCCGCCAAAAAATCGCTATATTAAAAAAGCGTAAAGTTCGCCGCGCGATAACCGTTCCAGCTCCAACAATGACCTTTATTTTTTTAACGCGCGCGGCTAAAAAACGACATTTTTTTGACCTATTATTTTCTTTACCGCAATTCAGGCTTGTGTTGGACTAGCGCTGAAAATCAAATGTCTTGTGAGGAAGGTATGGAAAATTCCAAAAACAAACTCAAGCTTTTTGAAAACAAAAAGGTTCGCTACGCGTGGAACGCCGAAGAAGAGGAATGGTATTTTTCGGTTGTGGACATTGTGGAAGTTCTGACGGAAAGTAAAGATTATTTAACCGCAAGAAAGTATTGGAACAAATTAAAGCAGCGACTAAAGACAGAAGGATCTGAGTTGGTGACATTTTGTCACCAACTGAAATTGCCTGCATCAGACGGAAAAAACTACTCCACCGACGTTCTTTCCACCAAAAACGTCCTTCGCCTGATTCAATCGATTCCCTCCCCAAAAGCGGAACCCTTCAAAATGTGGCTGGCGCAAGTGGGCAACGACAGGCTGGAAGAATACGCCGACCCAGAAAAGGCGATTTCTCGCGGAGCGGAATACTACCGCACCAAGGGCTACACCGACGGCTGGATCAATCAACGCCTCCAGACCATAGAAATGCGAAAGGAATTGACGGACGAATGGAAGGCCCGCGGAATTGAAAAAGAAGCGGACTTCGCCATTCTGACCAACGAAATGACAAAAGCCTGGAGCGGCCTCACTGTAAAAGAATACAAGCAAAAGAAAGGCCTTAAAAAAGAAAACCTGCGCGACAACATGACGAACATCGAGCTGGTCTTGAACATGCTTGCCGAAGTAACCGCGACTTCAATTTCAAAGCAAGAAGAGCCGCAAGGCTTTGAAGAAAACAAAAGCGTCGCCGTTCGCGGAGGAAAAGTTGCCAACACCGCCAAAAAGGAATACGAAAAGGCGACCGGCTTAAAAGCGGTTTCTTCATTGAACGCAAAAAACAAAAAAGCGCTGGAAGTAAAGAAAAAGTGAAAGAGCTTCCAGTTCCTGCCGCCTGTGGATTTTTTCTGCGAAACGCGCTAGAATAAAAACATGCCCGCGACGCCAGAACTAGAAAAATACCTTTCTCTATTGAATCCTGAACAAAAGCAGGCCGTGGAGCACGAAGGCTCGCCGCTTTTGATTTTGGCGGGAGCGGGTTCGGGAAAGACGCGCGTAATCACGACAAAAATCGCTTGGCTCATTTCCCAAAAAGGCGTGGACCCCCGCTCAATCCTTGCCGTAACCTTCACCAAAAAAGCGGCCAACGAAATGCGCGAGCGGGCGCAGGCGATGGAGCCAAGCGCGGAACAAAGCCAAATAAGAACCTTCCATTCCTTTGGCGCGTATTTTTTGCGCCGATACGCGGAGGCCGCCGGCGTTGACAAAAACTTTACGGTTTACGACGACGACGACATGGTCACTCTTATCCAAAAATCAACGCTCGGCCTAAAAAAGTCCGAGGCCGCTTCCTACGCCCACAGCATAGCGCTTGCTAAGGATTATTGCCTTCCGCCCGACAGCTTGCGCCTGGGAGAAATTTCAAGCGACCCGCTTTTTACGGAAGTCTACGCGGCCTACCAAAAGCGCTTGCGTTCCACCGGCAACGTTGACTTTGGCGACCTGATTATGCTGCCCGTCCAAGTCCTTGCGGAGAACGCCAACATCGCGCGGCAAATGCATTACCGCTACCGCGTGATTATGGTTGACGAATACCAGGACTCCAACGTGGCGCAGTTCCTTTTTTTAAAGGCATTGAGCGGCGTTGACCAAGACAGCGGAACTTACGTTTGCGTCGTTGGCGACGACGACCAGTCGATTTACAAATTTCGCGGAGCGGAAGTCCAGAACATTCTTAACTTTCAAAAAGAATTTCCGGGAACGCAATTGATCCGCTTGGAGCGCAACTACCGTTCCACAAGCGCGATCCTGAACGCCGCCAACTGCGTCATAAAAAACAACAGCGACCGCCTTGGAAAAACTTTGAGCGCCGAGCGCGGCGACGGAAAAAAGCCCGACTTGATTTTTTTGCCCAACCAAGACGACGAGGCGGCCTTTTGCGCCGAGCTTATAAAAAAGCAAGTCAAAAAAGGCGGCGCCTATTCGGACTGGGCGATTTTATATAGAACAAACGCGCAGTCGCTTGTTTTTGAAAGCGAATTCCTTCACAAAAGAATTCCATATCAAGTCGTGGGAACGCTGAAATTCTACGAGCGCGAAGAAATAAAAGACCTCTTGGCCTTTCTCGCACTCTTGGCAAATTCAAAGGACGAAATCGCCTTTCGCAGAATAGTGAACAAGCCCGCGCGCGGACTAGGCCCCACAAGCCAAGACAAAATCATCGACGCGGCGAAAGCGCAGTCGCAGGACTTGATTCAAGTTTCAAAAAACCTTGCGCCGTCGCTTTCCAAAAAAGCGCGGGGTGGCTTGGAACAGTTCTGCGCCATTATTGAATCGCTAAAACAAAAACTTAATTTCAACGCCAATACACCTGGCGCAAACACTGTTCAAAACTCAACGCGCCCCCTCGGCGACTCCACGGCCGCGGCAAACGATTCCGGCGCGTCCGACGATTTTGGCGCGCCAACCGTTCCCGCCGCTCCCGCAAGCGCGAGCCAAAACCTTGGAACGCTCGTCGAAGAGATGATGCAAAAAAGCGGCTTGGAAGAATACCACCAGGCCGACGACGAAATCAGCGGAACCCAGCGCGTGGCCAACATGCAGGAGCTTGCCAACAACGCGAGCCTCTACCCGCTCAACATGGACGGCCTCTTGGAATTTTTGGACTCGATAGAATTGGACAGAACGCTCGCGAGCCAAGAGGAAGAAAGCCTGGACCGCGTGACCTTGATCACCTTGCACAACACAAAGGGCTTGGAATTCAAGCGCGTAATAATCACCGGTTTGGAGCAAGGAATATTTCCGCGCGGAGACAAGTCCGCCGCAGAGCTGGAAGAAGAGCGCCGCCTTTTTTACGTTGGAATCACGCGAGCCAAGGACGAGCTTTACATCACCAGCTGCGCGACTCGCCGCTTGTACGGCCGCACCGAGTTCATGCAGCCCAGCGTCTTTTTGCAGGAAGCGGGCGCGGACACCTTCCGCGTTTTGGGAAACGTTCCGCCCAGCTTTGAAAGGGCATTAGGCGGCGCGAATTTTGGCGATGAAGACGATTACGGCGACGGCGAATATTCCGACGGCGACTTTTACGATGACACCCCGCAGTTTGGCGGACAAGACGGCCGCCGCTCCAACGCTTACGGCGCTGGCAATTTTGGCGCCTCCAACGCTTTTGGCACAGGCCGTTCCGCCGCGCCAAAAATTAACCACCCGCTCGCAAAAAAATACGGGCTGGGCCAGGCGGTTTACCACGACGACTACGGCTACGGCCAAATCGCCAAGGCGGAACTGCGCGAGGGCGAGTACGTAATTCACGTTCAGTTCCAAAACGGCGGAACAAAAAAATTCTTGCCGGCCTACCAAGCCGCGCAGCTTATGCGCGTTGAAGAATAGGAGCATAAAATGAAGGGCGACTTGCTATTGATTATCGACATGCAAAACGTTTACGCAAAGGGCGGCGAATGGGAATGCCTTGACACAGAAGGCGCGGCGGCCAACATTTTGCGCGTGGTGGACTCCGGCGCGGCTGATTCCGCCATAATAACAAAATTCATCGCGGACAAAAACCCGCGCGGCGTGTGGGCCGACTACAACCAAAAATACAAATCGATAAACGACGACAAAAACGCCAACGAGCTTTTGCCGCAAATCGCCGCGCTGGCCGGCCGCTTTCCCGTTTACCAAAAGTCCAAGTACTCGTCGCTTAGCGTTCCCCAAATCCGCGAGGCGGCGCTAAAGGCCAAGCGTGTCGTGGTCGCGGGCGTCGTCGACGACTGCTGCGTGCTTTCCACTGTTTTTGAATTGATTGACGCGGGCGTTTACACGGTTTATTTGACCGACGCGACCAGCGGCCTTACAAAAGAAAAAGCCGCCGCCACTTGCCTTACGCTTGAAGGCTTGTCGCCGCTCCACGTCAAATTGATGACAACAGAAGAATATCTAAGCGCGTAAAAAAGCGCGGCATGTCGACCCACTTTTGGCGGAAAAAACAAGCGCTGGGTCGGAATGACCCAAAAGTAAGATGGATATACCTCCAAATCTAATAAAATTCCCAAAAATCGTCAAGAAAATTCGTAAAAATTCGCGTTTTTTGGCTAAATTCCGCGAAAATTCCATAAATTCCGCAAAATTCTAAAAGTTGGCGCGCTTCTTGCTACATAAACTCTCAAAAAGTTCACACAAAGAGGGGACAAAATGGCCAGCGACAACATTCTTTCAATGTATCTCAACGAAATAAACAAGATTCCGCTTTTAACCCGCGAGGAAGAAAACGACCTTGCGGCCAAGGCAAAGGCCGGAGACAAGGCGGCCCGCGAAAAAATCGCCACCGCCAACTTGCGCTTTGTAGTGAACATCGCCAAAAAATACCGCCACAGCGGAATGGACTTGGCCGACCTTATCAGCGAAGGAAACGTGGGCCTCTTGACCGCCATCGACAAGTTTGACGCGGCCAAAGGCTGCCACTTCATTTCTTACGCCGTTTGGTGGATTCGCCAAAGCATTCTCAAAGCGATTTACGAAAAGAAAGACGCGATTCGCCTGCCCCTCAACCGCGTCAACGAATTGGTCAAAATCAAGAGCGTCAAAAAATCCCTTTCCAGCCGCATTACGGAGGAAGAGGAAATTCGCGCCATCGCGCAAGAGCTTGGAATGGAAAGCGACGTCGTGCGCGACCTCTTGAACATAAGCCGCGAAATGGTTTCGCTCGACGCGAGCGTCCAAGGAAACGGAGGCGAAGACAGCGTCTTTGGCGACTACATCGAGGACACCCGCTACGAAAGCCCGGAAGACCGCTCGCTCAAGAACGCCATGAAGCGCGAAGTTGCCGACGCGCTCGGAACGCTCAAGCCCAAGGAAGCCAACATTCTCAGAATGCGCTACGGCTTGGACGGAAAAAAACCAATGTCGCTTAAAGAAGTCGGCGACGCCTGCAGCCTAACAAAAGAGCGCATCCGCCAAATCGAAAAGAACGCCATCGAGCGCGTCCGCGTTCCCGCGTCAATGCGCAAACTGCAAGCCTACGTCGCCGCGTAGGAACGGTCAAGGCACGCTTCGCTTAAAGCCTTGACTCGTTCCTTTTGCGATGCGAAAAATATCTTCGCATC
Organism: uncultured Spirochaetaceae bacterium; assembly: GCA_902792795.1. Lineage (GTDB taxonomy): Bacteria > Spirochaetota > Spirochaetia > Treponematales > Treponemataceae > Treponema_D. The sequence goes on along the minus strand of CADBBB010000047.1, from coordinate 8,110 downwards.
GCAATAAAACATTCGGCAAGTCATAAACTGAACCAATCTTAACCGTGTGTCCCGGATGCGGCGGAACTTCCCTATTGTAAGCCGCGCTCTCAGGATTTAAATGCGAGCCGTTTTTGTCGCCAACCAAAAGCGCGGTTCCGCCCAAAGCGACAAAGCCGTCCGTGTACTTGTATTGGTCGTCCAAAAAAATTGTGTCGTCAATAGTTCCGCCGATTTTTTGCAGCGCCATCTTGTAGCTGGACGGATAAGGCTTTCCCAAAAGGCCGCACGCGCGAATGTCGATGACGGCGGAAAACAAGTCGGCCACTTTTAGTTTTTGCAAAACACGGTCGGCATGTTCGCGCGGCGCGTTTGTAAAAACGATTTTATTTTGTTCAAGCGACTGCAAGAGGGGCCGCAAGTTTGGGTCTGGCATAAGCTCGTCCGCCTCGTTGTCAGGATGGACTTTTGCAAAGTAGGCTTCAACGTCGGAAAGGCCCCGGCTTCTAAGCCATTCAAGCGTGGTGCTAAAGTACGGAACGTTCTTTTGGCGCTCGACCGCGGCCTCCTCCATTCCCAAGCCCAAGAATTCCGCCACGGCTTCCATCATGCGCCGCGTGATTCCCGCGTCCATCGCGCTTGTCGGAGAATAAAGGGTGTTGTCCAAGTCAAAAATTATGTTCTTTACAATCATCGCCACTCACTTCGCGCTTCCAAAAACTTTTTGCTTTATCTTTATCGGGTGGAGCGCGTATTCGTAAAGCGTTATGCCCTTGGCGTTGACCGCCTTTACAAATTCCATGTAAGGCGTGTTGGGAATGGCGGCTTCCGCCGCGGCGATGCGTTCGTTGTAGCCCGCCATATACTTTTCCTCCAAAAGCATTTGCGCCATAAAAATGTTGGCAAAATATTTTTCAAAATTGTTGGACGCGATTTGAATCGCGCGCTCGTAAAGGCTCTTGGCCTTGGGCTTTGCGCCGGAAATCACTTCCGAAATGTTGTAGTAAAACAGCCCTGCGTTCATGCAGGCAATGCAATTGTTTGGGTCGGAAATCAAAAGCTCGTCATAAACTTTTTTTTCTTGAAAGCCCAGCTTTATCATAAGGCCGCGCGGCATGTATTGCATCGTGGAATTTATCAAGTCGAACGAAGAAAGCTTTAGGTAGGCGTTCTGTTCCGAAAATGGATGGGCGGCGTTCCATTCCATAATTTTTTCGTACTGCGTCCAAATCATTTCCTTTAGGCCGTTCATCTGCGGGTCGGTTTCCCAAAGGTATTGCCATCGTTCCAACGTAAGCAAGTTGTCAAAAACAAGCTTGGCCTCGTCGCTGATTTTGGACTGAATGTCGTCGCCCAGAATTTTTTGGTGGTAGGCTTCCAAAAATTTTTGCGAGGCCAAATAGTCCGGCTCTTGTCTGGAACGCGCGCGCATGTCGTAAATTTCCGCCAACAAAGATTTTTCGTATTGGCTAAATTCTCCGGCAAAAAGCGGCGGCGCAAAAACAAAAAGAACCGCGAAGAAAACAATTTTTAGCGTCTGTCCGACACGATTTTTTACAATAGCCATCATTTTTTTCCGTAAAATTTTTCCAGTTTTTTCACAACCTTGTCTTTGTCGTCAGCGTATTCAAAAATGTCGGCGCCGGCCTTGTTGACGCGGCGGACAAAATCTGTGTAAACATTTTGCGGAAGCAAAGCGTCGGCGGCTTGCAAGTCTTTTTGCCAAGCGGCGGCGTCGCCCTTTTTCCAGTCAATTTGCGAAAGGTAGACAAAGCCAAAAAATTTTTCATAATCCGTCGGCCCGATTCGCGCCGCCATTGCAAAATATTCCGCCGCCTTTGCGTCGCTTCCTCCGCCAAAAGCGGGCGCGAAAGCGTACCACAAGCCGGCGTTGAGATACAAACAGCCGCTTTGAAAGCCGCTCTTTATCATCGCGTCGAAAAACTTTTTTTCTTCCAAGCCGATTGAAATTTTTTGCGAATACTTCATAAGCGGCATGGCGGCGTTGGCCAACTCGTAGGCGCTCAAAGAGTAAAGCGGATTGCGATCCTTTGCTGGATGGGCGGCGTTCCAAGCGACAGTCTTATTGTACTGGCTCAAAACGCAGTCGTTTGTTTCCTTAGATTTGTCGTCGATTTCCCACAAAAAATGATAACGCTCAATGGCAAAATTGTTTTCAAAAGCCAAAAGCGCTTCTTGGCTTACGCTTCCGTCATTTATTGAAGAAAAAAATTCCCCGCGTTTTTTTTCAAGCCAATCAAGCGCCGCCTTATGGCCGTCAACTTTGCGCGTTTCAAGCCTTATTTGCAAGCTTTCATTAAAGAGCGATTTTTCATGTTCAGTCCATTCGCCGCAAAAACAAGGCGCCGCAAAGGCGCAAGCAAGCGCAAAGAGCGCCGCCCGCGCGATCATCTTCTTCATACTATTATAATAAATGAAAAGCGCAATAGTTTCAACGCTTGTAATATTTGTTGACTTTCGCTTCCACATCGTCCTTGTCGTTTGCGTATTCAAAGGAAGTGCAGCCGGCTTTGTTCAAATAACGGACAAAGTTCGTGTACTCGTTTGCGGGAGAAATCTTGTCCGCTTCGGCCAAATGCGCTTGGCAAGCGGCTTTGTCGCCCATCTTAAATTCAATTTGGGAAAGATACACATAGCCAAAGAATTTTTCGTAATCGGTCGGGCCAATGTGCGGCGCTACGCCGAAATATTTTTTTGCCTTGTCGTCGCTTCCTCCAGCGATTGAAGGAGCGAAGGCGTACCAAAGGCCGGTGTGCAAATACAAAAGGCCCTTCTTGCAGCCGGACGACAGCATCGCGTCATAAAGTTTTTTATTGTCCATTCCCAAAGAAATTCTTTTGGAATATTTGAACCAGGGCATCGCGTTGTTTATCACTTCGCAAGCGGTCAGCGTGTACCATTCGCCGCGCTTTGCAAGCGGATGGCTCTGGTTCCACTCCATGACTTTGTTGAATTGGGAAAGAATCAAATCGCCGGTGGCCTTGGCCTTGTCGTCCAGCTCCCAAACGTAATGATACTGCTCGCAGACAAAAACATTTTCAACGGCAAGCAAAGCCTCTTCGCTGGCCTCGCCTTTCTTTATTGAAGAAAAAAACTCGGCGCGCTTTTTTTCAAGCCATTCCAAGGCCGCCTTTTGGTCCTTTTGCGCGCGCGAGTCAAGGCGAATCTGCATGGCGCCCATCACGAGAGAATTTTCGTATTCCGGAAAGTCGGAACAAAAAACGTCCGCGGCTCCAAGCGCGAAAATCGCGCCGACCATGATTCCCACAAAGAATTTCTTCATGTTATTTTTGGGAGGCAGGCTCGTCATTCCATTCAGCGCCCCAGTGAACAGAAACCTGCCCCTCAGATGTATTAGGAATGTTCCACTTGCCGTCTTTGCGGCCATCCCGGAAGCCCACTGTCATATCGCCACTATCGGTATGGTCGCCCGACCATTTAAAATACCATTTGTCGTCTTTCACGCTGTATTTAACGGTCATCTCCACTTTTCCAACAAAATCGTCTGGTCCTTCATCATGCTCATAACATGCAAAATTAATCTTGAATTCACGGTCTTTTTCAAAGCGATCATAGACGCCCTTATAGAATTTGCTTTGAGCCGTTCCATATGTTGGTACGGTTGCTCCATTCATTTGTTTGTCTCCAAAACTGTAGCACATGTTCTTGCTTTGGTGAAATTTTCGGCTTGTTTTGTCTTTCATAGTAGCGCAATCGTTTGAAAGATTCTTCAAAAATTCCTCGCTTGAGTCTATTGACCAAAAATACTGCGGGTCATAGCTGCCATCCTCGTCTTTTTCCGCCTTAAAAAAATGCATCCAGAATGTAAGAGTGGCCTTTTGGCTTTTTCCGGTTTTGCATCGAGCCCACCACGTATTAAGTTTCGAACTCCACGACAACCTCGTCGCAGTCCCCTTGCCTACTCTCGCGTATTTCTTTCCGCTTTCATAGTACATGATTGAGTCGATAGAATAAAGAGTCTGACTTTTCAAGCCGCTTATCGTAGTTGTTCCCGCTGTTAGGTCAGCTACGCTTACCTTGGTCCAAAAGTCATAGTCATCCTCGCTTATTTTATCCTTGGCGGTAGAAACATAACTCACAAAGTCAGGCAAATCATTCGGATTGGCCAGTCCTAAATCTGGTCGCCCATTATAGAGACGAGTTTTGTCTCGTACAAAATGCAATAACAATCCTGCTGTTTTATCATCTGCTACTACGCGCCTGTCCGTATAGGCATTATAGCTTAGCGTCATAGTATTGCCCTTGCCGTCAGGACTTTTCAACTGCAGGTTTTCAAGCGGCCTCAGCCGCGATTCAAAAGTCAGCGCGGTTACATTTGTTGTAATACCGTCGGCGGCCGTGACCTTGATCCATATTTTGTTTTTGCCAAGATCCAGTTTAAATTCCTCGGCGGAAGAAAAATCCTTATATTTGCCATTTTCGGCCATCTTGTATTCAATCTTTTCTTGGGGCATCGTAGGCACAAGATTTAAATACAAAGATTCATATATGTCTTCCAAATATTGGGCCGACTCAAATTTAAAATCCTTAAACTTGGCGTTTTCGTCCGCGCTTGTTTTATATTGAGTCACGCTAAGGCTTGTTATGTCCTTCAATTTTGGCTCAATAGGGTCTGGATCGTTCAAGTCATCGTATCCGTCGCCGTCGGTGTCGGGATTGTTTGGATTTGTGATAATTTTCTTAGTAGCATCGGTTATTTCTTTATGCTGCGCGGTTACGCTTCCGTCTGGAATTGAGCGAGTCTTTGACGCCGGCTTCCAGCCGTACAATTCTTCCGCGTCCGTAAGTCCGTCGCCGTCAGTGTCTGGATTGTCGTCGCTTGTGCCGCATATAAGCTCTTCGTTATAGGGAACTTTGTCGTTGTCTTTGTAGACGCTGTAAAAAATGTTGATTGAATCACCCGCCTGAACATAAATTTTTGAGATGTCCACCTCTTGTCCAGACTCTGGTTCTGAATAATAATTATATATGTCAGACTTTGATTCATTTCCACGGGTGTAAGTGTGCTGGACATACCAGGCGCCATATAGGGGGCCTTGATAGTTATAGTCCCTGATTCTCTGTATGCGGCCGTCGTCTCCAAGAACAAGGTTTCCCTTGCTTTCGGATATGCCCGCTATCTCCAGAATATCCTTGATTGTGACTGGCTCATACAAGCCGTTGATGTCAACAGCGTTTGGGTTGTACTTGTATTTTGTGGAGACATGATGAGTTTCGGCCTTGCGCTTTGCGGAAGGTCCGTAATCTATGTTAAGGCACGCTGTCATGGCGTTTACGGTAGTAAGAGCGCCTGTAAAGTCATTTGCGTTGACGGCGCCTTCTTTTTGAAGGGCAATCGTGTAGTTTGTGATGCTCATGTTAAGGCCGGAAGACCACTTTAAAAGCTCTTCCGTTTGGGCTACGCCAAGCGTGCCGTACTTTATCACCATCGTCCCGGTCTCTCCTCCGGGCGGAATTGTTCCAATGTTCGGAAGTTCAACGCTTGCGATGGGCTTTGGATAGCCGTTAGTCTGCCTAAAGTCAGAGATTCCTGTAAAGGTCACCGTGGCGCTCCGCACAGTATAGGCCAGATTGCTTGGATTCTTAAATTTTGCGTTTACACGAATTGTGCCGCCAGTCACCGTCTTTCCCGTGGTTTCGCTTGTGGTGTGCCCCTGGCTGATGCTTTGAGAAAAGCTTTCGCTCTGGTTTCTTGAGTATGTGAATGTGTCGCCAGTGGTGACGCTTCCATTATAGCCGGCCTCAACATTAATGCTATTTTTTGCGCTCGAGTTAAGAACATTAGCTGACGCTTGCAATTCAAAGCCATACCCAACTTTTGTATGCCAACCGTGCGTCTGGTTTCGCGTATGCGAGCTGGTGTTTGTCTGGCTCTGGCTGTGGACGGTTCCGTCGGTATGGGTCACTGACTCTGTCACATTGTTAGTAGTCGATGTTTGATAATTGAAGCCTATTTCAGGACGGCCCACAAACTGGATTTCCAATTGAGGAACGTCCGCTATGCGCGGATTAAAGGTGTTTGACCCTTCGGTGTAATAAACCAACTCTTGACCGTCAGTCCAGCCGTCGCCGTCGGTGTCCTTGTTCGCCGGATCCGTAAAGAATTTATACAGCTCGTCGTAGTCCGAGACGCCGTCGCCGTCAGCGTCCTTTGTCATTCCGTCGTCCCCTCCCGACACGTTTCCCTTCGACCAAAGCGCCGTCAACACAATGTTTTTGTCGGGCGTGATTGACGCTCCGTCAGCGTAATCCTTTTCTACATTCGTAATGCTTGTAATCCAGCCCAAAAAATTTCTTCCATCATTGTCTATAAGGCCTAAATCGTTTGCCGTGATAAGATTTTCGGTAGCGCCTTTTGTTATTTGCTGCGTCTTAATCTTGCTTCCGTCGGCAAAGCTTCCTCCGTTTGGAAGGAATGTCACAGTCCATTTGTCAAGCCATTTTGCATAGAATTTTTTGTTTCCGACGCTGCCGCTTGGAATGCAGTCAACAACCGGGCCTTTAAAATTTTCGTCCTCATACCAGCCGCCAAAATCCGAACCGGCTTTAGTAATTTGAGTTTTGTCCGGCAGAGACAGGCTTTGAGAATGTCTTGTGTAGGAAAGGCAGGGGCTACAGCCCTCCGCAAAGTCTCCCCCATTTTTTTCGTAGCTGATAGAATATAAGTTTGAAAGGCTTTGCAAAACCACTTTTGACTCGCTTCGCGCAAGCGCGTAAATGCCCGCAAACTCTCTATACGTTCCTAACAAAATCTTTTTTTCTGTGTCAGCGAAAAATTTAAAAATCAATATGTAGTCGCCTGCAGGAATGTCGTCCTTTTCGTAATATGTCGTTCCCCTTTGGCTCACCTCCAAGTCTTCATCCGCAAAGCCGGGAACCGTTTCTTCGTCCATCGTATAAAGGCCGCCTGTCACAGCCTTAAGGTTGTCCACAGGAAACATGGCGGACACATAAAGGGATCCGTAGCCGTGTCGCGCCTCAAGCTCCTGCATCATCATAGGAATAAGGGTAAACAGAAGGGAATTTTTTCCGGCTTTTATCGTCTTTGTCTCTTCAGTATAATAATATCCCGTCTCGCACACCGCCAAAACGCTGAAAATCCAGGTTCCTGTCTTAAACGGAACGCTTGCGGCTTTTAACGCGCCGTTTGAATCCCACGTGTCGATTTCTATATCACTTATCCCGTCGACAGGCCTGTAATAAATGGTTATCGAGCTAAAGAAGTCGGCGCTTATGTTAGGCATGGCGCTGCAGGAAATGTCGTTTTTTGCGTCAAGCGAAAATGAAAGCATAGCCTCGCCGCTGGAAAGTTCGTTTCCGTTTTCAGTCGCAATTGCAACATAGGTTTTTGCTTCGCTAAGCAAATCCGAACACGCGGCAAAATAAGACATGGCGCAAAAAGCCGCAATTAAAAGGAATATTTTTTTCATGTTTTGCCTCCTAGTTGACCTTCAATGAATCTTGCCACGAGAATATAGCCAAATTTAATGTTGACTCTTCGTCCATGAAATTGATTGTGACTAGAATTCTCGCAAGGCAGCTTATTTGGTATGAATCTTTTTTAAATTTACTTGTGTCTATTGTCAGGACGCCGGACTCTGAATCCACGTTGGCGCCATCAATGTTTTGAGCCAAGACGCCGTCAATCTTCCAATCATATTCAATGTATGGAGCCTCGTCGCCTTCCTCCCCATATATTTCGTCAAATCTTTCAACTGTCGGCGTGAATGTCACGATGCCATTGTTTTTTGTTTGATCTACCTTTAACGCAAGATTTTTTATAGCAAGCAAGACCCCGCCGGACGTGGTTTCGTCAGTCGCAGGAGCGGGAGTTGGGTCAGGCGTCGGGGTTGGCGTTGGCGTCGGCTCCGGGGTTGGCGTCGGGGTAGGAGTCGGAATGAAATAAATCGCGCCGTTATCTCCGCCGCAACCTGCAAGCTCGGCGCTCGCAATCAACGCCGCCAACAAAAGCGCGGCTGGCCTAAATATTTTTTTCATAATGCAGAACCTCCTTGCAAAAAAAACTAAAAGCCCGCGCGGATTTGTGTCAATCCCTTTTGTGAGAAAAATTTATTTTTTTCGCAAGCAA
>CADBBB010000046.1 GCA_902792795.1 uncultured Spirochaetaceae bacterium | reverse complement strand
TGGCCGGAGCAAGTAAAAACTCTCGTACTACTGTCGCCACGCAGAAGTTCATGTGCCCTGATTGCGGCGGAGAAATCATCATGAAGACAATTCTGCAGAACGGAAGGCTCAAGAACCAAGCCGAGTGCTCAAAGTGCAAGCGCGTGGAACGCCGCCCCAAGGACTTTAAGTGATATCGTCGCAAAGATGATAAAAAAAGCCGCTCTTTGGAGCGGTTTTTTTTTGCCTAGACTTCCCTGCCGCTTCGCCAAGCGTCAAGCTGTTCCTGCATAAGAAGGCGGGCCTCGTCCAAGACGGCCACCTGGTCTTCCTTGGTCAAGGCTGGCGGGCAAACCTTTAAAAGCTTTGCCCTATAGTTTATCTTATGCATATTTTCCATCACATGCTTGATGTCGTTGATTTTCCAGCCGTCGTCGACAACGCAAATGGCGATCGGAAGCTTTGTCGAGTCGGCGATGCGCCTGAAGCCCGCGCTGTAAAATTTTCCCAAGTCGCCGTTTTTGCTGCGGGTTCCCTCCGGAAAAATCACGGGATTCCAATTGTTCTTTAGGCAGCGGGCCGCGAAGGAGTCGATTCTCTGCATTACGATTGACGAGCCGCCCTTGCGCGGAATGAAGCAGTGGCCGTGCGACTTTAGCATTGGGCCAACAAGGGGAATGGTGTTTTTGCTGAGCGAGTCTTTGGCGACAAAGCGCACGTCGCGGCCACGGAAAAAGTTCATGTAAATAGGAATGTCCAAAAGGCTTTGGTGGTTGGACAAGACTATGAATTGCTCCGGCAATTTTTCAAGGTTTTCTTTGCTGAACGACAGGCGGAATTTTTTGTAGACGTACAAAATTCTAAAGACCCGGCGGGAGCATACGTTCACTATGTAGTCGGAAATTTTATAGCATATGGAGCCGCAAAAGGGATAAAAGAAAGACAAGCCGATTGAACTTGGCGTGAGCATTCCTATCAAGGCCAACAAAACAAAAAAATTTCCAAGCGCTCTGAACATGATCCCATTCTATTACATTTTCATTATTTTTGCAACAATCATTGAAAAATAATGTTTTTTTCTTTATTATAGAGGAAAGTGATTTTTAAAAAACGGCCTTTTTCAAAAATATTTTTCCTCGCCCTTTTTTGCTGCCTGCATTTTTTTGCCTTTCAAAAAGCGGCCGCCGCTCAAACGCTATCTGGCGCGCGCCTTTCCGACGCTCTTGGCGAACGGCTCAAGAAGGCCGGCTTTGAGCCGCAAAAGAAACCGCTTTCTTCCGCTTGGTTTTCGGAATTTCCATACAACATAGAAGTGGATTTTGCCGCGCAGGACCAAAGCGACTGGACGGTGGTTTTGACAATCGCGCAGGAAGACGCTTGGGCAAGGGAAAAATTTGTGGGCGGCCTTTTGGAGCGGCTCAAAGGCTCGTTCATTCCCTGCAATTTGAGAATTTTGTTCACCGCCTGCGACAAGCCGCGGCTTTCGGGCAACGAAAAAATGTCCGGCTCCGAAATTTTTTGCAAGGGCGTGGAAGGCGCGCAAAACGTGGCGGCGCTCGTCTTGGATTTTGGCGGAAAGAAAAATTTTGTCACTCCCGGCTCGGACAAAAACGTGTCTCCGTATTACCTCGCGCGGCTTTTGTGCGACAGCCTTGACAACAATTCCTGCCCCTACGAAATTTCGGGCGGAATATTCTTGGCGCTCTGCAGGTTGGGTGCCCTAAAAAATTCCCCGCGTCTTTCGGCCTTTTTGGACAAGAACATCCCAGCCGTGATGCTGACGCTGGCGCCCGGCGAAGAGGAGCAAGGCGCGCAGCTGAATTCGCTCAAGGATTTTTTCTTGACCATTGACGGACAAAAATGCTCTGTATGGAGCCGCCATTACATTCCGCTAAAAATATTTTCAAAGCGCCGCTGGATTGAAGAAAACGGAATTTTATTGAGCGTCTTTGTGTTCACCACAGCCGCGCTTTTTATTTTGGCGGACTTCGCGTTTTTGTTCAGGCGCAGAAGCCGGCGCCTTGCGCAGATAAAGATGAGGGCATTTCTTTCAAATTACTTGATAATAGTCACGGCGGCTATTTTGACGCTTTCTTACTTGCTGGGCCAGTCGGTGGCGCTTGGCTTTGAAAGCTTGGGCGCCAGGAATCCCCTGCTCCTGCTCATCATAAAGCTGGCGCCCGCATTTTTCATTGTGTCGGCCATTTATCCGATCGAGCTTTTGCGGCACAGAAAAATTTCCACCTACCTCTACGAATACATAATTTCCACGAGCGCCATTCTGAACATTTTTCTATGGACGTTCATCGACATTTCTTTCTTTTATTTGTTCGCGATTGAATACGTTATTTTGGCGCTTTCAAGGCTTTTCAAGCGCAGCGGCTTTTTGTTTTTCTTCACCACGCTCTTCATCATTCCCTTTCTTCCCCTGCTTCATTCGATCATGATTTATTCAAACGGAGCGCGCGTCCACAACTTGATTTTTTGCGGAATCAAGGAAAACATTTTGCTGAGCTTCACCTTGGTTCCGTTCAACTTGCTCTGGCTTAGAATTTTGGCAAGAATGAACATCAAGGCAGCCACGCTCAAAAATCTTTTTTTTAGATACATAGCGTCCGGCTTTTGCGCGATCGCCGTAATGACAATTTTTTCAGTCGTGACAATCCATGTCATGGGAAGGCTCTTCTTCAAAAACGTGGTTCCCGAAAAGCGCGCCGCGGCGATTTTGGACGCCAAGGAAAATGTTTTGTCCAGCGTCGTAGTGTACGACACGGAGTATTACGGCGGAAAAATCAGACGCGTCGAAATAACTTGCTCGGAAAATCCCGAGCGCTGCGAAATTTACGTCAACGGAAGCGCCGCCAATCCCGTTTACTTTTCGGTCTACGAAAACGAAAGCTTTGGCCGCATAACGCGCTTTCTTTTGCCGGACAAGCCTCCTAAAAAATTCAGCGTCCAATACAGCCCGGATCCAAGCGCTTCTGAAATTGTGGTGATGAATTATTTTCCCCACACGACTCCTGCCGGCGAAAATGACGGCCGAGATTTTTTCCTGCGGGAAAATTTTTCTTTTGACGCCGACATCAACGGAAACATAATTGAACGGCGGAAAGAAAAATGACTTTTAACGGCTCCCGCTGCTTTTTTCATGTCGACCTTGACGCTTTTTTCGCTTCGGTGGAACAGCTCGTTCATCCTGAATGGCGCGGAAAGCCCGTCATAGTGGGCGGCGTACCCGGCGACAGGCGCGCCGTTGTTTCCACCGCGAGCTACGAGGCCAGAAAATTTGGAGTCCATTCCGCAATGCCTCTGGCGCGCGCCTACGAGCTTTGCCCGCAAGGAATTTTCACGCGCGGAAATCACGCGCTTTACGAAGAATATTCGCAAAAGATAATGGACATTTTTTCCCGCTATTCCCCGGACGTCCGCCAGATTTCCATCGACGAAGCCTTTTTGGACATGACCGGAACGGAGCGGCTTTTTGGCGACGCGATTGAATGCGCCAAAAAATTAAAGGCGGAGGTTTTTGAAACGACCGGCCTTACAGTCTCGGTCGGCATCGCCGCCACAAATTACATAGCCAAAATTTCAAGCGGCCTAAAAAAGCCGGACGGACTTTGCGCGGTCTTTCCCGGCCAGGAAGAAAAATTCATGCTGGAACTTCCGCTTGAAAAAGTTTGGGGCGTCGGAAAAAAATCTTTGGAGCGCCTCAGGGCGGCGGGTTTTACGACCACAAAGGACATAAGAAGCCATTCAAAGGAACTCTTGGCGGGAATTTTTGGAGAGGCGCAAGCGGCCTTTTTGTTCAATGTCGTAAGGGGCTTGGAGCCGCCGGGATTTTTGGAGGAAGCCAAGAGCCATTCTTCCGGAATAGAAAGCACCTACGACTACGACTTGACGGAATGGAACGCGATAGAGGCCGCGCTCTTGGAATTGTCGGAGCGTCTCATGTTCCGCCTTTTGCGGGAAAACTTGACGGGAAAAACCGTCTGCGTAAAAATCCGCTACGATGACTTCACCACAGTGAGCGCCCAAAGCTCAAGTCAACAAAACGTCACAAGCGTGGAGGACTTGTTTTCAAGGGCGGTGAAAATTTTCAGGTCAAAATATCAGGCGGAACGCGGCGTAAGGCTTTTGGGCATAACGGTCAACAACACAAGCGCGGCCGACGCGGAAAAGCAAAACGAGCTCTTTGACTTTGGCGAAAAAAAACGAAAGGCCATTGAAAAAGCGATATTGAAAATTGAACAAAAAAATCCTGACGTTCAAATTCACAAGGCTCGCCTTTTAAAGACCGGCGGCGGCCAAGGCGGCGTAGCGAGCAAAAGCTCAAAGGCAAAGGCCTTGATTTTGGCGCTCGCGGCGGCGGCCTTGTTTTTTGGAGCGCAAAGAAATTCTTTCGCCGACGACACAAAAACCATCGACGCCTCAGGTTCCGGCCCTATGGTTGTCGGAAAAGACCTTCCGCCCGAAACCGATTCCGAAGGAACAAAATTTTTAGACTGGACGCTCAACGACAAAAGCGTGGAATTTAGCGCGCAAGGCTATTGGAACGCAAAGCTCAAGGAAACGATAACGGCGACCTTCGGCTACGGAAAGCCCTTGTCGATTTCCGCCGGAACTCCCGTAGTGACGCAGCAAGTCGACATGACCCTGAGTTTTTTGGCCAACAAGCATTGGTTTGTGGAGGCTTCGTTCGCCGACGAGTTCAACAAGAACACGTTCGCGGCCGGCTACAAAAACGGCGGCGGCTACCTAAAGGAATTTAGGGCGGCCAACAGAAAGATCGTCTTTCCCACAAGCTATTCAGTGGACGACGTTGGCAGGGGAATCGGCGGCGGCGAAAACCAGGCGCCCGGCGTTTCCGCCGCCTTTAGCGATCCCGACGGAAAATGGACTTTTGACGCGGCCTTTAGATACGACACGCTCACGTCAAGGGACAAAACTTATTACGGAAAAAATTCCGTCAACGACACAAACCGCGCCAAAAATTCTTTTATGACAGGAAGAATGTATGTCCTTCCGTCTTTTGAAAGCGCGGCGGCGGTTCAAAACGTTTACGTGGAGTCATACGACGGAGATTTTTCCGACAGCGCCGGAAGAAAGTACAAAAAGCTTTCGTCGTCGGAATACCTTGTGGTTCCGCAAAGGAAAATGGTGGCGCTTTCCGCGTCGGCGGGCGCGGCCAGAAAAGGCGGCGTTTTGCCCGCCGTGGCATTTTCTTTTGAAGACGCCGCCTCCGCCAACCGTTGCTTTTTGGAATTGGGAAATTTTGGTCAAAACGTCTTGGCGCAAAAAGGAAGCGGCTTTTTGGGCGACACGCAAGAGGCGTTTGGCTACAAGGACGACGCGGACAACGACTACAAGGACGCCGCCCCCAATGTGGCGAGCTTTTCTTACAGCGGAAAATCCGGACAAACGCCAATCCCCGACCCCACAGGAGCCGCGAGCGCCTCGATAGACAGCTGCGGATTTTTTGGAAGCCTCGACAGCCGGACAGTCTTGTTCGCCCAGCACCCCGCCGGCTTTTCGCCCTTCACCGTTTGCTTTAGATACGACTTGGGAATCGCAGTCGCTGACGAAGTTCAGCTTGTCCACCAACAAAGCGGAAAAACCGCGGCCTTGTGGTCGGCCGTCGTCACGGACGACGACTTGGCGATGACCGAAAAAAATTACTTTGCCGAAAGCCGAAACTACGCGGACGTTTACAAAAACGGCGCGGCATCCAACGACTACGCGAGCGCCCTAATCCGCTTTCCGTTTTGTCAAAGCTCGCCGGGAATTTATTTGGGATATTCCGACTCGGACGACATAGTCCTGCGCTCGCGCAACTACACTCCTGTAAGCCGCTTTGACATTGGAACGGACGCCATAAACGGAACTGTCGCCGTCTACAAAAACGGCGTGATAGACTCTTCCGCAAAATACAACGCGGAGACCGGCGAAGTGACACTTTCTTCTTCGGTGGGAACAAGCGACAAAATTTACATCGTTTGGTACGAAGAGTCAAAATCCTTTGACTCAGGCGCGATAGCGGGCGCGGCGGGATTTAAATACAATTGGACGGAAAAACTTTCCGGCGACATTTCAACGGCGGCAAGATGGACGATTCCGATGGAAAAAAAATACGCGGAGGCGTCCAAAAGCTATTTTGGCTACGGAACTTTGGCAAGCCGCATACAATACAAGGACCAAAACTGGGACGCGGCCAACACAATTTCGGGCACGGTGGAAAACAAAAACACAAGCGGCTTTTACAAGCTTTTGGGCTTTGACGACAGCGCGACAAACACAAGCTACAACCCGCAAAACGCCGCTAAAAATTTACCGTCGCTTTTCGCTCCCCGCCTAAACGCGCGCCCCTCCGACATTTCCGGCGCGGCGGTCGATTTGGAAAGCCAGTTCAACTGCTCCGTCGCGGCGGCGGCGGGAATCGAGGACAAGACGATAACCGGCTATCAAATCCCCGTACAATGGACATGGCAAGGAGACGCGCGCGAATGGGCGGCCAACACAATCGCAATCCAAGGAGCCGCGCTTCCGTCAGCGTCAACTTTTTCGGCGGCGATAAAAACTCCCGCCGCCTTTTTGGGCGACGTATACCTTCAGCTGGGCGTGTCTTCCGACGAAAAATTCCAGTCGGAGGCAAAGGGCTCCGTTCCAACTTGGAAAATATCCGACGCAGGCGCCGCCGACGTGTTGCAAGCCTTTGACTCGACAAAAGCAGGAGAATGGCAAATCGTAAAAGTGGCGCTCAAGGACAGCGACAGGGCGCAATGCGTTCAATACAAAAACGCGCGCGTCGTCATCGTCAACAAAGGCTCGGAACTTGGCGCGGGACGACTTTACTTTGGCCCGTACGAAATAGCCGCGCAAGGAATTTTCACGTCGCAAGACCAAGAGATGGAAGTTACCGGCTCCCAAATCCGCGTGATAAATCCAGGAGCGTCGCGCTTCAACAAATCTTCAAACTACGCGCAAGAAATTTCCTGGAGGTCGTCCGCAAGCCAAGCGCCGGAAAATTCAAAGATAACGATGTACAAATATTTTACCGAGGCGGATGTTTCGGACTACAACGAAATAAACGCTTGGTTCAAATATTCGTTTGACGGAAGCGGAAGCCTTGCCGCCGGCGACACGGATTACGGAATGACATTCTTGCTGGACACAGACGCGGACAACGCCGCAAAAACAGGAAAGCTCGCCGTCTTTGCGGCCGTGTCAAAAAAAGCGCTCGCGCCCTTTCAAGGCGGCCAATGGCATTTGTTCACAATCGACAAGGGCGAGCGGCTTATAAAGATTGACGGAATGGAAATAAGCCGCGCCGAAACAAGCCTCGCGATAAACGACTCCGTCGTTCCCAGCCGCGCCAAAATTGAATTCAACACAAGCGGCGAAGAATATTGGAACGAGCGCGGAGAATTTTGGATTGACGAAATTTATTTTTCGCAAACCTCGCCGCATTTTATAGTTCAGGACAAAAACTTCGCGGAATACAAAAAAGACGGAGTCTTGCTGGAAACGCAAGGCGGCTTTCCGTTATTGGCCGACTTTAAGGCGCGGCTTTCAAGCGCGGAAAGCGCCACATTCTATTCCGAAAAAACGCGCGGGACAAAGGGCGACATCAGCGCCGACGCGAGCCTTAGCTTTAAGGCCGCAAAAATCGCTTTTGGAGCGTCAGCCGCGCGCGTCGCAGGAAGCTCTAAGGCAATTTCAAGCGCGTCCCATTCCGTGGCGAGCGACGGCCCGCTTTTTAAGGCTGTAAGTTTTGGCGAGGAATTCAATTTTGACAGCCAAGGAAAAAGCGCGGCAAAATCAAACTCCGCGCGCCTTGACTTTAGCGCGGCGGGCGTTCCGCTGGTTCTAAGCGGAGAGGCAAAGGTTGACTCAAGCGAATGGACGCTCAACGCAAAGGCAAACGAGTCCGCCCAATTGAATTTGGGCTCCGACCAAGGCGGCTGGACGCTAAAGCTTTCGACAGAAAGAAGCCAAAAATCATTGAAGAGCGCCGGTGCGGACGTTATTGGAACCGACAATTATTTCGCATCCTGGCTTTCCGCGA
The DNA here is from genome assembly GCA_902792795.1 of uncultured Spirochaetaceae bacterium. Classification (GTDB taxonomy): domain Bacteria; phylum Spirochaetota; class Spirochaetia; order Treponematales; family Treponemataceae; genus Treponema_D. The sequence continues at coordinate 6,523 of CADBBB010000046.1, read as the reverse complement.
CGCAAACAGAATTCTCAAGCGGCGATTCTTTGGCCTCAAAAAGAAAGGTGGGCGCCAAAATTGAAAACACAATCCGCCTTCCTTGGGCTTCGCTCGCGCCAAAAATTGATTTTTCGACAGAAGAAAATTATTCGGCGTCAAAGAATTTTTACTACACCGACAAAAGCGCCTTTTCAATCGCCTTTCCCTTCAAGCTGCAAAAAAATTCTTTTGAACTATCTTGGAAAAAGAGTTCCGGCGCCGTTCAAGCGACAAGCAAGGGCGGAGGCTATGACGACGATTGGCGGGAGCTCTTTTGTTCCTACGACGGAAGAAAATATTTTTTCGCCGCCTTTCCCATTTACGACTTGATAAGCCAAGCGCTTTCGGACAACGTTCATTCCAAGACTTCGGCGCAAATGGAATATGACTCGGCGCAATCCGAATATTACAGCGGAGAATATTCGTTCTCTTTCAAGCGGCCGATTTACGCCGACAAGCGCGACTTTTTTGTTCCTTCCAACGCAAGCCTTTCTTTTTCCCGGGACATACGCGCGGCAAAAAGTTTGGGAGACACATACCAAGGCAAGGCGACGCTCGGCTGGACGGCCTTCAACATTTTTGGAAAATACGGCTCGATTCCAATCGCGTCCTGGTTTGAGCAAGACGAATACTTGTCGTCATTCATCGCCGCGCTCAAATTTCCAAGAAACGCGCCGTGGGACTTGTCGCAAAGCTACTCCGTTTATTTTCAGGCCAACTTTTATTTGACAAAAGACAACATATTAAAAAACGGCGCGGAGCTGGAATTCCAAGACCAAAACAACTTCACGGCAAAGGCCACAATCGCATGGAAGCGGCCGGGCAAGGCAAGCCCCATAACCGCGCTCGCAAACCTTTTCTTTAAAAAATTGAGAAGCCAGGAAATTCCAATTACAAGAAGCGACAGCGTGAACTGTTCTTGGAAGCGGTCGGCCGCGTCAAACGCGAGCGCAGCAAAAAGAAGCCATTCCTACGAGTACATCCACTCGGCGGAATTTCAGTTCAAGAAATTTTTCGCGCTCACGACAGAGGTTGACTTGGGCCTTACGTGCGCGATCGACGACATAATCACGGCGACGGCCACGTTCAGCCTTGGCGGAAAATTGAATTTTTAAGGGCTTGCGACGCAAAACGCGCGGACATCTTTACTGCAAAGGCGCGAAGTAGCCAGTCTCGTCGCGGCCGCTTCGGTTCATTATGTAAGTCTCCACTTCAAGCGGAAGGTAGGCGCGGCCCATGTCCGTAAAAAGCGCGGACTCAAAGCTAAACTGATACAAGCCGTTGGGAACGTCAAGCAAATCTTGGACAATCGAACCCAGACCTTCCGGCCTGTAAACATAGTAAGACCTTCCGTAAGAATTTTTGTAAATGTAGTCCAGTTCTTCGTCAAGGGCTCCTTGTCCAAGGCAAATCACGCTAAAGGCCACGCTGTTGTTGTCCATGTAGGCGGTCAAGTCCGTAAGGCCGTAGCGGTCAAAGGAATTTTGCGGCATGCGGCCGTCGGTTATATAAATTACCGCGCGCTTTGGCTGGGCGTTTATCAAGCCGTTGACCGCCATCCTGAGCGCCAAGTCAAAGGCGCAAGAAGCCGAGCGGCCCGCCTTTAGGGCGGACACAGAAAAATTCAAAAGGCCGCGCGGGTCGCCCGTGTATTCCGTCACGGGAATCGCGCCGCTGGAAATCAAGGTTATGTTTCCCACGCCTTGCATGGACGCGGCTATGTCCCTTACGGCCTGGTCAAGCGCCGCGTCATGCCTAGCCGACGCGCTTCTGTCCACGACAATGGCCACGTCTAAATTTTTGTTGGACGACGCGGCGCCTTCAAAGCGCAGCTTGGCGGCGGGCCGCTTTCCTTCGCTTATGTAAAAGTTTTCCGCGCGCAAGCCCACGACCGGCTGGCGGCGCCTGTTCTGCACGCGAATGTTCATCGTGACCTTTGGAAATTTCTCCGCGTCCACCCGCTCAATCTCCACAAACAGGCCGCCAAGCAATTCCGTCATGTTGGACAAAATGTAAATTTCGTTGTTCCTAAAATCCGCGGCCAAGATGTTTCCGTTTTGGTCGGGAACGGCGGAAGTTACGCGCGCGGGAGCGTTTCCCATGAAGGCGTTTTCGTAAACGGCGCCGGTGCCCAAGTCGATTGAATAGACATGGTTGCGGTCGCTTATTATGAGGGAATCTTTTGTCGCGGAAAATTTCATCGCCTCAGGAAAGGCGAAAGTTTTTTCTTGGACCAAAACGTCCACATAGTTTCCGCTAAGGTCGAACTCATAGACGGCGCCCAAAACGCCGTCGGCGACGTAGACGCTCTCTCCGCGAACGGCGATTCCTGTTGGCCCCTTGAGGCCGCCAAAAGAAAAATCTTTTTTGCCAAAATAAAAAAGTCCGTTTCCGTCCTTGTCAAAGACAGAGACGCGGGCGTTTCCAAAATCGGTGGCGTAAATGTTTCCCAAATAGTCTTGGGCCAAATATTGGGGGCCAACCAGCTCTCCTACGCCCCTTCCCTTTTTTCCGATGTATTTTTCAAAAAGGCCGCCTTCGCTCAAGACACTGATTCTGTCGCCCGCGCTTTCGCTGACCAAAAGCTTTCCGTCTTGCGCCCTGATGACATCCACCGGCCGGTCAAAGCCGTTCAATGGGCCTGTCACGCGGCGTACGACGTTGCCGTTAATGTCAAGCAAGACCAATTCGTTGGAACCATAGGCGCAAACCCAAATGGTTCCGTCGGCGTTCGCCAAAACGGAAATCGGCTGGCTGAAAATTTGAAAGCTGCCCGCGTCGTTGGCGTTCACGCCGTTAAAGGTTCCGGTCTCAGTGTAGCGCAAGTTGGATTCCACCGAAGCGTTGACGCGGCGCTCGCGGACAACCTCAATTTTGTTCTCAAGCAAAATTCCGCCGTATCCGGAATCGCTCGCGAACTGCCACTGCTCCAAGGCGGTGCCTTCCATTCCGGCGCGGTAGTAGGACTTTCCAAGCCAGTCCAAAATCAACTTTTCGTCGGGCAAATAAGAGAGCGCCTTTTCAAACTGAATTATCGCGTCATTAAAAAAGCCCCGGTAGTAGGACTGGACGCCGCGCCTAAATTCCTCTTCGGCAAAGCCGGCTTCGGCGCTTCTGTTAAGGCCGGAATTGTTGCCGGCTTCGGAAAAAAGATGTTCGGCCAAAACTTGCGCGCCGGCCGCGCATGACAAGGCCGCGAGGAAAGTAAAAAATATTGACAGTCTTTTTACAATTGATTTCAATGTTGCGTCCTCGCCTTTTCCAAAGAGTCGATGTGCTTTTGAATCTCAACGTTTTCGGGAAGCTTTTCCTCCGCCCGCTTTAGGTATTTTCCGGCCTCTTCCAAAAGGCCCAGCTTGTAGTAGACCCAGCCCAGGGAGTCCAGGCAGGCGGCGTTTTGCGGGGAATTGTCCAGCGCCTTTTTGCAGTAGCCCAAGGCGCGGGTAAGGTCGCGGCCTTCCTCGGCAAGAACGTAGCCAAGTCCGTTGAGCGCCGTGACATTGTCGGAATCCTTTTCGAGCGAGCGCTCGTAGTATTCAAGGCACTTGTCGATGTCGCGGTTTTCCCAAGAAATGTAGGCCAAGGAAGCCAGCACGTCGGCGGTCTTGTAGCCGGTCTCCAAAAGTTTGTTAAGCTCAAAGTCGGCGAGGCGCTTGCGGCCGCTCTTTACGTAAATGATGGCCAAAAGATAGCGGCACTGGAGGACGCGCTGATAGTCCTTTCCGCCGGTCACGACTTGCTCGATGTACATGAGCGCGTCGTCGTATTTTTCCAGCCGGGCGTAACAAAGACCGATGTAATAGGCAAGCTCAAAGTTGTCCGCGCCTGAGTCGTCGGGCAAGGCCAAAAAAAAGGCCAGCGCGTCCGAAAATTTCTTTTGGACGTACAGACTTATTCCGTTTGAAAGAACTGAATTTTCCACCCTATTTTCCCCCGCGTTTCAGTTTACACCTTAAATTCAATTCCGTCTAGTGTCGGAGCGGCCGACGGCTCGGCGAACAAGCGTGACACAGCGGCGTATCCTTCGACGCAAGCCTCGTAGTCGGAATATTCCCTGGCGGCGCTGTGAACCTTTCCGCCGGAAAAAGTCCTGTCGAAAAGGCCCGGCTCCAGCTCTTTAAGGGTAACCTTGTCTTCCATGTATTCCCTAAATGACACTCCGGCAAATTTGGCGCCCTTGTAAGGCTTGCTTTGGGCCATGCCGTTGACGTTTGGAAAAACGCATTTTTCTTTTGGCATAAGGCCGTCTTTGGCCACGTTGGCAAGGGCCGCCAAGGCCTTTAGGTTTTTGGCGGCAAAGTCGGCCATCGCGTAATAGTCGTCTTCGTCCTCGCTTCCGACAATCTCGTCGCCGGGCCACATGACGCTCAAGGCCGCGCTGGGAATTCCCATCAAGACCGCCTGCCTGGCCGCGCCGCAAGTTCCCGAATACAAAATGTCCAAGCCAAGATTGGGCCCGCGGTTTATGCCCGAAAGCAAAATGTCCGGCCGCTCGAAAACGCCGCCGAGAATGCCGGTCATAACGCAGTCGGCGGGAGAGCCCGCGCAAGTATAAAAATTTTCGTCAATCTCGCGGACTTTCATTCCGCCGCCCATGTGAATCGACTGGCTCGTCCCGCTTTGGTTTGTCGCCGGCGCCATGACGTAAACCGTGTGGTCGTCGTACAAAAGGCGCTCGCGCAAAACGTTTATTCCCGGCGCGTCGTAGCCGTCGTCGTTGGTCAAAAGTATTTTCACTAGAGCCGCACCTGATGGGCGCCCTTGGCGGGCTTGACCTCAAAGGTCTCGGCCTCAAAGCCAAAGATGCGCGAATATTCCGAAAGCTTTTTGCGGTAAACTTCCTCGTCGCTGTCGCGGACGATGGCGTAAAGGCAGCGGCCAAAGCCCTTTCCCGTTATGCGGCCGCAAGTGACCGGCTCTCGAATGTCCACCAAGTTTGGCTCAAGTTCCCAAACTCGCTTGAGGATCCAATCTATCTCAGGGCATGAAAGCCTGTAGTTTTCCTGCAAAAGCTTGTGGCTCGTGTTGACGGCCCTGGCGAACTTTGTGAATTTTCCTTTTTTGATTCCGTCAATCGCGTCAAGGATGTGGCCATGCTCGTAAATGATGTAAAGGAGCTTTTGCCTCATGTCCTCGCTTACGACAGAAAGAGTCTCGTTTACGATTGTCGGGTTTGTGTCGTAAACCCAGCCGCCCGGAACTCCCTTCTTGCGCTCCTTTAGGTCGCCCAGCAAAAGCGCGTGCTCCGGCTCGCGGATTTCGTCCTCGTTCCAAATGGACACGCGGGGAACCTTGGCGTCGGTCAAAAGAATTTTGTAGCCCTTAAAGTCAAAGGGAATGTTTTCGTAAGTTTGCTTTCCGTAGTCGGTCAAAATCATGGAATCCGGCTCGGAATAAAGCGCCGCGAAGTTGTCCGCGATCAAGTTTCCGGTCTTTAGGAAAATGCGGTTTCCCCTGTCCAAGATTTGCAAAAGCTGCGCGTCCTCGCAGTTTATCCTTTGCGCCTTCTTTATGGCCAGCGCCGTTCCGGCCTTGATGGCGCTCGTGATTCCAAAGCCCGCCGACGGAAGAATTTCCGAGTAGACGGTGAAGTCCATTCCGCCAAGCTCAAAGCCGCTCGCGATGTAGCCGTAGATGACGGCCTTGAGTATGTTGGCCCAGCGGTCCTCCTTCTTCAAGCGGAGGTTGGTCACGTCGGACTTTTTCTTTTCCTTTAGTTGGACAAAGTGAAAGCGCAAGGCCGTGTCTTCCCGCAAGGAGACCGCCACGTACACAGGAACGTTGATCGCCATGGAAAGCGTCTTGTCCTTGAAAAACCAGCAGGAGTGCTCGCCCATCAAATGAAAGCGTCCCGGAGTCGATATCACGACCTTGGGATTTTGCCCGTATTCTTTTTTATGCGCCTCGTAGATTTCTTTTGTTGCAGCCATTTTTCCACCCATATTTTTTTATATTGAATAAATCGTAAAAATATAATAATATATTGTATCACGATGAAGATATTTTTTCAAGTTTTTTGCGCGGTTTTTTCCGGAATATTGTCCGCGCTGGCCATTCCAAACGAACTCTTTCATTTAGGCTCTCCGCTGTTCGCCTTCATAGCCTTGGCGCCCCTTTACATAGCGGCCCAAAAAGCCCGCTCCTACAAGGGATGCGCCCTAATTTTCGCCGTGGACGCCCTAACCTGCCACTTGCTTTCAAGCTACTGGCTGGCCAACTTCAAGGATTTCGCCGCCTTCACGCTTGGCGCCTCGGCCTTTGGAACGGCCTGCATCGAGGCTATGGCCGGCTGCCTATTTTTCTTTCCGTTCGCGCCGGACGGCGAACCCAGGCTGGTCCAGATCCTCGGCGTTCTGGCGATTTCGCCGTGGCTCTTCGTCGGCTTCGAGTCGATCTCGAACGCGTCCGGCGAGTTCCGCTTCCCGCTCCGGCGCTCCTTCGTCGTCATGGTCGCGGTGATCGCCGCGGCGGTCCTGGCCTACGCGATGCTGCTGGCGGTCCC
>CADBBB010000045.1 GCA_902792795.1 uncultured Spirochaetaceae bacterium | reverse complement strand
CTTCAAGCCTCAACGAGCGCCAACTGCGCACGCCCGACAAGGACTTCTACATCGGCATATTCGACGTGACGGAGAGCCAGTACAACCTTGTTACTGGTGTCGCCAGTCCCGGCACGTCCGCAGCACCGAAATATCTTCGGTATCAGCTCTTCCGTAACGAAACGGCAGTTACTTTGACATCGTTGGACAAAGCGGGACAGGTAAATGTCATGACGAACGCCATTGTCGCCGTGGCGAGCGACACGGTTTGCTTTCCGGCGAAGTTGGTTCACGGCCACTTGCGCAATTTGGCCAAAAAAGGCGTGGACAGAATTTTCATGCCGATTGTCGCCACCTACGAATCGCAAAACACCGAGGCCACAAGCCGCTACATGTGCGCGATCGTCAAAGGCTATTCTTGGGTGATCCAAAATTCCGACAACCCGCAAAAGCGCTGGGGCATTCCCTTTGACGACCCGATTTTCTTTTGGGAAAGCGACAAGGACAGGAACAAACAGCTGGAAGAATACTTCATAAAAAATTTTGGCCTTTCAAAATTCCGCGTGGACCGCGCGATCCACTACGCGGACAAGGCTGTAAAAGAATTCCGCCAAACGCTCCAGAGCGCGGCCCAAGACATAATCAACGACGTGACGGCCGCCGGAAAGTACGCGATTGTCCTCGCCTCGCGCCCATACCAAAACGATCCGCTTGTGAACCACAGCTTGCCCGACTTGTTCACGCAATTGGGAATTCCCGTCCTGACCGCGGACTCCGTTCCCGGCTTGGAACAGGTGGACCTAAGCAAGAGCCGTTTGGAAATCGTGAACAACTTCCACGCGCGCATGATTGGTTCCGCCATAATCGCGGCCGAGCACCCCGCGCTTGAATACGTCCAGTTCGTGAGCTTTGGCTGCGGACACGACGCCTACCTCAGCGACGAAATCGTCCGCTTGATGAAAGAAATTTCGGGCAAGTCTCCGCTCGTACTAAAGATGGACGAAAGCGACGTGCAAGGACCCTTGAGAATCCGCGTCCGCTCGTTCGCGCAGACAATACAAATGAAGCGCGACGCCGGAAAGGAAGAAAAGCCGCGCGACCTTCCAGAGCCTTACAAAGTGAAATTCACCAAGCGCGACATGAAGGAAAAAATCGTACTTGTGCCGAACACTTCGCACGCCTTTAGCAGAATCATGGCGGCGTCGCTCGCCACGCAAGGCCTCAAGGCCGTTCCGCTGGAAGTGGGCCGCGAGAACGCGATCGCGCTCGGAAAAAAATACGTCCACAACGACATTTGCTTTCCCGCGCAAATCGTGATCGGCGAAGTTTTGGACGCGCTCCAAAGCGGAAAGTACGACAACGCGCAAGTGGCCGTGGCCACAGGAAAATATGTGGGCGACTGCCGCTTGACCCACTACGCCGCGCTCTTGCGAAAGGCGCTCGACGACGCGGGCTACAAGGACATCGCGATTGTCACAAACGACGACCAAGACTACCACCAGCTGCACCCGGGCTTTAAGATGAACCTTATGAGCTCTCTTAAGCTTGCGACGGCGCTCCCGATGATAGACGTGATGGAAGAGCTTTTGCGCAAAATCCGCCCCTACGAAAAAGTAAAGGGAAGCGCGGACGCGGCCTTTGAAAAAGGAATGGACTGCATCGTCGAAGGCATCGCCCACGGAATCGGCGGAATCAAGCGCGGCTTTGCAAAAGCGATTGACACGATGAAAGCGGTCGAATACGACAGGAGCGTTTTGCGTCCGCGCGTTTTAATCGTCGGCGAATACCTTTTGAATTTCCATCCGGGCGCCAACCGCGACATAGAATTGTATCTTGAAAAGAACGGCTTTGAAATAATCGAAGCGCGAATGACCGACGTAATCCAAAAAAATTATTTCGCGCAAAACGCGCAGATAAAAGAAAACGGCTTGGCGCGGCCGCTTGGCGAAAAGCTTATGATGGCCGTGGTGAACCAATTTTTTGAAATGGCCCACAAGTGGACGGACAAAATCGCGCTTTCCCACCCGCTTTACAAGCGCGCCGCCCGTCTTGGCGAAATAGCCAAGGGAAGCGATTCGATAATTTACCACACATTCGACTCGGGCGAAGGAATTTTGATTCCGGGCGAAATCATTCACTACGCGGAGGAAGGCTGCAAAAACTTCATCATTTTGCAACCCTTCGGCTGTTTGCCCAACCACATCATCGGCCGCGGCGTGACGAAGAAATTAAAGGAACTCTATCCCGACTCACAGATTTTGCCGCTTGACTATGACCCCGACGTGAGCTTCGCCAACATCGAGAATCGCCTTCAGATGCTGATTATGAACGCCGCTCGTGGCGGTTGATTGCAAGACCTTAATCGTTGCGGTTTTCTAACATAAATTTATTGAAAAAAAATCAAAAACCGCGCTATAATTATAGTCTATGACAATTGCAGAGGCTATACAAAAGTTAATGCCCAAACCGGACGAAGTTTTGGAGCGCTTTTCCGGCAACCAAGAATTCATGGAAATGTTCGTCAGAAAATTTCCTGAAGACGAGGCCATTCAAAACGTAAAGGACGCTTGCCAAACGGACGACTGGGATAAAATTTTGGCCGCCGTTCACACGCTTAAGGGAACAAGCGGAAATTTTGGCTTTGAAGCCTTGTTCAACGCTTGTTCCGCCGTGGTGACCGCGATAAGGGCAAAGGACTACGACGGGGCAAGGGCCGGCATTCCCAAGGTTCTTTCGGAATTGGACGCCGTTTGCGAAATTTTGTCAAAGGTAGAGTGAAATATGGAAAAGAAGAAAATTATTGTAATTGACGACGTGGAATTGAACCGCGCGATTTTAAAGGAAGCCTTCAAGAAGGAATATGACATTCTTGAGGCGGAAAACGGAGCGGTGGGCCTGCAAAAAATCAACGAAAACCAAGGCGACTTGGCGGCGATTTTTTTGGACATCATCATGCCTGAGATGGACGGCTTTGGCGTCTTGCAGGAATTGAACATCAATTCCCTAATCCAAAAAATTCCCGTGTTCCTTATAACAACAGACGCCACCGGAAATGTCGTCGAGCGCGCCTACGACTACGGCGCTGTGGACGTGATTCCCAAGCCATTCAACATCATGATCATAAAGCGCCGCGTGCAAAACATGATCGACTTCTTTGAAGCCAAGCGGCAAAGCGACAGCGACATCGTTCAAATCGACCAAGTGCTTCAAATGCAGCGCGAAGACTTGAACAACGCGGTCGGATCGCTTATCGGACAAATATGCGAAGTGATAGAAAGCCGTTCCGCCGAAGAAAGCGACCACTTGAACCGCGTCCGCAAAATGACTCGGACGCTCGCGGAACAATTCGCTTGGCTTCATCCTGAATACGGCCTAAAGGACGACATCATCGCGGCGATTTCCAACGCAAGCGTCCTGCACGACATTGGAAAACTTTTTGTCAGCGACGAAATTTTGACAAAGCCCGAAAAGCTAACGGCGGACGAGATGGCGGCCATACAAGCCGCGCCGGCGCAAGGCGTCAAGCTCTTGAACAGGGCGCAAGGAATTCCGGAGCCCTTCTTCACCTTTGCAAAAGAAATTTGCAGAAGCCACATGGAGCGCTTTGACGGAAACGGATACCCAGAAGGCCTCAAGGAAAATCAAATTCCTTTGAGCGCGCAGCTGGCCGGCCTTGCCGAAGCCTACGACGTTTTGGTTTCCAAGCGCGTCTACAAAAAGGCCTACAGCCACGACGAGGCGATTAAAATGATTTTGGACGGAGAGTGCGGAGCCTTTAGCCCCGACTTGCTCGAATGCCTTAAAAAGATCGCCTCCGAACTGCAAGACATAGCCTCAGACAAAATATGAAAGGCTCATTTAAAGAGGCGGCCACAGTCGAAGGCTCTCCAAAGTGGAAAGAAGCCGTCCAAAGGCAAAGCTCCCTCTACGCGCGCGGAAACGACATCCGAAGCGACTTTGAGCGCGACTACACCCGCATCCTTCACTGCCAAGCCTACAGCCGCCTAAAGCACAAGACGCAAGTTTTTTTCGCGCCGCACAACGACCATATATGCACGCGCATGGAGCACGTCCAGCACGTGGCGAGCGTGGCGGAAACTATCTCGCGCTACTTGGGCCTCAACGCCGAGCTTACAAAGGCCATCGCGCTGGGCCACGACATAGGCCACGCGCCATTCGGCCACTTTGGCGAGGAATGCCTCAATTCCCTCTTAAAGCAAAAGGAAGGCGCGGGCGCTCCCAAAAAATTTTGGCACGAGAGGAACAGCCTATTTTTCGCGGACTACATAGAAACGCTTTCCGACCCGGAAGGAGTCCAGCGTCCGCTTGACCTTACCTACGCCGTCCGCGACGGCCTCATAAGCCATTGCGGAGAAATCCACCAGCAGGGAATAAAACCGCGCGACGACGCGATTGACTTGTACACGATAAAGCGGCCGGGCCTTTTGCAGCCCTTCACTTGGGAAGGCTGCGTGGTAAAAGTCTCCGACAAAATTTCTTTCCTTGGACGCGACTTGGAGGACGCGCGGACTTACCACATTTTGGACATGGGAAGCTACCGCATGTTGCGCGACATCGTGGGAAGCTCTTTGGGCTTTGAAGGAAAGGGAGCCAAAGCCTTTAGGTCTGGAAAGGCGGTGAATACGACCGTTTTGATCAACGACATGATCGTCGATTTGTGCGAGCAAAGCGACCCGGAGCGCGGAATCACCTTTAGCGACGAATACTTTAAGTTCATCGTGGAACTGCACAGATTCAGCTACTCAAAAATTTACACGCACTGGAGATTGAAGGAATTCCAAAACTACGCGCGCAACGTGATAGAAACGATTTACAACGTCTTGCAAATGACGCAAATCTACGCGCAGCGCGGCCGCCTTGCAAGCGCGCTGAGGCACTTTACAAAACTTTTGGAAAACTTTGAGGATTGGCTTGTCCGCCACTCGAATTACATTCCCGCGCGGCAGCCGGATAGAAAGCGCCTTTTGCGCTGCGCCGCGCCGCAAGTCTTTGACGTGGCCAACGACGAGTCCTGGCAAAAGTGCTTGATTGAATACATCAGCGGAATGACAGACCAATTCGCTATTGGTTTGTATGAAGAAATAATTAGCTTTTAAGCCATGCGTACGGCTGAACGCGCGCGGCTTCCAAGCGCGAGTTTTGAGCCGAGTCTTGCGAGGCTTAAAACTCGTCACGCAGAAAACTTGTTTTCTGCGTATTACACACGGTGCATCGCGGAGAAGACGGCCTCGTTCATCACGTTGATTTCTACGCCGATGTCTTTTCCCAATTCCAGCATTTTGTCCCTAAAGCTGTCAATCGTAAGGTCGGCCTTGTCCAAGCTGACCAAAAGCATCATGACAAAATTGCCGGACAAAATTGACTGGGTGATGTCAACGATGTTGGCCGAATGTTCCGCCAAAAAGCTTGTGACCTTCGCTACAATGCCGACTTTGTCCGAGCCGACTACGGTAATAATCGCGTTCATGCTTTTCATTATACAAAAAACGCGCTAGAATGGCAACATGAAAAAAAATTTAGTTAGTTCGGGAATAAAGCTTTCTTTTTTGACGCTCGTTTCGCGCGTTTTGGGTTTGGTCCGCGAAATGACAAAGGCGCGCTTTTTGGGAACCAGCGCCTTGGCCGACGCTTTTGGAATCGCCTTTTTGATTCCCAACTTGCTGCGCCGCCTTTTTGCCGAAAACTCAATTTCGGTCGCCTTCATTCCGACCTTCCGAGGATATTTGGAAAACAAAAAAACTAAAGAAGAAACGCTGGAATTTGTCCGCGCCACGTTCACCCTAATTTCGTTCTTGACCGCGTGCGTCGTAAGTCTGGGAATGCTTGTCGCGCCGCTTATCGTCCGCATCTTTTTAAAGGCCGACGAAGCCGACTTGATCGCCGAGACCGCGCTCCTCACCCGCATCATGTTCCCCTACTTGTTCGTGATTTCCGTGGCGGCCTGCTTTCAGGGAATTCTAAACGGCGAAAAAATATTTTTGCCTAGCGGCTTCACGCCGATACTTTTTAATTTGTGCGTCATTTTTGGAACTTACATACTTTCGCGGAACATGGAAAACCCCGCCCGCGCGATGTCGGTGGGAGTAATCGCGGGCGGTTTTTTTCAGGCCGCTTTCCAGCTTCCGTTTGTGGCCAAGGCGGGCTGGCCAGTCCGCTTTGTAAGCTTGAAGAAAGCATTCACCAATCCGGGAACGCGGCAAGTGGTGGCGCTCATCGTTCCAACGATAATCGGAATGGCGAGCTACCAAATCAACGACATGGTGAGCACCGCGCTCGCGGGCCGCGCCGGAGAGGGAATCGTTTCAAGCCTGCAATACTCCTTGCGCTTGCAGGAATTGATTTTGGGCGTTTTCGCCGTTTCAATCGGAACGGTTATATTGCCGGACTTGTCGGCTTACGCAAAAAGCGAGCGCTGGGAAGAATACAATCAAATGCTCACGTGGGCGATAAAAATAATCGCCTTGATAACGATTCCGATAACGTTTTACTCCCTCATCACCGGCCGCGAAATAATCCAGCTTGTTTACAAGACGCGGCGCTTTGACGAAAACTCGGTGGCGCTCACCTTGCGCGCTTTTACATTCCACATCGCCGGCCTCTTTTTCATCGCGGCCAACAGAATAATTTCTCCGGCATTTTACGCGCAAGGCAACACAAAGCTTCCAACGCTGGCGGGAATCATAGGCTTCGCCGTGAACATAACGCTCGCCTTCGCGCTTTCGTTCAAGTGGAGCGGCGGCGGAATCGCGTTCGCGCTAAGCGCCGCGAGCCTTACCAACACAATAGCGCTCTTTGTCTTTTTGAAAAAGCTAGAATCGATTGACGTAAAGGCCGCCGTCCACCAGACCTTGTTGTATTCGCTAAAGATGATTTTATTCTCTGTCGCGGCGAGCGTTCCCGCGTGGTTCGCGCATAAATTTTTTGTCCGCCATTTTGGCGCGATGGGCCGCCTTTTAGGCAACGGACTTCCGCTCGCGCTCACGGCGCTTGTCTTTGGCTCTGTCGGCGCGCTTTTGCTCCTTGTCTCCCGCGACCAAGCCGCCATGCAAATCTTGCGCCGCAAGCGCAATTTGCGCTAAAATGAGCGGCATGAAAGAAAAAACAAAAGACCAACTTGCAAAAATATATTCCGACAGAAGGGCGCGCTTCATAGAAAAAATGAAGGCCGAAAAAATTGACGCCGTTGTGTTTGAGGACAACGAAGACCATCGCGACCCAAGCGTCCGATACTTTTGCGGCCACCCAAGTGACGCGGCGCTCGTGATAAGCCAAGCGGGAACTTGCGTCCTGATTCCTTGGGACGAAAACTTGGCGCGCCAAAACGCCTTCGCGGACAAGATAATTCCTTCCACCCGATACGAACGCAACACCCTGCGCGCGATAAAGGCCGTCTTGGGAACGATGAAGTTCACAAGCCAAAAAGTGGAAATCAGCCCCGCCACATCCTACCCCAAATTCTTGGAGTATGTGGACGAGCTTAACGCGTACGACGTTTTGTGCAAGGAAAAAGGCGTCCACTCATACGCGGAACAAATGCGCGAAACAAAGGACGAATACGAAATCGAATGCGTAAAAGAAGCCGCCCGCGTCGGCGACCTAATCATCGAGCAAATAGAAAAGCAAATCAAGGCCGGAAAAATCAAGACCGAAACAGACGCGGCGCTTTTAATCGAACGCGAATGCCGCGCGCATGGCTGCGAGCGGACAGGCTTTGACACGCTGGCGGCCGGCCCGGAACGAAGCTTCGCCATTCACGCGTTTCCCGGATACACGGCGGCGGCGTGGCCTGCCAAGGGCCTCAGCATCTTGGACTTTGGCGTTGTCTACAAGGGCTACACAAGCGACACGACGCTCACCGTGGCAAAGGGAAAACTAAGCCCGGAACAAAAAGAAATTTTGGGCTTGGTTCAAAAGGCCTACGACGAATGCCTTGAGCTTTACAAAAAGGACGTTCCGATAAAGGCCGCCGCCGCAAAGGCCGACGAAATTTTCGCAAAGGCGCGGCGTTCCATGCCCCACGGCTTGGGCCACGGAATAGGCCTTCAAATCCACGAGTCTCCCTTTGTGCGCCAGCGCGCCGAGCCGGAAGCGGTCTTCAAGCCCGGCATGATTGTCACGTTGGAGCCCGGCCTCTACGACCCCGACCTTGGCGGCGTCCGCTTGGAAAACGACGTTTTGATTACAGAAGACGGCAACGAGGTTTTGACAAAATCGAAGATCCTCGTATTGGATTAGAGCAGAAAATATTTTTTATTCAACTAAAAAAATGCGGGCAAAACGGGGCGGGACGCAGAAAAAAAAACTTTTCGTCGCTGGGATTGTCCGCGCTCGTGAGAGCGCAGTTGTATCATTTCTTATAACAAAACGACGGCTTGTCCGTCGTACCCGCCTATAGAGTCCGCTTTTTTTTGTATTGACTACTTTTTATTTTTCTGTCATAATAGATGAACTTGACGGAACTCCGCAAAAAGGAGGTGAAAACAATGGCAACAATTTTAGTTGAAGATTCAGAGAATCTTGAAAAAGCGATCAAACGCTTCAAGAGAATGGTCGAAAAAGAAGGCATCATCCGCGAATGGAAAAAGCGCGAATACTACGAAAAGCCTTCCACAATTTTGAACCGCAAGAACAAGACGCTGGCTCGCAAGCTTATGAAAAAGAACCGCAAGCCGCACGACAGCCGCGCGTCTTACTAACTTGAACGAATCCCGCCTGCAAACGGCGGGATTTTTTTTTGCGCCAAAGCCCTTGAAAGCCTAAGAAAGCGGCCCAAAAATTCCGATAATAAAGTATGATATTCCCAAGACGCGCCGCGCGCTATTTTTTGGCGCTTTTTTTTATCATTTTTCTCTACGCAAGCCAATCGTCGGCTTTGCCCAACGCGCGCGTCCGTGATTTTTCTTCCGTCAAAATACAATGGAAAACGCTGGAAAATTGCGCCGCCATACAAACCGCCCAATACGCCGAGCGCCAGCTTTTGATTCAATGCGCCAAAATTGACTTGACGGCGCCCGGCCTAAAAATAAAAATGCTTCCCAAAAAAGAAAAGTCCAGCGACATTTTTTACGCGGAAGAATTTTGCAGGCAAAGCGGCGCGATACTCGCCTTCAATACAACGCCCTTTTACGTCCGCGAAACAGGAATCGACAAAAAACATTCGACCGCCGGACTTTGCGTGAACGGCGGCGAAATTTATTCGCGGGCTTTGACCGGATATTGCGCGCTGGCCTTTTTTGGCTTTGAGGAAGGTTCGCCGCAAGAAAACCGCATGGCGCAAATTTTCTCTTCCCAAAAGGACAAGGACATAAGCGGCGCGCTCTTCGCGGCCGGCGGCTTTTGGCAAATATTAAAGGACAAAAAAATAATTCAATTTAAGGAATTGCGCGACTCCCGCACCGCCGTGGGCTTGGACGCGAGCGGCCAAACGCTTTATGTCATCGCGGTGGAAGGAGAAAATCCGGCAAAGAGCGCCGGCCTGACCTACATGGAATGCGCCGACTTTTTGCGCGCGCTCGGCTGCGAAAACGCGATGGAATTTGACGGCGGCTCTTCCACCCAACTTTGCGTGAACGGAAGCTCCGTCCTAAGCTACAAGAACTACGTCAAAGTTCCGGCGCTGCTTGGCTTTGCGTTTGACTAGGAACGGGCGCGGCTTCTTTGTCTTGCGGCAGTTCTAAATTTTCCGGCTCGTCGGCTTCCATCTCAATGTAATAAAAATCCGAAATTCCGTCCTTAACTTGAATCGCTATGTTCACTGTCTTGAATCCCTTCTTTTTTATTTGAACAGCGTAACGCCCCGGAACAAGGCCGGCCGCCTTTAGGGGCGTAAGGCCGTGGTATTCTCCGTTAATGTAAAGCGCGCACTTGGGCTTGCTTGTCTTAAAGGTGGCGTCGCCCCGCCCCGCCGCGATTTCCTCAAAGCGCTCCGGCAAAAAAATTTCTTGCGTTCCGTCTTGGACTAGCGTTTCGTCCTGAACCGGAGCGCTCGCGCAAGAAAAAATTCCGAGCCCAAAAATTTCAAGCCCAAAAATTGCCGCGGCAAAAAGCGCCTTGGGCGTTTTTATAAAATTCAGCATAAGCGCATTCTACACCTTCACGCCGCTTCTTTCAACATATTATGTTCCTTAAAGCTAAAATATTCCGAACGGCTTACGATGATGTGGTCAAGAACGCTTATGCCCAAAATGTCGGCGGCGGAACAAAGACGGCGGGTTGTGTCAATGTCTTCGTCGCTTGGAGAGGCGCCGCCCGCCGGATGGTTGTGCGCCAAAATGACGGCGCTTGCCCTGGCCTGGACGGCTTCAAAAAAAACTTCGCGGGGACTTATTATGGCGCTGTTTGAATTGCCGACGGCCACAACTTTTTGGCTCAATATTTCATGCGCGCCGGAAAGCGACACGGCGATAAAATGCTCGGCCGCCTTGTAGGCGTACTGCTTTATGAACGGAAGCAAATCTTGCGGGTCGCGAATGACCGCGTTCAAAGGCGCGGCTTTTCTGCGGCCAAACTCCAAAGCGGCGGCCACGGCAAGCGCCTTTCCCAAGCCCACGCCCGGAATTTTTAAAAAATTGTCGACAAGGTTTTCGCGGCCGCTCACGTCAATGACGTCGGACATTTTGTAGGCGATTTCCTCAACCGGCAAATCCTTGGTTCCGCTTCCCAAAACGAGCATCAAAAGCTCCGCGTCGCTGGGATACGAAAGCCCGCGCGCGAACACCCGCTCGCGCAAATCCAATTTTGTTTTTCCCATGCCTATAAGATAGACTTTTTTTTAAAGAATTCACCTGTTTTCGGGAAAAAACAAAAAATTTTTTCGCCTTTTATTTTGAGATTGTCGTTCCCACATAGGCAGCGCCGTCCAAAATGTTCTTTGTGTTGGCGATGTTCTTTCCGGCGGAACAAATCACGGTAAGGCCAAGTTCGGAGGCCTTTTTGCTGGCCACTGGATCAAAGGGAACGTTCTTTCCGGGAACCCATTCGTCGCCGACCATCTTTCTAAAGTCCGCCCAAGAAATTTCGTCAAGCGGCTTTGCGTCAGGATTTTTGCGGGGGTCGTCCGTGTAAACTTTTTCGATGTTGCTCAGGTTGACCACCGTGTCCGCGCCGAATTTTTCCGCCAGCAAAACCGCGTCGTTGTCGCTCGAAAAGCCGGGCTTCCAGCCGCTGGCCACGAGCACCTGGCCCTTGAAGTCTATGTCGGCGGTGGGGTTTGTCACCACGTCGTTTTGGCAAAGGCCGCCAAAGGAAGCCTTTAAAAGCTGGGCGTTGATTCTTGTGGCCATTACGCCAATCCAGTCGGCGGCGGAATTGTCAAAGCCGTCTCCTGTCTTTTCGCAAACTTCTTTATAGGCTCCCTGGTAAACGCGGGCGGGAGCGCCGCCTCCGGCCACCAAAATCAAGCGGCGGCCCTTGTCGGCGGCCAGCCATTCCTTTGCCATCTGGACAAAGGCGGCCAAAAATTCCGTGTCAGGCTTGTCAGGCGCGATCATCGATCCGCCCACAGATAAAATTTTCGTAACCATAAAAACCTCCAAACGATACGGCTGTTCGCGCGAGCTTGGATGCGAGCGCGATTGCCCGCCCGCGTGAGCGGGCAAGAAAATCATTTCTTATCGCAAAACGGCAACGCCGTAATGTTGCCGCTTATGCGGCTAACAATTATTTTTAGTCTTGCTAGCAATTTTCATTGCCGCTAATATATACCTAGGACAGCCGGAACAATCCAGTACGAGCTGTAGCTTTCAACGTCGGCGCCCGCCTCTTCCCAAATAGACTGCAAGGCAAAGGAGCGCGGAATGCGCACTGTCTTGTTGCTCAACAATGACTGCTTTATGACCTTATACGAAAGAGAGAAGACAACGCGCTGCGCGTCGATGTTTCCAAAATAATATTTTCCGGAATTGCGCTCGCTCTGGAACGCCTTGAATTCCATTCCCGCTCCAAGCGCCGTGTCAACCGGAACCCAGCCAAAGCCCTCGACGTAAAATTCGTTCCACCAATGGTTCTTGGTCTGCTTGTCCGCGTCAATCAAGATTCCGCTCAAAACGCGGCAGGGAACCCCGGCCGCCCGCAAGAGCGCGGCGTAAACCACGGCAAAGTCGTAGGCGTCTCCCCTCTTGCGCTTTACCAAGTCAAGGACGTCCGACTCCGCGCCGCGCGCCTTGGGCAAAATTTTATAGTTGGCCACAAAGTAGTCGTAAACCAATTCGGCCTGCCTGTAGGGATTCTTCACTTGGTAAATTATGTTTGGAAGCAGCGCTAAAATTTCCTTGTCCGCGGCCGGAATGATTTCGTCGGCGCGGGTAAAGGCCTTGTAAAGCATTCTGTCCTTTTCTTTAAACGGCGCGGCGTAATCCTTGTTTATCCAGCATTCGATTCCGCAGGAAGTGACCACATAATTTTGCCGCGCGCTCGAATAATTTTTCGCGGAAGTTTTGTCGGCGGGCGTAATTTGGAAAATCGAATTTCCACGGTAATCCAAGAGCGCCGGCTCAGGAACGCTTTCTGTCATGACGGCCTCCGGCTGCCATGCAAAAGTTATGGGGCGCGGCACGTGAATCGTAACGGCGGCCGCGTCCGTTCCCTTTATGTTGTGAAAGTCCGCGCCAACTTGAACCAAGTAAGTGTGGCGGCTGGCCCAAGTCTTTTCTCCGACGCGGCTTCTAACGACAAAAGGCTGCAAGGCCGAGCGGCCTTCTCCGGTGGCCACAAAGACTGAGCCGGTCGCCGCGCCGTCGGGAACTCGGACGCGGATTTCAGTTTCGCTCCAATACTCAAAGTCAAAGTCGGCCTCGCTCGGCGTGACAAAACCCGAATATTTTGGCCGCTGCGATTCCACGCCCGCCATGTCCGGAATGTTTTCCTCGGAAGCGCCTTCCCTATGCGCAGTAAAGTAAATGTTGGACTCGCCCCTGCTCGCTCCAAAATTTCTTCCGCTGACGGAAAGGATTTGGCCGGGCGCGGCTTCGGACACGGAAAGCTCGGTTATGATGGGAACGACGGACATCGGGTTTTCCGGCATTTCCACGGGAATGGCCAGCTCGTTGGCAAAAAATTCAGGGTTGGACTTTCCTGCGCGCGTGGCCACGTAAACCAAGCCGTCCTCGGCGCTGCCGGGAACGATTACCTTTATCAAGTCGTCGTCCCAAGAAACGTAGCCGCTTTCGGTAAGGCGGTTTCCGCTAAGCTCGACGTAGCTTGAGCCGCGCTGCCTTCCAAAATTTTCGCCGCGAATTATAAGAATGTCGCCGGGCGCGCCGACGCTGGGAGCGATTTCCGTCAAAACTGGCTTTCTTAAAATTGAGCGGGTGGAGAACAAAAGCAAAGAAACCCCGGCCGCCAAAAAAAGGGCCAGGGCTAAAAAACGCGCGGCGGGATATTTTCGCAGCGTGTAAAAGAATCGGCTCACTTTAGAATGTCCCAAACGTCAAGCCGGGCGGGAGCCACGTTCGAGACATTTGAAGCGGAAATTGAATTTAAGTTTGAAAGTTTTGTGACGCTGATGGTCATTCCGTCCGGCGCGCTCTCGTTTTCGCTCTTAAGGCTTTCAAAATCGCTGGCCTTGATGGCAAGCGCGGGCTCCGCCTTTTTGTCAAACGAAACCTGCTGGATGCCGCCGTTCACTATGATGCCGTTGTCGGCTATGGGCTTTTGGGCCTTTATGTTTGAAACTGCCAAAACGCTTTCGTCAACGCCCTTGACGTTTCCGGCTCCGTTCATTCTAAGCGGAACGAACAAGGCAAAAATCGCGGCGGCCGCGGCGGCAAGAGGAACAAAGGTTCTCATGCGGACAATGTTTTTGCTTGGCTCGGACGCCTTGACAACTTTGGAGAAGCGCATGCGGCTTTGCAGGCGCTCAAAACTCTGGGCCATAAAAACCGCGTCGACGTCAAGCGACTTTGAGTCCGCCGCGAACGCCTCGTGGACGGCCTTTAATTTTTCGAGCTTGGCGCGGCACTTTGGGCAAGAAGCCAAGTGCGCCTCGTAGTCCTTTTGAAAATTTATAGGCAGCTCGCCGTCGAGATAAATTGAATGTATGTCGTTCTCAGGACAATGAAACATCGTCTTCTCCTATCAACTTGGCCAGCTGTTCGCGCGCCCTAAAGACGCGAACCTTTACGTTTCCTTCGGTAATGCCCAAAGCCTTGCCGATTTCCTTGTAGTTCATGTCGGCGTATTCGCGCAAGACCAAAACTTCCCGCAAATTTTCGGGAAGCTGTTGCAAGGCTTCCTTTGCCTTTTCTATCGTCTCGGCGCGCAAAGCGTCCGTCTCTCCGCTGGTCACTTGCCTGCGGTCCTCGTAAAATTCCCGCTGCAAGGCCTTCTTTTCGCGGCCCTTGCGCTTTACGTAGTTGAGCGACGCGTTTTTGACCACGCGAATGAGCCAAAAAGTGGCGTCATTCATCGTGGGAAACTGCATGGCCTTTTCGTTGGCCTTGATATACGAATCGTGGACCAAATCCTCCGCCGCCTCCTCGTCGTTCACAATGCGGAACGAAACCTTGAACAGCAGGTTGAAAGTCGCGTCGTATATCTTTTTAAAGTCAGTCTCGTTGGCGGCGTTTAGCTCGCCCGCGCAGTTCTGGCTTTCGCTTATATCTTTAACCATCTAAAAGCCTTTTTGTTACAAAAATTATTGCCTTTTCCAAACGACGCCATTGGGCGTGTCCACGATTACGATTCCTCGGGCCGCAAGCTCGTCGCGGATTTGGTCGGCCTTGGCAAAGTCCTTGGCCTTTTTGGCGGCGGTCCGCTCGGCCACCAAGGCGTCGATTTCGGCCGCCTCGGGGTCTCCTTCATGGCCGCTCGCGCCTGAAATTTCGGCGGAAGAGGCGTTTTTTAGGCTCTCCTTGGCCGATTCAACCAGTTTTAAGCCCAAAACAGCGTCCATCTTGGCCATAAGGGCCAAAGTTTGCTCAGCCGGAACGTCGCCGTCCTTTAGCGCGGTCTGCAAAACGCCGAGCGCGGCCGGAGTTCCCAAGTCGTTTTCCATAGCGGCGGTGAACTTTTGCAAGGTCTCGGACGCCTTTTCTCCCAAAGAAGGAGCGGCTTTTCCGCCGGCGGCCTCATAGACCTTGGCCGCGCGCTTGACCAAAGACGCGCGGGAATTTTTGGCCGAATCCATAGAATTCCAGCTAAAGTTGGCCGGGCTCCTGTAGTGGGCGCCCAACAAGAAATAGCGGTAGTCCAAGGGATCGTAGCCCTTGTCAACCAGCGACTGCAAGGTAAGGAAGTTTCCGCTAGACTTGCTCATCTTTGTCGCGCCTTCGATCACCAAAAAGGCGTTGTGGAGCCAGTAGTTGACCCAAGGGCCGGCCGCGCGGTCTTCGGCGCTAAAGGAGCCTTCCGACTGCGCGATTTCGTTCGTGTGGTGCACGGGAACGTGGTCGATTCCGCCCGTATGGATGTCAAAATGCTTTCCAAGATACTTCATGCTCATGGCCGAGCACTCGATGTGCCAGCCCGGGTAGCCCTTGCCCCAGGGAGAATCCCAAACAAGCGCCTGCTCCTCAAATTTGCTCTTGGTGAACCAAAGGACAAAGTCTTGCGGGTTGCGCTTGTTTTGGTCCACAACGACGACCTTGCGCTTTCCGGCGCCGGCCTGCAAGTCGTCAAGGTTGAGGTTGGCAAGCTTTCCGTAGTCGGGGTATGTAGAAACGTCGTAGTAAAGGTTTCCGCCGGCCATGTAAGTGTGGCCGTTGGCCTCGATCTTTTTTATCAGCTCTATCATTTCGGGAACGTGGTCGGTGGCCTTGCAAACCACGTCGGGGCGGAGTATGTTCAAGCGGTCGATGTCGCTAAAAAAAGCGTCCGTGTAGAATTTGGCGATGTCCAAAACCGACTGCTGGCGCTCCTTGGCGGTCTTGAGCATTTTGTCCTCGCCGTCGTCGGCGTCGCCTGTCAAGTGGCCGATGTCGGTGATGTTCATCACGTGCTTTTTTTTGTAGCCAAGGAAAGTCAGCGTCCTGTCGAGCGTGTCCAAAAAGACGTAGGCGCGCAAGTTTCCGATGTGGGCGTAGTTGTAAACCGTGGGTCCGCAGCCGTAAAAGCCGCAAAAGCCTTCCTGAAGCGGAACAAATTCCTGCAATTTTTTTCCCATCGTGTTGAAGAGTTTTAGCGCCATAAAAACCTGCCTTGCCAAACGCCAAAGAAATGGCTATAATATCGTGAATGAACAGCATAGCGCAAATCGCCGAAAAATTCAAGCGGAACCCCAAAATAGGCCTTTTTTTTGACGAGCCTTTGTCGGCTCGGACTTCCTTTAAAATCGGCGGAAAAGCCGCGCTTTTAATTGAGCCGGGCGACGAGGAATCGCTGGCCTTCGCCCTTACGGAAATCAGGAACGCAAAAATTCCGTATTTTGTCCTTGGAGGCGGAACAAACGTCCTTTTTAGCGACTCAGGGTTTGACGGGATTATAGTTTCAACAAAGAAGCTTTGCGGAATAGAGATTGTCGAAAGTCACTCGGGGAACGAAAGAATCGCGCAAGACCAAGACTGCGCCGCCGCAGACCAAGACGTCGCCTCTAAAAAGCCGGCGGCAATCCGCGCTCTGGCGGGAACAAGCATGGCCGCCCTCGTGTCTTTCGCGCAGGAAAAGGCCTTGAGCGGCTTGGAGGAATTCGCGGGCCTTCCGGGAACCGTGGGCGGAGCGGCCTTTATGAACGCGCGCTGCTTTGGAAAAGAAATCTCCGACACCGTCCAAAAAATTTCCTGGCTTGAATGGAGCCAAGAAGAAGGCGCCTTTGTTCAAAGAGAGGCGGTTTTTCCCAAGGAGGCTTGGGACTACAAAAAATCCCCCTTTACAGGAACTGGCCGCGTCGTTCTTAGCGCGGAATTTATCGTCCAAAAAGGCGACAAGGCCTCGATAGCCCAAAAAGCCGCCGCCTTCATTCAAGAACGAAAAGACAAGGGCCACTACAAGTTTCCCTGCGCCGGAAGTGTCTTTAAAAACAACCGGGCTTTTGGCCAACCCACAGGAAAAATAATCGACGAACTTGGCCTAAAGGGCGAGAGGTGCGGGGGCGCCCAAATCGCGCCCTTTCACGGAAACATTATCGTGAACGCAGGCGGCGCCTCCTCGGCCGACGTCCGAGCGCTTGTTGACTTGTGCAAGGCCCGCGCCAAGGAAAAGTTGGGCTTTGATTTGGAAGAAGAAATAATCTTCGCGGGGTAGCGAACTCTTTCTTGCCTTTTCTCCAATTTCATGCTATTATTTCGTCAGGAGGATTTTTTATGAAAAAGCATATTGTCATTGTGAACCTAACCGCCAGCCTTTTAATGGCCTTGGCCCTTTGCGCCTGCTCCAACAGTTCCGACGGCGGCTCGACGCCCGGACCAACCCCCGCTACGGCCAAATATACAGTGACAATTGCAGGCGCAATCGCAAACGGAAAAGTCACCGCAAGCGCCAGCAAGGCGGAAGCAGGAACGGAGATAACGCTCACAACGACGCCGAACACGGGATACAAACTTTCCCAAATCCTTGTTTGCGGCGAAGATGCGTCTGGCATTGCGGCGCCAGACGGAAAATTTAAAATGCCCGCGCAAAATGTCATTGTAACCGCGCTTTTTACGGCCCAAAATTATACGATTACCTTCAACGCCAACAACGGAAGCGAAACCCCCGCGACTGCGACGCGAACCTTTACCGCCGGAGAGAGCAAAGACTTGCCGGGGATACATGAATTGGGCGACGGCTTTACAAAAATAGTCGGAGAGACATATTGGTACTTTGTAGGCTGGTCAAAGTCGCCCGACACAAAAAGCGAAGACTGCGAATGGGGCGATGGCTCGACTTACATTGGATTTGAGGACACAATACTTTACGCCGTGTGGTACGAGGATCCCGTCCACAGCATCGGCATTTCTAAAAGCGGGCAAGGAACCGTGTCCTCAGACGTTGTCGGCGCGGATGAAGGCGCTGACATTACGCTTACAATAAAGCCGGATGCGGGATATGAAATTAAAACTGTCTCTGCCAATAAAGTTGACAACAACGGCCAAATAGGCGACCAAATTACCGTCACAAAAGAATCGGACTACACATGGAAGTTCACAATGCCTAGCGCCAATGTCAAGGTGAACGTGACATTCAACGCGATAGGCTACACGATTAAAATCAATACTATTTATAGTGGAAAAGTTTTGTGCGAATGTGAAACAGCCACGGTCGGACAAAAAGTGGCGCTAACGGCATGGCCCGACAGCGGATGGGCGCTTAACGCAATCACCGTCAACAAAGAAGGCTCTATCGACCTCATTGCCCTCAACAAAAATAACAACAAGTGGGAATTTGAAATGCCCGCAGGCAATGTCAGTGTGGTGGCGGATTTTTACGACACCAACAACTGGGCCAGCGGAGGCTATGGAGAATGCGAGTCCGGAGAGGACGGAACTGTGGGAACAAGCGGAAAATACGTCACCTTCGGCCGCTGGCCGCAGACAGTAAAAGCCGAGAACGTTACGGTTAACGAGAAAATAACGCAAATCCATGGCGACTTTACCTACTGCAAAGGCGACGACGGCGCATGGTATGTCAAAGCCAAGGAAAATGCCTTCATAGAACCTTACGACATGCACCAGACTCCGCGTGTCAAATACAGCGACGGCAGTCTAGCCGGAACTAAGGGAAAATCAGAAAAGTGGTTCAAAGTGGAACTAATAAAGTGGCGCGTCATTACGGACAACTACAGCGGCAAAAAGCTTTTGCTCGCGGAAAATGCCATTGCGGCAAGGCGGTACAATGGCAGCGAAACGAGCTACATTAATTCTGAAATTCGCGCATGGCTCAACGACGCTTTTGTCCAAAGCGCCTTTGTCGGCGGGCAGCTCTCCAAGATAGCGCCAGTTGCCCTAGACAATGAAACAACTACTGTCAAAGCGTTCCTTTTGAGCTCTTATGACATCCAAAAAAGCGAGTACGGCTTTTCCAATAATACTTATTCTGACAGCGCTCGCAAGCGCAAGACAACAGACTACACCAGAGCGGGAGGAGCGACGGTAAGAACTGAATTCGCCGGATATTGGTGGCTGAGAAATCTCGTAGATGAATATAACACTGTCCCGGCGGTTTGCGCCGAGGAAGGCATGTTAACATTTAGAACGCCTGACAATACTGAGTGCGTAGTTCCAGCCTTGTGCGTGTCCAAGTAAAGCGGCCTTACGGCAGGAGGATTTTTATGAAAAAGCTTATTGACATTGCGACCCTAATCGCCGCCATGGGAATGACGCTAACCCTTTGCGCCTGCTCCAACAATTCTGACAGCGGCTCTACCCCCGCGCAGGAAAAATACGTCATTAAAGTGGCGCAGGGAGTGACAGGCGGAACAGTGACCGCGAGCGCAGAGCAGGCGGAGGCAGGAACAGCGATAACGCTCACAGCCACGCCGAACATCGGATACATCTTTAACAAATACGCTGTGTGCGCCGCCGACGGAACGGCAATCAAAGTTCAAGACAATAAATTTGCGATGCCGCAAAAAAACGTCATTGTGGCCGCGTTCTTTACGGCAAAAGATTATACGGTTACATTCAACGCCAACAACGGAAGCGAAACCCCCGCGACTGCGACGCGAACCTTTAAGGCCGGAGAGAGCAAAGACTTGCCGGGGATACAAGAATTGGAAGGCTTTACAAAAATAGTCGGAGGGAAAACCTACTACTTTGTAGGCTGGTCAACGAATTCCAATGCCAAGGATATCACCGACTGCGAATACGGCGACGGGGCGCTTTATACGGGAAACCAAGACATAACCCTTTACGCAGTATGGATTAAAGATCCTGTTAACGACATCACAATTTCTCCAAGCGAGAACGGAAAAGTGTCCTCAAACGCTTCCGGAGCGGACAAGGACTGCGAAATTACGCTTACGATAACGCCTGAAACCGGATACAAGCTTGATACGCTCAAAGTAACCGCAGAGGACGAAGAGACGGTTGAAGTCAGCGGAACAGGAAACACGCGAACATTCATCATGCCCGACAAAAATGTCACGGTGAGCGCGACGTTCATAGCAGATGAGTTCACGATTGCAACAACGCCGTGCCAAAATGGGGTAATTATGACTAACAAAACCGCAAAATGCGGCGAAGAAGTGTGGCTGTTCTTGCTTCCTGACGATGGATATAAAGCGGAAGAGCCGGTTATAACCGCCGCCGACGGCACAAAAATTTCCCCATACAAGAGCTTTGGTATCTGGACATTTAAAATGCCAGGTCAAAATGTCACAATTAGCGCTAATTTTGTTCCCGCAAACTGACGGAAGGCGTAATGTTCAGGCAACCTTTAAAAAAACGCCCTTCAAACGAAGGGCGTTTTTTTGTCGCTAGAAGCGGCTAGGAATTAGTCCTGCCATTTAACATCGAACTCTGAATTGTCAGCCGCATCATACTTTACACGGAATGTTACTTTTCCGTAGTAAGCAGTGGCTGCAGTAGCAAGCGCTCCAGCGGCATTGTTAATCAACCCTTTTGCCGGTGAATCCGGCGTATAGATGCCTTCATCTTCATAGCCGCCTTCAATGGCTTCAGTCACATAGTCAACGCCAGCGTATACGTCATCAAGCACGATGCCTGTAGATGTCACGTAGGAGCCCTTATAGTTAAGAGTAGTAGCGGCGCCTTTCAAAAGCTTTACCGTAATCTTCTTGCCCTTGGCAACTTTACGAGTCACAGTCTTTGTGAAAGTCGGCTTAACAGTGTCAGAGAGCTTATATTCTCCAGCCACTGTAAGATCCACAGACTCCTTTTCTGTCTTGTTGACAATCAACGCTTTAGCGCCAGTTCCATTCGCATCTGTGTATGTAGCTTCGGACTTCGTGGCGCCGTCGCTGTCAACAATCGCGGCAACTGTTATGTCAGAAGTTGTGAATATCCAACCCTTTCTGTATGCACCGCTACTCCTGTTAGCTGAATATCCGTTGTAGATTGGAGTGGTGGGCAAAGCGAAGTAAGCGTTATTGCCAGGTTTGATAGCTGCAGGCACAACAGGTGTCGCCGGTTTGTAAGTGCGGTCAGATGTATCAACATCATTATCGGGTACATAGGAAAAATCAGGCATCCACTCGATGAACTTCAAAGGAACCCTTCCCGCTTCATCTGTAGCCTTCTTAAGAATCGTAACTGTGTACTCGGCCTCGGCCTTTTTGCTTGCATCCGTCACAGACTGAACAAGCACCTTTACTTTGAAAGTCTGATCCGCGCTGTCAACCGATGTGTCGCCGTCCTTAGAATAGACTCGCAGACTCTCAGCATAAACGTTTGTAGGATTCTCCACATGCTCGATTCCTTCAACTACAGACCAAGTGAACTTGATTGTGTCTGAGCCAAAGTTTGAGGGAAAGGCATAGAGATCCGTCATCGTTGACTCGTGAAGAAGACTTGTCGCGGCAGCGGCGATAACATTCACGCCTGTAATTTTTACAGACGGTCCTTCCGTTTCTTCCGGGTCAGCCGGGTCAGCCGGGTCAGCCGGATCAACCGGATTAACAGGAGTAATAGGGACAGCCGGCGTGTCGCTTGAATTTGAGCAGCTTGCAAATCCGGCCACCGCGGCGGCGACGGCAAGAGCTGTCAAAAGTTTTGAAATTTTCATTAAACAACCTCCTAATGAAATTTCTACTATATTACCCCCCCCCCGCTCGCTTTGTCAACACAATGCCGCCGCGACTGGGAGCGTTTTTTTTATTGTTTTCTTCTTAACTTAAAGGAATTCCCGCAGCGTGGAAAGGGGCTTTCCTATTTTCCAGCAAAGCGCCTTGATTTGGTCGCTGGGCGCGATGCGGTCGGGAACCATGATCGGCCTAAAGCCAGCGCTGTGGACGCTTATTATTCCGTTGGGGCTGTCCTCGACTCCGGCGCAAAAATCCGGCTCAACGCCAAGCTCGCGGGCGGCCTTTAGGTAAATGTCGGGCGCGGGCTTGGAACGTTCCACCTCGTCGCCAAAAGTCCACGCCTCAAAAATGTCGTAAACGCCCACCGCCTTTAGCTGGCGGGTCGCCGTGGACCGCCTTGTGCTTGTGGCCAGGGCCAACCGGTAGCCGCGCCCTTTAAGGTAGTCCAAAGTTTCCGCCACTTGGGGCAAAAGGGG
Source organism: uncultured Spirochaetaceae bacterium (assembly GCA_902792795.1). Classification (GTDB taxonomy): domain Bacteria; phylum Spirochaetota; class Spirochaetia; order Treponematales; family Treponemataceae; genus Treponema_D. The sequence goes on along the minus strand of CADBBB010000045.1, from coordinate 1,293 downwards.
AATTCCCTTTGTAAACTCAACGTCGTGAAAATGAACGCGAAAGTCCTCAAAAAATTTCTTGCAGTCAAAGCCGCTTCCGTAGCGGGCGACAAGGTTCTTGGCCATCAAGGCCTCGTTGCAGCCCCGGTTTTCCAAAATGGCCGCCTGAATGTCGGGGAGGCCCATCTCGTCGGCCAAGAGCTCCCAAATTTGGTCGCACACTGATTCGGAGTCCAGCAAAACTCCGTCCATGTCAAAAACCAGCGCCTTAACGTCCTTTTCCATGCGCAACATAATAGCGAGCCGCGCGTCAAAAGGCAAGGGCTATTGCGGGTGTACGCTCTCTTATACACCCGCAAAAGCGACGAGTCAAGGCTTTAAGCGCAAGCGTGCCTTGACCGTCGCTACTCCGCCAACCACACCCAGTCGGTCATGGAGCCGTTCAAATTGTCGTAGTAAAAGTTTGAAAGATTCCAGCGGTTACGGATCGCGCAAAAGCTTGCCGGGCGGACAAGGTAAATTATCGGGCACTCTTCCAAAATCAGGCGCTGGTATTCGTCCCAGATTTTTTGGGCGGCAAGCTTGTCGGCGGTGTAGCTTCCTTCGTTGTACAAAAAGTCGCAGCGCGCTTCCCAGTCGGTCGCGGGCTTTTGCTGGAAGGGGTGCCACAAGTGCAGGTTGCCGCTTGACGGCCACACGTTGCTTCCCTGCGAAGGAAAAAGATTGGCGCCCAGGCCTATGATTATCGACTGCCAGTCAAAAGTGGCCGTCAAGGACTCTACCATTTTCTGGAAATCGGTTTGGCGAACGTTCACCTTAATTCCAAGCTTTTTTGCCTCGTCGCTTATGATTTGCGCGATGTCGTTTGAAGTGTTGGCCGTAGAAGCTATCGCAAGGTCAAATTCCACCGGCCGTTTTTTTTCGTCAAGCATCGTTCCGTCGGCGCCGCGCCTAAAGCCGATTTTATTTAAAAGCGCTTCGGCCTTGGCCAAGTCAAATTTGTATTCAAGCTGGATGTCGGGATTGTAAAATGGATTTCCGTCAGGAAAAAAGTCGTACTTGGGATAGGCCAAGCCGCGGTAAGTTTGCGCGATGATTCGGTCGCGGTTAAGAAGGCGGCTCATCGCTTGGCGGAATTCTTTTTTGCAAAACCAATCGTAAAAGGGCTCGGAGCGATTCTTGGGATTTTGATTGAATGACCACAATTGCGCGCCGACGCTTCCGTCAGCGTTAAAGACTGTCCAGCCCTTCCCTTGACCGCGAATAACGTCGTCCAAGTTTTCCGGCGGCGGCGAGTATGTTTCCAACTTTCCT
>CADBBB010000044.1 GCA_902792795.1 uncultured Spirochaetaceae bacterium | reverse complement strand
GCTTGACGAAGCGAAGGGCTTGCCCGGAAATCCTTATGTGGAAATAGCGAAAAAATACGCTTGCGACTTTGCGGTCATCGGCCCCGAAGATCCGCTGGCCGAGGGCTTGGCCGACGAATTTTGGAAGGCCGGAATTCCCTGCGTCGGCCCCAAAAAAGCCGGCGCCCAGTTGGAAGCCAGCAAAGACTTGGCCAAAGCCTTTATGAAAAAATACTCTGTCGCCGCGCCCGCGAGCGAAACTTTCACCGACAAAAACGCGGCGCTTGAATACGTCAAAAAGCATGGCGCGCCGATTGTCCTAAAGGCTGACGGCTTGGCCGCCGGAAAAGGCGTCGTCGTGGCCAAAACTCTTGACGAAGCGGTCGCCGCCGTCCACGACATTATGGAAAGCGGCCGCGTCGGTTCCGCCGGAAAAAAGCTCGTTGTGGAAGACTACCTTGCCGGAATCGAAATGTCGGTTTTGGCCGCCGTCAGCGTAACGCCCGACGGAGCCAAAAACGGAAAGGCCGCGATTCGCCCCTTCCTTCCCGCGCGCGACCACAAGCGCCTTAACGACGGAGCCAAGGGTCCCAACACCGGCGGCATGGGAGCTGTTTGTCCGCTTTCCGACGTAACGCCCTCCATCATGGAACAGTTTGACAAAAACATTTTGCAGCCAACGTTAAAGGGCCTTATCGCGGAAGGCTTTGACTACCGCGGCTTCATATTCTTTGGCGTGATGATAACAAAAGACGGGCCCAAGCTTTTGGAATACAACGTCCGCTTGGGCGACCCGGAGACGCAAGCCGTCCTCCCCTTGATGGACTTTGACTTTGCCGCCTTGTGCGCCGCCATCGTGGACGGAAGCCTCAAAGGCTTTGACATGAAGTGGAAAAAGGAATTCGCCGTCGCGCCTGTCGCGGTTTCAGGCGGATATCCCGGAAGCTATCCCAAGGGAAAGCAAATCTACCTTGACAAAGGCTTGATTTCAAAGCAGGGCGCCAAAGTGTTTGTCGCCGGAGCCATCGCCGACCGCCGCAAAGAGGAAAGCGACTTTGACGCGGGCGACATGATTACAAGCGGCGGCCGCGTGCTTGCAGTTTGCGCGCGCGGCGCTTCCTTTGACGAGGCTTGGAAAAAAGCCTACGCCGCGATGGAAGGCGTCAAGTTTGAAGGAATGTTCTTCCGAAAGGACATCGGCCTTCCCGGCGCGGCAGTGTCTGATTAAAGTTTAAACAGCAAATCTTCGTAGCAAGGATAGGGCTTGTAGTCCTCGCCCAAAAGCGGCTCGATTTCGTCGGCCACGGCGCGGGTGGCGGCCATCGCGGGAAGAACGCTGTCGGCGTAAGCGCGGGCGCGCTTCATGCAGTCGGCCTCGCTCTTGGCGGCGGCGTGCTTTTTGCAAAGCTCCTCGGCCTTTTGGCTAAGGCTTGATGCAAACTCGTCCAACTTTTTTAAGAGCGAGACTTGCGCGGAGGCCTTGGCGCCTGGAACGACAGCGTTGAGGTTTATCGCCGTTTGCGCGACCGCGTCGATGTACTTGAAGGCGGCGGGCAGAATGTCCTTGTTTATCATTTCAAGCATTGTCTCAACTTCGATGTTCAAAACCTTGCAGTATTTTTCAAGCTTGATTTCGTAGTGCTCCTTAAGTTCCTCTTCCGTGTAAACGCCGGTCTCCGTGTAGAGCTTGACGTTCTTTGGGTCAAGGTAGCGCTCCATCGCGTCCGGGGTGGAAGGCAAATTCAAGAGGCCGCGCTTTTCCGCTTCCGAAACCCAGCTTGAGTCGTATCCGTTTCCGTTAAAGATGATTCTCCAGTGGGCGGTGATTTCTCTTTTTATGAGCGAACTAAGGGCCGCCTCAAAGTCGCTTGCCTTTTCAAGCTCGTCAGCAAAGCCTTTTAGCGTGTAGGCGACGATCGCGTCAAGCGTCGTGTTGGGGCCTGCGATGGAAAGGCTGGATCCGCAAGAGCGGAATTCAAATTTGTTTCCGGTAAAGGCAAAGGGCGAAGTGCGGTTTCTGTCTGTGGAATCTTTTGGAATCGGAGGAAGGACGTCGGCTCCGATCGTCATCTTGCTTTTGGAGCGGCCCTGCATGGCGGTTCCGTCCTTTATGGACTGGAGCACGTCGAGCAATTCGTCGCCGACATACATGGACATGATCGCGGGCGGCGCCTCGTTTCCGCCAAGGCGGTTGTCGTTTCCGGCGCTGGCCACCGAGATGCGAAGGAGGTCTTGGTTTTCGTCAACGGCCTTGATCACCGCCGTCAAGAACAAGAGGAACTGGGAATTTTTTTCAGGAGTGTCGCCCGGCTCCAAAAGGTTTTCGCCTTGGTCGGTGGACATAGACCAGTTGTTGTGCTTTCCGCTTCCGTTCACTCCGGCAAAGGGCTTTTCGTGCAAAAGGCAGACAAGGCCGTGGCGGCGCGCCACCTTTTTCATCACTTCCATCGTAAGCTGGTTTTGGTCGGTGCTGAGGTTTGTCGTTGTGAAAATCGGCGCCATCTCGTGCTGGGCGGGCGCGACCTCGTTGTGCTCGGTCTTGGCGTAAATTCCGTACTTCCAAAGAGTCTCGTTGAGGTCTTCCATATATTTGACGATTTTTGGATTGAGCGCCGCGTAGTATTGGTCGTCCATTTCCTGGCCCTTGGGAGGCTTGGCTCCAAAAAGCGTGCGGCCTGTCATCCGCAAGTCCTTGCGCTTGTTGTAAAGCTCTTCGTTCACGATAAAGTATTCCTGCTCGGGGCCGACGGTCGTGTCAACGTGGCTCGCCGCCTTGTTTCCAAAAAGGCGCAATATGCGCAAGGCCTGCTCGTTCAAGGCTTCCATAGAGCGCAAGAGCGGAGTCTTTTTGTCCAGGGCCTCGCCGTTGTAGGAGCAGAAAGCGGTTGGAATGCAAAGCGTGTGTTCCTTTACAAATGGATAGGATGTGGGGTCCCAAACAGTGTAGCCGCGCGCCTCGTAAGTGTCGCGGCCTCCTCCGCTTGGAAAAGAGGAAGCGTCGGGCTCGCCCTTGACCAGCTCCTTTCCGCTAAAGGTCATTATGACGGTTCCGTCGTCCTGCGGCGTGATGAAGCTGTCGTGCTTTTCGGCGGTTTCGCCGGTAAGGGGCTGGAACCAGTGGGTAAAGTGCGTGGCGCCCTTCTCTATCGCCCATTCCTTCATCGCGTGGGCGACTTGGTTGGCAAGGTCGATGTTAAGCGGCTCTCCGTTGTCGAGAGTCTTTTTGAGAGCTTTGAAAGTTTCTTTGGGAAGCCTTTCCTTCATCGCTTTTTGGTTGAACACAAGCGAGCCAAAAAGTTCGGGAACATTTGTTTGAGCTGTCATTTTATTCATATACTACTTTTGTTCACTTTTGTCAATACAGCCGCTTGCGCGGCAGGGGCAAAATGAGAGTTTTCGCAATGCCGCCCAGCTCCTTCGCGCCGCTTTTCGTCCACCTTTACAGTTGCGGTTGTCCGGGCAACCGACGAAGAAGCAATTAAAACGCGTAGGGAGAAGGCGGACGGCCGCTCACTTTGCGGCTGCCAAGGCGAGCGTTTTTCGTTGCTTTTTTCTATATAAAGTGGTATAATAATAGGATATGAGAGCGCTTTATTTGGCGTGGAACGCCGTTTCTATACTTACCCTTGCGACATTCACTTTTTTTGCGGCAAAAAAGAAAGCCCGCCTTTCGCCGATTGTGGCGGCCTTGTGCGCGCTCGCCGGATTGAGCATACTTTCCTACTGCGCGGAATTTTTTGTCACCAACAAAAGGGCGGCGCTGGCCCTGTGCGCGGCCTACTACTTGTTCGACCTGTTCATACTTGGCGTGACATACGCGTTTGTAGTTTCCATCGCGGAAATCTCATACACGCAAAGAAAGCTTGCGGCGGCGTCAAAAGTCTTTTTTGTTTTGGCGGGCCTTGCCGGAATAATTTTCATATTCAACATTTGGACAGAAAGCGTCTTTGCGATGAAACCTGTCTTGTTTGAAAACGGAAAGCTCAATTATTGGGAAAAATCGTTCAAATGGCCCAGCTACTTTTACGTCGCGCTGCAAATCTCAATGGTCATAGTTATTTTGGAGGCGCTCCTAAGGCGGGCTTACAAGTTGCCCACATTCTACAGAAGCAAGTTCGTGACAATTTCCGCGCTCTTTCTTTTGGTCGTGGCGCTTGACACCCTTTATCATTTAAATTCCTTCAAGCTTGAACTTTCACTTTTGCTCTACGTTTTCTTGGCCGCCTACACTTTTCAAATTTCATTTTGGGGAATAAACGAATCCCTCTTGAACACAATGTTCTCCCTTGTGTCGGAAAACATAAGCTACGCGGTCGTCTGCTACGCAAGCCGCGGAAAGTGCTTTTACCTAAACCGCGAGGCGCGGAGCATTTTTGGCTACGGCAACACGGGTTTCGCGGCGGCGGAAGGATACCGCGACAAGCTCTTGGCGCAGTATCCGGAAAAATTGTTCGGCTTCTTGACGCTCACCCAAACAATGCAAATAAATTCCGTCACAAGAAATTTTGACTGCGAATACAAAATTCTAAAAGACAAAAAAGGCCGCGCCGTCGTAAGCTACCTAAAGCTTGTCGAAACGACGCAAGAGCTCAAGCGTCTGGAGGAAGAAAAATTCCGCACGGAGCGCGACCCGCTCACCAGCCTTTACAACCGCTTCGCCTTCTTCAAGCGCGCGGCGGAAATTTTGCGCGCCAACAAAAACGACGACTTTTATTTGCTCGCCACGAACATAATGGACTTTAAGATTGTCAACAACTTTTTTGGCGCGCAAGTCGGCGACGACGTCCTAAAATTGCAGGCCGCGCTTCTTTCGTCAATCTCGCATCCAAACGCAATCCACGGAAGGCTCACCGCGGACAAATTCGCGGCGCTTGTTCCCAAGGACTCGTTCAACATTGAAACCGTAAAGCAAAACAACGAAACTCTCCAACAGTCATTGGCAAAATACAACTACAAGCTGTTCAACTACACCGGAGTTTACGAAATCGCCGACAAATACGAAAACGTAAAGACGATGTACGACAAGGCCGCGATGACGATAGAGGACATTCGCGGAAACATGGAAACGACCGTGGCCTTCTACGACTCGTCAATCATGGACAAGCAAATACGCGACAAGCGCGTCGTTTCGGAATTTGAGGACGCCTTGAAGCGCGGAGAATTTGTGATGTACCTGCAGCCGCAAATCAACGCGGCCGACGAAAAGATTGTCGGAGCGGAAGCGCTTGTCCGCTGGATCTCTCCGGAAAAAGGAATCATTCCTCCGCTTGACTTCATTCCGGTTTTGGAAAAATCCGGCTTGATACACAAGCTGGACCAGTACATGTGGGAAGAGGCGGCCAAAAAGCTTGCCCAATGGAAGGCGCGCGGAAACGAAATGTACATTTCCATCAACATCAGCGCCAAGGACTTTTACTATTGCGACATTTACAAATTCTTCACGGAACTTGTGAAGAAATACGACATTCCGCCGCAAAAGCTAAAGATAGAAATCACCGAATCGGTCTTGATGCAAGACGTCAACGCGCACAGGGCCATACTGCAAAAGCTCAACGACTTTGGCTTTACAATCGAGATGGACGACTTTGGCTCCGGCTACTCTTCGCTCAACACGCTCAAAAACGTTGAGATGAACACGCTCAAAATCGACATGGGATTTTTGCGAGCGTCCAACTTTTCGCAAAAAGTCAAGGACATCATTTCTTCCATAATTTCAATGTCAAAAACATTGGGAATGACGGTCGTGACAGAAGGCGTGGAAACCGAAGACCAAGTCAAATTCCTGCGCGAAGCCAGCTGCGACATTTTCCAAGGCTTCTATTTTTCAAAACCAATTCCTGTCGAAGACTTTGAGAAAAAATATTGCGATGGAGGCTCAAAATGAATTCGCTCTTGATGACTTTCTACATTCTTTCCTCTATCGTAATTCTCCTGCTCGCTTGGACGTTTAAAAGCCTTTTGCGCGCCAAGACGCCCGAAAAAAACTTTTACTTTTTGCCGATTGGAATGGCGCTGATAACGGTTCCAATATACACGCTCTTCATTTCGTCAAAAACATACTTTTACGCCATGCTCTTTGACGCGCTCTATTTTGCGTGCACGGACTGGCTTTGCTTTTGCATACTGGTGTTCGCGCTGTCCTTCACTTGGAGGCGCTTTGCCATCAAGCCGGTGACGCTCATCGCGCTTCCATTGCTTGCGCTGGACACAAGCTCCTTAATCGTCAACACTTGGACGCGCCATTCGTTCAACTTGACGCCCGACGTCTTGGCCAACGGAACCGCGTATTGGTCGTGCCAGTTCACGCCGCTGCACTACTTGCACCTGGCATTTTGCTATGTGATGTTCTTTTCGGCGCTTTGTCTTTTTGTCCACGCGATTGTCACGGCGCCGACAGGCTACAAGGCAAAGCACGTGGCTGTATTTTCGGCGTCAATCGTCGTCATCATCTCAAACGCGATTTGCTACTCGCTTGACCTTGCGGTGGACTTTTCGGTTTTGCTCTACCCCTTGTTTGGAATTTTCGTCTACTACTACACAATTTATTTGGCCACAAGAAGCTTGTTGACCCGCTCGCTCATAAGCGTCAACGAAAACATTGACGACGCCATTTTATATTTTGACGTAAACGAAGACTGCATTTACAAAAATTCGCGGGCAAACGACTTGTTCACCGTTGACGGAGAATTTTCAAACAGAAAGGCGCGGAGATTTTTAATAAGCGCCCGCGGAAAGAACCAAGCCAAAAACGAGGCGGCGCCGGTGGAATTCTTTACGGTCGGCGGACAGGAACGGCAGTTTGAAATCGAGGCGGAAGACATTTACTACGGCTACAGCCTGATAGGCTCCTACCTAAAGCTGTCTGACAAGACCGACGAAATCAACCGCTACCTTACGCAAAAATTTTTGGCCAACCACGATGAGCTGACCGGCGCCTACACCCGCGAATACTTTTTCAAAATGTGCGACGAAAAAATCAAGCAAAACCCCAACACGGAATACCTGATGCTTTCGTCCAACATCCGTCAGTTCAAGCTGGTCAACGAACTTTTTGGCGAGGAAGTTGGAAACAAAATTTTAATCAAAATGGTCACGACCGCAAAGACGCTCGCCATCCACGACTGCGTTTTGGGCCGCGTGGGCGACGACCGTTTTGGCGTTTTGGCGCAAAAGCAGTATTTTACGGAAGACCACATCAAGTCCTTTTTGGAAAGCTCGCAGGAAGTTTTGGAAGGCTCCAACTACACGCTCAACCTTTGCGTGGGCGTTTGCGAAGTTCACGGAACGGAAGAAAGCGCGCAGGTTCTTTACGACAAAACGCAGCTTGCCATAAAGAAAATTTGCGACGACTACCAAAAGCATTTGGCCTGGTACGATTCCGACATGATGGACGAACTTTTGCGCGAGCGCCAAATCATAACGGAATTTGACGACGCGCTTAGGAACGGACAAATTTGCATGTACTTGCAGCCCTACTTTGACCGCGACGGAAAGGCCTTTGGCGGCGAGGCTCTGGCCCGCTGGAACCATCCTCAGCGCGGAATTCTGCAACCGGAAGTTTTCTTGCAGCCGCTGGAAAAGTCGGGCTTAATCCACAAGCTGGACACTTTCATCTGGGACAAGGCCGCGCAAAAGCTCGAAGAATGGAGCAAGCGCGGAATCGACAACATGCAAATATCCGTCAACGTTTCGGCAAAGGACATGTTCTACATCGACATCGCGGACAGCTTCAAGCAGATGCTTTTAAAGCGAACGTTCAACCCGCAAAATTTGAAAATTGAATTTACGGAAGAAGCCTTGAACGCCGACTTGAACGCCGCCGTAAGGCTTTTTGAAAAATTGAAAAAACTTGGATTTGAAGTTGGAATCGACGACTTTGGCCACGGATACTCTTCGCTCAACTTCCTAAAGGACGTGAACGCGGACATCCTAAAGCTGGACATGGTTCTCATTCAAAAGAACGAGAACACGGAACGCGCCAAAATCATTCTAAAATTCATCGTGCAAATTTCAAAGGCTCTTGGAATGAAGTTGATTTCCGAAGGCGTGGAAACCGCCGAGCAGCTCAGCACGCTCAAGGAATTGGGATTCCCCTACTTCCAAGGATTCTTTTTCTCCAAGCCCATCGCGATTAACGAGTTTGAAGAAAAATACCTCTAGAACTGTGTCAAGGCGCGCTTCGCTTAAAGCCTTGACTCGTTCCTTTTGCGGCGCGAATAAGATTTTCGCGCCGCAATGACAGCTGAACCAAGCCTTACATTGAAGTGTAGCCGCCGTCGACGGGAAGGATTACGCCTGTGACGTAGGACGACGCGGGCGATGACAAGAAAATCGCGGCGGTGTCCAACTCGCCCTCGTTTCCGTAGCGGCTGAGCGGAATCATCGTCTTTGCGTTGTTCTGGAAAAATTCCGAGTCAAGCGTTTCCTTTGTGAGCGGCGAGTAGAAGTAGCCGGGGCAAATCGCGTTTACGTTGATGCCGTACTTTCCCCACTCCGCCGCAAGTCCGCGCGTAAGGTTCACGACGCCGCCCTTGGCCGCATGGTAGGGAGAGCAAGGCGCCACCTTGTTTCCGACCATTCCGTACATAGAAGCGATGTTGATGATGCGGCCGTACTTGGCGCCAATCATGGCTTTTTTGGCCACGGCGCGCGACATTTTGAAGGTGCCGCCCAAGTCTACGTTAAGCTCGCCGTTAAACTGATCGTCGGTGATGTCCTCGGCGGGGGCCACGGCGCCCGTTCCCGCGTTGTTGATAAGAATGTCTATGCGGCCAAACTTGGCCACGATTTTGTCAACAGCTTCGTTCACAGCGTTGGTGTCGGTGATGTCGCAGCGGACGGCGAGCGTTTCCACGCCGTATTCGTTGTGAATGTCCTTGGCCACCGCGTCAATCAATTCCTGTCGGCGCGCGATGGCCACAATGCTGGCGCCCTGGTTGGCCAAAGCCTTTGCCATTTGAACGCCCAATCCAGTTGAACAACCGGTGACAACCGCCACCTGTCCCTTCAAGTCAAAATAAGACTTCATAAAAAACCCCTTTGTTTTTTATTTCGCTCTCCTTATGCAAGTTGCGGTTTATATTATACAACACTTCGTGTTGTTTTGCTAGTGGTAGTATCGACTGCGCTCTTACGAGCGCTACTGGCAATAGCAAAAAAAACGCCGCCCGACAAGGGCGGCGCTTCTTGGTCAGTGACAGTTTTATTTTATCGAGCCTTCCACCATGCCCTTGATGATGTACTTTTGCGCGAAGATGAACAAGATGATTACCGGAAGCATGGCCAGCAAGGTCGAGGTCAAAATCAAGTCCCACTGCTTTACGTAGCTTCCCACAAAGCCCATGACGGCAATCGGGAGCGTGCGAATTTTTCCGGCTTGGCCCAAAAGGAGCGACGGCAAAAGGTAGTCGTTCCAAATCCAAATGCCGTTCAAAATCAAGACTGTGATTTGAATCGGCTGCAAGAGCGGAAGCACAATGCGGCCAAAAACGCCTTCGGCCGTGCAGCCGTCAATCGTGGCAGCCTCCTCCAATTCCAGCGGAATGCTCTTGATAAAGCCGTGCAAGATAAATACGCTCATCGCGCAGCCAAAGCCGATGTAGGCAAAGACGCTGCCCTTGTAGCTTTGGAGCAAGCCGATTCCCGTAAACTTTCCGATCGTTCTGTACCAAGACAAAACCGGAAGCATCACGACCTGGAAAGGGATTACCATCGACGCGACCAAAAGGTAAAAAATCACATGGGCCCATTTTCTGTTGTTGTGCTTGATAGAGTTTCGCTCCAAAACCCAAGCGGCCATCGAGCTGAACAAAACGATTGTAAAAAGCGAGGCCACCGTGATAATCGCCGAGTCAAAGAAGGACTTCCAGTAATTCATGTTGGGACTGTGAATGACACGGTTCATGTTGGCGAACAAGGCGCCCCACTTTTGCGGAAGGGCCAGCGGCGCGCGGATTATTTGGTCGGCGGGCTTGGCCGCGTTAATCAACACAATGAAGAAGGGGAACAAAAACAAAATCAGCAAAACGATTCCCAAGGCTTCAAGAACCTTGTTCTTTACTTTGTCACCTGCCATCATATTACATCTCCTCCTCTCTGCTCTTGCTGATTTTGACTTGAACGATGGAAACTACAGCAAGGATAATGAAGAACACGACGGCCTTGGCTTGGCCGAGCGCCCAGTGGTTTCTTGTAATCGCGGTCTTGTAAATGTTCAAGGCCTGCAACTCGGTTCCGTTTATCGCCTGGCCCATCATAATTTTTGAGGGGCCTCCGTTGGTCAAGCTAAGGTTAAGGTCAAACTGCTTGAATGAATTTACGAGCGTCAAGAAAATGCAAATCGTAAAGGCGTGCGCGATCATCGGAATGATGATGCTGAACATCCGCTTCCAGCCTGTGGCACCGTCGATGACGGAGGCCTCGATGACGCTTGTAGGAACTCCCTGCAAGGCCGTCACGTAAATCATCATGATGTAGCCGGCGTACTGCCAGCCGCTCACGATAATCAAGGCGGCCATCGCGCCCGCGTTGCTGGTCAAAAGCGACTGGCTGTTTTCAAAGCCCGCCGTCGTCGCGATCGAAGTGAACAAGTAATTGAAGATGAACTGCCATACATAGCCCAAAACGATTCCGCCAATCAAGTTGGGAATGAAGTAGCCGGCGCGGTAGAGGTTCTTTCCCTTGATTTTTTGCGTGACCAAAAGGCTAAGGCCAAAGGCCACGACGTTAACGACGGCGACGTTTATTATCGCAAAGGCGAACGTCATCGCGATTGAATTTATGTAGTCGGGCGCCTTGAAAAAATCCAAGTAGTTTTTAAGGCCCACAAATTTCTTTACGTAGCTTCCGTCCCAATCGGTGAAGGAATAAAATACGCCCATCACAAATGGAACGATGATTGTCATGACGAACGGAATTAAAATCGGAAGCAAAAACAAAACGTTGATTACGCTCCTGTGCTTGAGCGTTGGATAAAAGTAAAAGCCAAAGGCTATCAATAAAATTCCCGCGGAAAGAAAGAGGCCGCGAAAATACAAAACGCCGCTAATGTCTCTTGGCCGGTAAGGAAGCGCGGTCACGCAAAGGACCAGCGCGAAAATTGTTATAGCCGCGCCTGCCGCCCAACTGATGAAAGACACCATCTTTTTTTTGTTGTCCATAATGTCTCCTAGCGGGCGAAAGGCCCGAGCAAAAATCCCGCGCCCCAAAAAGGCGCGGGGCAAGGGTTAGCGCTTTGACGGAACGGTCGCGACAGCGTCCGTGACCATCTTGGCGAACTGCTTTGTGGTTATCTTCTTCTGGGCCAACAATTCGTAAACCGGGCCCAGAGTGTCCTGGCAGAAGCCGTCGGGCATCTTGAACTGCTCCCACGGATATGTCTTTCCACGGCTGACGTAGTCTGCCACGGAAGCGGACAAGGGCGTTGAGGGCTTGAGGGTGTCAGAAGAGTACGGAGAGATGCAGCTCATCTTGTTGATGCGGGCGTCGCGTCCTTCGTCGCTAAGGGCAAAGGCGCTCAAGAATTTTGTGGCTTCGGCCACGTTTCCGTGCTTGTAGACGGCCCACCAAGAAGGGGCTCCAACTTGGATTCCGTCGATTGTCTTTCCCTTAAGGAAGGCGTGGGGAGCGAAGGCCATCTTGAAGCTGGCTCCGGCGGCCGCGATTGACGGGTCAACCCAGTTGCCTTGGTGCAAGAAAACAGCCTTTTGGTCGGTAAAGGCCTGGAGCTGCTGGTCGTAGTTTCCTGTAAGAAGAATGTTCTGGTCGGAATAGTCCATCAAGAGCTTTACGTAGTCGGCGAAGTCGGCCAAGCGGGCCGCGTCAACCTTTCCGTTCAAAGCGTCGTTGATGATTGTCTGGTCGCCCTTGGCGGCTCCGGCAGAAAGGTAAACGCCAAAGTTGTGGGTTCCTGTTACCCAAGTCATTCCGGCGGCGACGCCCGCTGTCAAAGAAACGACGCTGTTGATTCCAAGCTCGGATTTCTTGGCGTTGAGCGTTTCAAAAGCCGCCTTGTATCCTTCGTAAGAAGTGAGAGTGGCGGGATCGACTCCGGCCTTGGCCAAAAGATCGGCGTTGTAAGCCATGCCGTAGCCTTCCACCGCGTAGGGGAAACCGTAAACGTGTCCGCCGTCAGTGTAAGCGGCGGCTGTGTCCTTTGACCAATCCTCGCCGTCAAGAACTTCCATGTCGTTCTGCCAAACGGCAAAGTGTCCCGGTCCTTCAAATACAAAAATGTCGGGCATATTATCGGAGGCCTTGTAGCCTTTCAAAATTCCTTGGTTGTCCGCGCCGCCGCCAGACGATTCAACCTCAACGTGAACGCCGGTCTTGGCTTCGTAAGCCTTGGCGAAGTCCTTGAGCTGCGAGTCGATTTCAACCTTGATGTTGAAAACGCGAATCTCCTTTTTGCCCGAAGCGCCCTTTGAGCAGCCGGCAAAAGAGAAAGCCAACAAAGCGGCGGAAAGGGCCGCGATTACAGTCTTTTTCATAATTCCTCCTAAATGAAAAGCCATTTTCTATTTGCCGCGGGAAAGTCACGTTGACCCTTGGCATTGATAAAATCATACACCAGGAATTGAATCTTGTCAAAAAGAATTTTCGCAAATTTTGCCAAAATTCATACTATCGTCATATTTTTTGCGTATTTTGAACAAATTTCGCGAGATTTGTAGGATAATTTTTAGATATTTTTGGCAAAAAAAATGCGCGAAGGAGGCGTGCGGTTGGCGACTTTTTTTTATTTTGTCTTCCATTTGCAAAAGCGCAAAAAGCGCGCTATTGCCTACGCGCCGCGAGGCGCGAACGTCAATAATTTCCTCTTTGCAAAACCACACGAAGTGTGGTACAATAGAGGACATGACAAGGAAGGCGTTTCCAGTAATCACCAAAAGAGTTCTATTGTTCATCAGCGTGGCGGGCTTTGTCCTTTGCGCCCTGATTTTCGCCACAAGCTATTTGGCCTTCAACCTTCAGTTCCGGGAGCAATACGACGCGAGCATCCGCGAAATAGCGGCAGCCGCGCGGGCCAGCCTCAACCCCGACGACTTTGCCAAATACCGCGCCGACCCCACGCCCGACCAAAAGCACGCCGAAGTGCTGGAACTTTTGCAACGCCTTGTGGACGAGTTTGACCTAAACGTGATTTACGTTTCCGAGGTGGAGCCGCCGGAATACAGGCACATCTTCTACTTTTACGACCCGGTCGGACCGTCAACAAAATGGACGCCCTACCCGCTGGGCTACGAGGAAGACTACTACGAAGAAAGCTACAACCGGACGACCCGGCGCGTTTACGAGGAAGGCGCCGAGCTGGTCCGCCACACGATAAAGTCGCGCAGCGGCTCGCACATAACCGCGCAAGTTCCGGTATACGATTCCAACGGAAAAATCGTCGCGCTTTTGGGCGCGCAAAAGAACGTCCAAGAATTTGTCGACGCGCGCAAAAGTTTCGCGCGCACAGTCATAATAATGGTCTTGATTTTTGGCGTGGTTTTTGTAGTGGCGTTCAAGCTCTACTTTGACTTCCGCTTCATCAAGCCCATCATGACGATCACCGACGAAACCAACCGCTTCGCCGACGCAACCGGAAAGCCCGGCGACGCCCTTTTGACCGTAAAGAACAAGGACGAGCTGGAAACGCTCGCGCTTTCGGTTTACAAAATGGAGAACGTCGTATACAACAACATCATGGTCCTTACCAGAATGACCACGGAGACGGCGGAATCCTTGGCTAGCGCCATCGACGCAAAGGACGCCTACACGCACGGACACTCCACGCGCGTGGCGGAATATTCCCGCGACATCGCGCGCCGCCTTGGCAAGTCCGACGCCGAATGCCGCAACATTTACATTTCGGCGCTCTTGCACGACGTGGGAAAGATTGGAATACCCAACGAAATCATAAACAAAAAAGGAAAGCTCACCCCGGAAGAATACGAAGTTATAAAAACGCATCCGGCAATCGGCGCGCAAATCCTTTCCAACATAACGCAAATTCCGCACATCGCCAGCGGCGCCTACTACCACCACGAGCGCTACGACGGAAACGGCTATCCGTCAGGCTTGTCCGGCAAAAAGATTCCTGAAATCGGAAGAATCATCGCCGTGGCCGACGCTTACGACGCGATGACTTCAAACCGCAGCTACAGAAGCCAACTTTCGCAAGACGTCGCCCGCAAGGAAATAGGACAAGGAATCGGAGCGCAATTCGACCCAGACATCGCGAAAATCATGCTGGCGATGATTGACGAAGACAAAGAATTTAAGATGCGGGAACAAGTCTAAAAGAACAAAAGCCCCGCAATTCCCAGCGGAATCAAGTAGGCCGCGAACCATTCCAGCCGGCCTTTCTTTACAAGTTTCATCAAAAGAGCGAGGCTCGCGTAGGCGGCGGCAAAGCAAACCAAACAGGCCGCGATTAAGTTGACCGCCCCCACTCCGGACATTTGGCCGGCATGCCGCGCCTCCAAGACAAAGGCGCCCAAAATCGCGGGAATAGAAACGATAAAGGAATACTCTCCCGCCGCGGTTCTGTCAACGCCGCAAAATAAGGCGCCGCTTATTGTGGAGCCGCTTCTTGAAACGCCCGGCAAAGTTCCTATTCCTTGCATAAGGCCGATGAGCGCGGCTTGCGCCCAAGAGAGGCCTCTTGCCGCCGCCGTTTTTTGGGCTTGAGCGCCATTCTCCGCGCGCTTGCGCAAAAGGCCCGACGCCACAAGCAAGGCCGCCGTGAACAAAAAGCCGCAAAAGACCGCCTTTATAGGAAGGCCGTCCAAAAGTTTTGAAGTGAAAACGCCTATCGCGCCCGTTACAAGCGTTGTTATAATCACGGCGACTATCGTCTTTCGTCCAAGCGCGTCGCTGCCGGCCAAGGTATCCAAAGCGGCGGCCGCTTCTTGGGCTTGCGAACGATTTTCGTTAGCGCCGTCTTGGGCTTGCGAAATGTCTCCAGCCGCGTCCGCGTTCCTCCGCAAAATCCAGCGGAACAAAACGGCAAAGAGGCGCGCGATTTTTTTCCTAAAGAAAATGCACACGGCCAGCAAGGACGGCAAGTGCAGGACAATGTCAAAAAGCTGCGGATCCAAAAACAAAAAAAAAAGCCTTTGAGCCAAAAGCAA
>CADBBB010000043.1 GCA_902792795.1 uncultured Spirochaetaceae bacterium | reverse complement strand
CCGTCGGAAGGATCTGTCCAGTTTAGCGTTATGCTTCCGTTTGAATAATCTCCGCTTAATCTTTTTACGGTTGCAGGCGCTTTAAATTCAAACTGGTCAATCATTATCTGCTCGGTTTCCTCACGGCCAGCCTCGTCAAGAACCGCTACGGTGTAAGCGCCGTTTCCGTCCTTTTCATTTGACGCGTTGATTGCAAATGTTCCGCTTAACATTACGCTTGCAGACACATCTATCGCTTCAGGGTCCGCAAGCAATGTTTTTGCATTAATCGAGCCGTTCTTTTTGTAAACCACTTTCTTTAGGTCGCTTGCAGAGGTCACGACGACATTGACAGTGACAAAAGTGTTTGACTTTGTTCCGCTGTAATCTTCATTGTTCTTATTTTTGTTTGGAACGCTTGCAGTGAGGGCGATAGAAAGCGGGTTTCCTGCCCCGCCCGCGGCGGAAGCGATTTTCTTAATCGTCACATTCGCAACGCTTATCGGACTGTTTTCTATTCCTTGTTTGATTGCAATCGCTTTTACGCTCGCGCTTGCTGTCAATGCGATCGGAGCGCCATACACAGCGCTTTCCGCCGTTGGCGTCGAGCCGTTGGTGGTGTAATAAATCGCGGCGCCGGCAGTTCCGCAGCTAAGAGAAAGCTTTACGCCGTCTTCCGTATTGGTGACGGCAAAAATAGGAGCCGCGGCGTATATTTTGTCAACCTTTTTTTCCTGATATTCAATTTGAGTTTGAGTTTCTATCTTGTTCACAACAGAATACGACGCGTAAGAAACAGGGGAATTGTTCATTCCCTCTTTGACGGCAATTGCCTGAAAACTTGTGTCTCCAGTTATCGAAACGCTCTGCGTGTATTTTTTACTTTTTGTCGTTGGAACGGAGCCGTCCGTGGTGTAATAAATCACGGCGCCTTCTGTCTGGCAGGAAATCGTGACGTTCACTTTTCCTTCGTCGCTCGCGGCGGCAAAACGCGGAGAAGCGGCATGCAAAGCTTCCACTTTTTTTTCAACAACGCGGTCTACATATGCAATTTCAGCCTCGCACGAGACAAAACCAAATGCCAGCGCCGCCCCAAATACTAGCGCGGAAAGCGTCATGCCGATTTTAATCCGGCAACTTTCAAACTTTTTCATGCAAAAACCTCCCCCAAAACGGGCTTAGTATGGATAGTGATATGCCACTAGTATAGCGCATATTCTTAACTTAGTGAAGTATCACTAATGTAAAAATACTTAGTGTTTTATCATCTTAATATGGATACAAAGGAAGCCGTTGCCAATAGGATTAGACAATTATGCAACGAGCGCGGAATCACGCCAAACGGCCTCAGCAACTTGGCGGCGGTTCCTCAGGCCACAGTCAAAAGCATCCTCAACTTTGAAAGCAAAAACCCAGGAGTCGTCACTCTCAAAAAACTTTGCGACGGCTTTGAAATCACCCTTGGCGAGTTTTTTGATACCGCTGAATTTGACAGTCTTGAACAAGAGATAGTCTAATTCTTGTATTTTTAACAAGACCCTAATGCCCGGAGCCCCTACCATCCCGCTGGCGGCGCGTATGGAATGAACTCATATCCGTCGGCCAAAGACAGCGAAATGGAAAAGAAAGTCGTCTCGCAGCGTTCTTGGCGGCCTGGAATTTGCACGATGGCAAAGCACGGCTTTTGGCCGCCGCGCGGATGGGAACAGCTTCCGGGATTTATGTAGTGCACAAGCTCTTCCTCTTTGCGCGAGGCAAAGTGGGTATGGCCGTAAAGAACAACGTCCGCTTGGTTTTCCATCGCCGCTTGGCCCATGCGCCCCATTCCATAGTAGGCGCCTTCCGCGTGGCCGTGCGTGACCATGACGTTCATTCCAGCCACTTTTAAAAATTGGTGCAAAGGAACCTTTATCTCGCCGTCGCCAAACGGAAAGTCGGGATAGTCGCCGTTTCCGCGCGCAAAGGCGGCGACAGGCGGAAAGGCTTTTGCAAGCTTTTTGTTTTTTTTGGTCGCCTCAAGGCAGGCGCAAAGGTCTCCGATTCCGTCGCCGCAAAAGACGAGCGCGTCGCAACGTTCGCCAAAACGCTCGACAATCGCCTTAAAAATTTCGGCGCGTCCGTGCGAGTCCGAGATGACCAAAAGCGAGGCGCTTTCTTTTTTTGCCAGAGCCTTTATCGCGTCGGCGCTTCCAATCGCAAAGTCCGGCCGTTGCGCAAGCTCTATCATTTTTCTTCTATCACAAAATGGTTGATTGACTGCAAACCGCTTTCCGCGTCGACATACCGCGACACCTTGTAATTTTTTCCCATGATGCGCGAAACATGCGCCAGCAAGTCTTCGTTGGCCGGAAGCGGCGCCTGAGTCAAAAGCATGTATTCAATCGCGCTGTCCAAAATTTTGTCCAAGTCCTTGACTTGCGTTTGGACAACCTCTTCCTTGTTTGTGTCGTCGTCACTAGAGCCGCTTCCTTCAAGAGCGCGGTCAACCACAAAATTCGCGGTGGCCTCAATCCCTTGAACGTCGTCTTGCGGAAAAAATGCGTAAATAGGATACGGAATCATCGTCTCCTGCGACGAGTATTCATCCTCCAATTTTGCCAGCGCGTAATTTGTGTTTTCGGGAGCGCCGATCACAATAAGGCCGGCCAATTCCCGGTCGCCGACAAGCGCGGGCAAGCGGCTGATTCTTCCAGACGGAAAGTCGTCGGGAAACGTCAGCGCGAAAATCAAGCCGCCCTCGTCGCTTCCGTCGTCAAGGCCGTATTTTGTTCCAAGAGCTTCCAACACGGCTTGAACATAAGGCTTGTCGTTGTAGCCGTAGCCAAAGACGACGCAGATTTTTTTCTCGGAAGGGTGCCACGACGGCGAGCTTATCAAAGATTTTTTTTCTTCGGAAACTTCTATTTCAAAAGGGTTGGCGGCATTTTTTGGCGCCTCTTTTTTCTTGCAGGAAAAAAGCGCGGCGCAACAAAGGACCGTCAAAAGCAAAGCAAGTTTTTTCATAATTGAACATAATACCAAATGCGCGGAATTTTTTCAACAAGGGCGGCAACTTGCAAAAGGCGTGGCTTTTCGTTACAATGCAAGCATGCGTGTTGTTATGGGGCTTTTGCAGCTGGTCGGCTCTCTTGCCTTTCTTTTATATGGAATGAAATTGATGAGCGACGGCGTCCAAAAAAGCGCCGGCGAACGCTTGCAGCGCGCGCTTTCCGTGATGACCGGAAACCGCTTCAAGGGCCTTTTGACCGGCCTCTTCATAACAATGGTAATCCAGTCGTCCGGCGCCACAACGGTGATGGTCGTCACCTTTGTCAACGCCGGCCTCTTGACCTTGCGGCAATCGGTGGGCGTAATTTTTGGCGCCAACATCGGAACGACAATCACCGCTTGGATTGTTTCAATCTTTGGCTTCAACTTCAAAATTTCCGCCTTCGCGCTTCCGATTTTTGGCGCGGGCTTTTTCCTCACTCTCACAAAGCGCAGCCTAAACAAAAACATCGGCCAGGCTCTCATGGGCTTTGGCCTTTTGTTCTTGGGCCTCAGCATGTTGAGCGACTCCCTTTCCTTCAAGCCGGAACAGCTCTCGCGCTTTTCTTGGATTGACGACATCCAATCTTGGGGCGCGCTTTCGTGGGCCATCGCGATTATTGTGGGAACTCTTGTAACGGCGATTTTGCACTCGTCAAGCGCCTTTAGCGCGATTGTAATAACGATGGCCTACAACGGCTTGATTGGCTGGGAATTTTCCGCCGCCCTCATTTTGGGAAGCGGAATCGGAAGCACAATCGACGCGATTTTGGCGGCCTTTGGAACAAGCGCCGACGCAAAGCGCGCGGCCTTGATCCACGTTTTGTTCAACGTAGTGGGAACGGTTCTTGTCCTGATTTTCTACCGCCCCTTCCTGAGCTTGGTGGAATTCCTCACGCCCAAGTCGGCAAACATCGCCATTCAAATTTCAATCTTGCAAAGCGCCTTTAAAGTCATAAGCACAATTATGTTCCTGCCCTTCACCAAGCAAGGAATCGCTCTCTGCGCCAAAATCATTCCCGACGACAAAAAAGGCAAGAACAACTTTTACCGCCTTGACTTTATCGAAAGCGCCCTCGTAAAAGAAAACGTCGGCGCCTACATCATCCGCGCCGAAAAAGAAATCAAGGACATGACCGACTTGGCCACCGACATGTTCGACATAATCCAAATCGGCCTCAAAAAGCGCGACCAAACTTTCATCGACGAACACATGGAAGAAATCGTCCAAATGGAAAATTACGCCGACCAAATGCACGAACAGTTGACGCGCTACATCGTCCACATCGAGCGCATGGCCGTAAACGAAAAGCAAATGGAAAACCTTTCGCTCATGCTTTCGATTATCGGCGATTTGGAAAGCATGACCGACGAATGTTTGAACATCGCGCTCCTCATAAAGCGCGCCATCGAAAAGAACATGAGCTTTGAGACCGAGGACGCCGACCAGCTCATTCCTTACGTCGAGCTCGCGCGCCAATTCTTGCAGTTCATCCACATCAACATAAACAAGCACCTTGACGCGGACAAGCTTTCCATGGCGGAAGAGCTGGAAGGCCAAATCGACTTGTACAGAAAAAACCTCAAGCGCATCGCCAGAAAGCGCTTGGAAAAAGGCGCGGACGTAAAGGCAGAGCTTTTGTACATCGACATCGTGCGTCAAATCGAAAAGATCGGCGACCGCGCCTTTGGAATCGCCGAGGCGCTTGGCCAGACACAGTGACTTTAAAATAACAAAAAACGCTCCCGGGCGCGGCTGCGGCTGATCGGCACCGCTAGCTAGCGTCGCTCAAGGCGCGCGCAAACGACGCGCTTTTGGCCTTCGAGGTCTAGCTCAATGCCCACGCTCTTGTAGCCGTTGGCGCGCAAAAAAGCGGCCGCGGCGTCGGCGTTGTACTCGCCGGTTTCGCACAAAAAGTCTCCGCCGGGAGACAGACGGCCGCGCGCTTCCAAGGCGAGCCGTCTAAAAACTTCAAGGCCGTCGTCCGTGCCGCTAAAGTCGCCCTGCGCGCCAATGTCGCCGTCCAGCGCCAATAGCGGCTCGCTGCGTCCGTCTTGGAGCAAAGCGCGCGCTTCCTTGTGTGGCACGTAAGGCGGATTAGAAAGAATCGCGTCAAATTTTCCGGGAAGGGCGTCAAACAAATTGCTTTGAACAAACCTCACCCGCTCCAACTCCGCCGCCGACAACAAAGCGCGCGCGTTTTTTTGGGCCACCGACAAGGCCGCGGCGCTTATGTCAACCAAAACAAAAAAGGGCATTTCTTCCAAAGGGATTCGCTCGTCGTCAATCAAGGTCCTGAACACGCTCAAAGCGACGCAGCCGCTCCCGGTACACATGTCGCAAACCGCAAGCGCGCCGCCTTCTTGGGCTTGCGTCCGATTTCCGCGCGCCGTTATCCGCTCGGAAAGAATTTCCACCGCGCGCGCGACCAAGATTTCCGTGTCGGGTTTTGGAATCAACACGGCTTGGTCCACAAAAAAATTTAGGCCGTAAAATTCCTTTTGTCCTATTATGTAGGCCACAGGAAGGCCTTGCGCGCGCGCGTCCGTCCATTCCAAAAGGCGCGCTTCTTGTTCCGCCGTAAGCTCAAAGTCGCGGTTGAGCAAAATAAAAGTTTTGTCTTTATTTAAAAGCGCTTGCAGCAAAACGTCCGCGTCCAGCTCGGGGCTTTGCGAGCGGCCTTTTATTTTTTGCGCGACATTTTTTTTGGCGTCAAAAATTGTCATGGCGGGCTTGGCGCTATTCTTCGCTAAAGAGGGGCCGCAAGGATTCGGCGGGAACAATGCTCATAAAGACCCAAGACTTTCCCTTGTCGTCTTTAAAGACGCGGCCGCAAGCTATGACTTGCCTCAAAGTCTCGTCAACGCATTCCACGCAGAATTTTAAGAAAATCAAGTCGGTCTCTTTGACCTGCCTTCTAATTTCCGCAAAAACCGCTTCCTTTTCCATCGGAGAGACAAAATTGCCGAACTTGTTTTGGAACTTCTTCTCAAAATCATCTTTGTCGTAGCCAAAGGCTTCGTACAAGGCGCGGTTGGCTCCGTAAATTGTGTCGTCGGCCAAGGTGGCGTCAACCTTAAAGGTTCCGTCCGGCATTCTGTCCAAGGCGTTGTCGTCAAAAAGTTTTATTTCTTTTAAAGTGTTGGCCAAGTTGGCGTTGAAGGTGCTTTCGCGCATATATTGGATGCGGGCGTCAAAGCCGCTCCAGTTGACCACCTTGGCGCGCATTGTGTAGCAAGTGGGCTTGTCCTTGTCCGGGAATATGTTCTTTTGCACAAAGTCGCGGTAAACGCCGTCTTCCTTGATGCAAAAATCGCAGGGCTCGTCGCGGCCAAACAAAACCTTGTAGCACTTGTTTCCGATGCAGTTCTTTTTTTCCTTTCCGCAAATCTTGCAAGCCATTTTGTTCACGTAAATCAAGTCGTAAGATTCCGCGTAGCAAACATAAACCGCGTCGGAGAATTCGTCCAAAAGCCAGTCCATGTTCCGGTAAAAAACATAAGACGGCAAAACGCTCTGGCCGGTGAACACGTTGAACTGGTTCTTGCCGTAACGCTTGGCCGCCAAAAGCGCCATGTCGGAATTGTTGTAAAGGGTTTGGTAGTCCATTCCAAAATCCGGAGCGACGGCCACGCCTATCGAGCAAGTTACGGCAAAGCGTTCGACGTCAAAGCGCAAGGCGGCGCACAGCTCGGAGAGCATGACATCCAGCTCTTCCTTTGTGTATTTTTTGGGAACAAAAATCGCGAACTCGTCGCCGCCCATTCGGCACACGCAAGATTTTTTGTCAAAGAAGTTGGAAAGAATGCCCGCGACTTTTTTTATCGTGTCGTCGCCGGTCATGTGGCCGTAAGTGTCGTTGATCGTCTTAAAGTCGTCTATGTCAAGGCTGATGAAAACCGCGTCGTAGCTGGCGCTCTTTACAAAAAATTCTCCGACCGACTTTTCCAAAATCGTGCGGTTGTCCAAACCGGTCAAAAAGTCCGAGTGCGCCTGCCGCTCTATGTCCAAAAGTTTTTTGGTCAGCGTCTTTTCCTGCTCCAACTTTTTGACAAACGAATGGGCCACAACGTTGCGCACGCGGTGGCGCATGATGTTGGCGTTGTAAGGCTTTTTTATAAAATCGTCGGCGCTAAGGTCAAAGGCCTTTTGCTCGCTGTCCTCGTCGCCTTGGGAAGTGACGATTACGGGAAGCGCCCTGGTCCGTTCGTCGTTGCGAATTTTTTTGAGAACCTCGTAGCCGTTCATGATGGGCATGACCAAGTCCAAAAGCACGATGTTGATTTTTTCGTAGTTGGCTTCGATATACTTCCACGCCTCAACGCCGTTGGCCGCCTGCGCGATTTCAAATTCCTTCTTGAACATTTCCGCCAAAATCATTCGGCTTGAAAGAACGTCGTCAACAACAAGCATCACGCCGCCAGCCTTTTCGGAATTTTCAAACAAAGCGCCTTCTATATTTGCCTTTGTGAGATTGTCAACGCCCAAAGTTTTGGGCGCGTTCATGTCGGCGACCTTTGACTTTCTCAAAAGGGAGAAAAATTCGTCGCGGTCAAGGGGCTTTGAAAAATAATAGCCTTGAACATATGAGCAGCCCATTTTCTTAAGCTGGGTCACCTGCCCCTTTGTCTCCACGCCTTCCGCCACAACCTTGAGGTTGAGCCAGTTGGCGAGGCTTATGATGTAGCTAAGAATTCCCTTTCCGTTTGTGCGCTCCATTTCGTTTCGCACAAAAGTCATGTCAAGCTTCAAGATGTCGATCGGCATTTCGCTCAACATGTTCAAGGAAGAATAGCCGGAGCCAAAGTCGTCCATCTCAATCATAAAGTCGCGCTTGCGCAGCTCGTAAATTATCTTTACGATTTGCTCAGGATCTTCGGTGTAGGCGCTTTCGGTAATTTCCAAGTGCAAGTATTTTGGCGGAATCTCGTATTTTTTCACAAGGCTTGAAAGCGTGTCGACAAGGCTTGGATTCAAAAGGTCGGCGCGGCTAACGTTCACACTGACAGGAACAATTTTGTTTCCGGCGGACATCCACGCGCGCAAGTCAACGCAAACTTTTTCCCACACGTACATATCCATGCGGGTGATGAAGCCGTTCTTTTCAAAAAGCGGAATGAACTCGCCGGGCGGCATCATTCCCATTTCTTTGCTCTTCCAACGGACAAGCGCTTCCGCGCCGGCAATCGTTTCGGTGGCCAAATCGTACTTGGGCTGGTAGTAAACCAAGAACTCGCGGTTCTTTAAAGCCGCTTCCATGCTGCCGACGATTTTTTGCTCGCCAATCATCTTTTTGCGGATTGAATCGTCGTAGTAGCAGTAGTAAACCCCGTAATGGCCTTTTATTTTTTCGGCCGCCATTTGCGCGCGGTCGCACATAACGGAAATCGAAGTCCGCAAATTCTTAACTTGGTAAAGGCCAAAAACCAAACGCAAGTGCAAGTTAAAGCGCTTGACCTCTTCCATCGAATTCAACTTGTCAATGTTTTTCTTGAATCCTTCTTCGCCAAAAGATTCCGGCCGCTCGTTCAGCACAAAGAAAACGTCTTCCGAAAAATGGCCCGCGATGCCGTTCCAGTTTTTGGCTTCTTCCAAAATCACCTGGCCAAGTTTGCGCAAAATCTTGTTTCCGATTTCAATTCCGCAAATGTCATTGACAAGCTTGAACTTTTCTATGTCGATGCAAATTATGTCGTAGTTTTTGTCTCCGCGGTTTTCCAGAATTTTTTGCGCTTGAACCAAAAAGTAAGGCTTTGAGTAAAGGCCGGTCAAGTCGTCGCGGCTCACTGTCTTCATTGCGATTGAAGTTTCGCGCAAGCGGATTACGTTTTGGAAGCGCCGCAAAACTATTTGCTCGTCAAAGGGTTCGTGCACAAAGTCGATGGCGCCGTTTTCCATCGCCTCAAGTTCGGCCTTTTCGGAATGGCGCTTGGCGCTCACGATAATCGGAATGTGCGAGGCCCACGCGTTGGAATTCACTATGCGTAGAAATTCGACAAAGGCGCTTTGGGTTGAGCTTACGGCGGAAGACTGTTCCAAGTCGGCGGAAACGCAAACGGCGCTTATGAGATTTGGATTTGTCTTTAAAAACTGGGCGGCCTCGCGCATCGACGAGGTGAACAAAATGAAAAATTTCTTTTCAAGAATGGCCTTCAAAGAAGAGAGATTGTTCTTTTCGTCGTCCAAAATTAGGATTGTTGGTAAACTCATTACGCTCCAAGTTCGCTGACGTCAGCCTTAAGCTGCTCTTCCTTTGCGTACACGTTGAGCGCGTCAAGCATGTCGTCCATGTTGCCCATCATAAAGCCGGGCAAGTTGTGCGCGCTGTAATTTATTCTGTGGTCCGTCACGCGGTCTTGCGGAAAGTTGTACGTTCGAATTTTTTCGGAACGCGCTCCGCTGCCGACCATGCTTTTTCTTGCGTCGGCGCGCTCGGCGTTTTTCTTGCTTTCTTCCAGCTCAAACAAGCGGGCGCGCAAAACTCTCCACGCCTTGGCCTTGTTCTTGATTTGCGATTTTTCGTCCTGCTGGATTACGACGATTCCTGTGGGAATGTGGGTCAAGCGCACGGCGGAGTCGGTGGTGTTCACGCACTGGCCGCCTGGACCGCCCGCTCGCATTACGTCAACGCGCACGTCGTTTGGATTGATGTCGATGTCGGTTTCTTCCGCTTCGGGCAAGACGGCCACGGTGGCGGTTGAAGTTTGCAGGCGGCCTTGGCTTTCTGTCTGGGGAACGCGCTGAACGCGGTGAACGCCGGACTCCCAGCGCAAGGTTCCGTAAACAAATTTTCCGCTGATGGAAGTGACGATTTTATTAAAGCCGCCAACTTCCGTTTCCTGCGCTTCCATAGTCTCGGTTTTCCAGCCGCGGCGTTCGGCCAAGTGGCAGTACATTTCCCAAAGCTCTCGGGCAAAGAGGCTGGCTTCGTCTCCGCCGGCGGCGCTGCGGATTTCCAAAATAATGTTCTTTTCGTCAAGGGGATCCGGCGGAATCAATTTCATCTTAATCCGCTCCTCCATCTTGGGCTGCTCTTCTTCATACGCCTTGAGTTCTTCGCGGGCCATTTCCTTCATGTCCGCGTCGTCTTCTTCGGTGATTATTTTTTTGTCTTCTTCAATTCCGTTGAGAATTTTTTTGTATTCGTCATAAAGCGCGCAAACTTCGCTAAGGTAGTTGTTTTCGCGCATCACTTCCTTGTATTTTTTTTGGTCCTTGACAAGGGCCGGGTCCAAAATTTGTTCCTTTACAGTCTCAAAGCGCTTGGCGCAATCTTCCAATTTTTTCAGTAAATCCATAACTTTAAAATTATAGCGCTTCTTATGGAATTTTTCAACTGAATTTGCTATACCGTCGCTTCTTCATTATGGAAAGACAACAAAAAACGCTTCCGACTGCGTCCGTCCGTCTTCCGCGTGACTGCAGGTAAATGGAAATTTGACTCGCTTCGCTCGCCCTGCAGAACGCTCAGACGGCTCGGCCCGCAGTCTCGCGCGTTTTTTAATCGTTTGACATGCGGAAATCCGCCCAACCGTTACGGAAAGATGTAAAAACGCGCGATTGACAGCGCTCGGAAGAGCGCGTGTGGATAATTTCCTATTCAAAGCGAAGTGAAACTGCGCAAGGAGGCTGGGAGCGTTTTTGGCTTGCTTATAATGTTAAATTCCTGCTATACTGATTTTATTATGGAAGAAAAGAAATGCGCTCTTGTAGTGATAATCGGCCGTCCTAGCGCCGGAAAATCCACCTTTTTGAACGCCGCCTGCCAAGAAAACGTCTCGATTGTTTCGCCAATTCCGCAAACAACGCGCAACGCGATTCGCGGCATAGTGAACACGTCGCTGGGCCAGTTGGTCTTTGTGGACACGCCCGGCTACCACAAGTCCGAAAAAAAACTGAACCTAATTTTGCAGCAAACCGCCAAGGACCAGCTGGAAGGAGCGGACGCGGTTTTGTACTTGATTGATTCCACCCGCGAAGGCGGCGAAGAGGAAGCCTTGATAGCCGACCTTGTCCGCCCCTACGCGCAAAAAACGATTGTCGCCATAAACAAATGCGACGCGCCCGGCTCTTCGCCCATGTCTTGCCGAAGTTTCGTAGGCCAAGCCCTGCCGGAGCTTCCATCGGGCCGCGTCCTGGAAATTAGCGCCAAGACCGACGAGGGCGTGGAAGGCCTATTGCGCGCCCTTTACGCCATCGCGCCTTCACAGCCCAACCTTTACCCGGAAGGCTTTTACACCGACCAAGAAGTCGAGTTCCGCATAGCCGAAGTCATTCGCGGCGAGGCGATAAACCGCTTGGAGCAGGAAATTCCCCACGCCCTCTACGTTGACATAGCCGACGCTGAATTCAAAAACGACGGCAAAAAACTTTGGGTCCGCGCCTTTTTGTGCGTGGAGCGCGAAAGCCAAAAGGGAATCGTAATCGGAAAGGGCGCGTCGATGATAAAAACAATCCGCATGGAGTCGCTCAAAAAACTTTCCGAGATTTTTGAATATAAGATTGACTTGGACTTGCAGGTAAAGGTTGACAAAAACTGGCGGCAAAAGGACGACCGCCTTTCGCGCCTGTTAAAATGAAAAGGACGGCGGCGACTCAAAGCGCATTTCTTGCCCGGTAACAGGATGCGCGAACGCCAGTTCGCTCGCATGCAAGAGCAGGCGGCTTTCTTGGACTTCACTAAAATCTTTTTCCTGACTAAGATTTCCGCCGCCGCAATTTTCGGGCTTGCAATCTATTTCCTTTCCATACAAATTGTCGCCGACGATTGGCGCGCCCAAAGCATAAGCCGCCGCAACGCGCAGCTGGTGCGTCCGCCCCGTATGCGGCTCGAACAAAACGCTCGTGGCCTTGCGCTCGTTTCCGTTTGCGTCGCGGCGCGTCCACACGCGGATGCGCTTCCATTCGGTGACGGCGAGCTTTCCGTAAACGTCGTCCAAAATTTGCCGCGGCCTGTTTTCCAAATCCACGCGATGCTTAAGCTCAACGCGGCCGCCCTCCTCTTTTACAACGCCGTCCAAAACGGCCATATATTTTTTGCGCACCAAGCGATTTTCAAACTGCGCGTTGAGCGCGCGGTGGCTCGCCTCGTCAAAGGCCAAAACCATAAGGCCGCTTGTGTCCATGTCCAGGCGGTGGACGCTGGGCTGCTCTATCATTTGCGGAAAAAGGCGGCGCGCCCGCGTGACGACGCAATCCTGCTTGTCCGGCCCGCGGCCCGGAACTGACAAAAGGCCGCTGGGCTTTTCGACGACCAAAATATTTTGGTCGCGGTAAACTATTTTTAGTCCCAAAATCGCGGGCAGTATCAGCGCGCACTTTTCGTCGCAGGGCGGATAAAAAGTTTTTGGAACAAGGCGGCTGTTCGGCTTTCCCCAGTAAAATTCGGCGAGGCTTACAGGCAAGAGGCCAAGGCTAAAGGCTTGGCTCAAAAGTTTTGGAGCCGAGCAGTCGCCGGTTCCGGTGGGCAAAAGTTTTTGGCGCGAAATGTCGCTAAAGGTCCGCCATTTTTGGTCAAAGCAACAAAATCTGTAAAGTGAATAAATTTTTTGGAGCGTTTGGTTGCAAAGAAAAAGGCGCTCTTTGTCGCGGGCGGCCTTTTGTTCTAGCGTTTCGTTTGGGGGAGCGACGCTAAGCTCGTGAATTTTTTTGTCGTTGGGAAGAATGGCGGCCTTGTATTTTTCTTCGTCAAAGAGCGGGGGCGCCCAGCCCTCGCGGTTCCAAGCGCCTTGGTAAGAGCCGCCAAAGGCGCGGAGTACAACTTCGTTTCCGGCTTGGTCTTGGCAAACCAACGCGCCGAACATTCCTGTCCAGGCGCATTTTTGGCGCTCCAAGTCCTCCATCATTTTTAGGCAAACTTGGCGCGCCTTGCTTTCGTCAAAGGGAGCGAACACGGCCGTCTTCTTGCGCCACAAAAACGATGGGCCGATTTTTGGTAAAGAAGCCGTTTTCCACTACGCCCACAATCGAATTGATTTTCCTTTCCATAACTTTTGGGTCGACCGGCTTTTGCCACAAAACGTCAAGAATTTGGTTTCCGTTGTCGGTGATGACAGGGCCGGCCTTTTTCACTCCCTCGCGGAGAACGCATTTTGCGCCAAGTTTTTCCAAAGCCTTTTGGACGGGAACGCGCGCGTCGGCGATAATTTCAACCGGTAAGGGGAACTTTGTTCCCAAAGACTTGACGGCCTTTGAAGAGTCTCCGATGACTACAAATGTCTTGGCGTTGTATTCGACAATCTTTTCTCTAAGGAGCGCCGCGCCGCCGCCCTTAATGACGGACTTGTCGGGCGCGATTTCGTCCGCGCCGTCAATGGCCAAATCAAGCTTTCCGCCGATGGCCTTGTCGTTCAAAGAGTAAACGGGAATGCCGTAATCCTCGCAAGCCAACTGAGTTTGGAAGCTGGTGACCACGGCCTTTACGTCGCGCAAAGTTCCGTCGGCGATACGCTCGGCAAGACGGCGCACGGCGGGCATGGCGGTGGAGCCGGTCCCCAGGCCTATTTTCATTCCGCTAAAAATTTTTTTCTGCTCGATGAGCGTGTCAATCGCAGTCCGCGCGACAAGTTCCTTTTGCTCACTCTGACTTAGTTTCTTCATAATCGACTCCGGTAAATATTTTAAACTGCTCGTAGCCTTGGTACTTCAACATCGCCTCGCCGTTGCAAACCTTGCAGCCCGCCTCCTTGGCCCGTTCCATAATCGGAGTGACCTTGGGCGTGTAAATTATGTCGAACAAAATTTCGTTTCCGGTCCAGCGGTAAAATGAAAGCGGATCGTTCTGCGAGTTGCTGGCTTCGGTGGAATTCATTCCGACGGAAGTTGTC
Organism: uncultured Spirochaetaceae bacterium; assembly: GCA_902792795.1. GTDB lineage: Bacteria > Spirochaetota > Spirochaetia > Treponematales > Treponemataceae > Treponema_D. The sequence continues at coordinate 1,526 of CADBBB010000043.1, read as the reverse complement.
TGGATTATTATGTCGGAATATTTTTCTATCAGGGGAATGGAGTCCGCGGCCAAGAGCGCGTGCTCAAAGCCGAACATGTCGGCCACCGCCTGCGCGCGCAAGGGCGTGCGGTTAAAGACGCAGGCTTTTCCGCCAAGCTGCTTGACCGCGTATGCGATCGCGCGGCTGGCTCCGCCCGCTCCGATAATCGCGATTTTTTTATGCTTCAAATTTTTAAAGCCGGTGAACTCCAAGAGCGCGCGCGAAAAGCCCGAACAGTCGGTGTTGTAGCCGCACCACTTGTCGTTCTTGCGCAAAATCGTGTTGGACGCGGAAATTTCCTTGACGCGCTCGTCGCTTTCGTACAATTCCTGCAACACAGTTTCCTTATGGGGAACGGTGACAGAAAGGCCGCGCGCGCCAATTTCGTTGGCAAGCTCAATCGCCTGGTGTATGTCTTCCGACGGAATCGGAATGTAAACTGAATTCATAAAATGGTTCACGTAGCCTTGGTTGTGCAAGGCGGGGCTGTCTGTCTTTAAAAGCGGCCAGCCGGTGATTCCAAAAATGTTCGTCTTTTCGTTCAAGTCCTTAAAGTGGTAGACTTGGTTCATCGTAATCGGATCGATGTGCCCGATTGTGTTCAGCTCGTTGTCGGCGGACGGAACGGAAGTGTATGTCAAAAACGAATGGGTTCTGTAAGCCAAGATCCTTGTGGCGATTCCCATCGGCCCCATCGCGCAAAGAATGTGCTCGTATTTGGTAAAGTCGCGGGTTTCGTAAAAAAGATTTTTCACGTCGTCCAAAGTCTTGGGCATGAAGGCGATTTTTGGAATTTCGTAGCCGGTCTTTCGCATCGAGTCGCAGCGCTTTATGATGTCGTGGACAGGCTCGTTCATGCTGTGGAAGCTACGGATTATTTTTGTGCCGAACGCCAGCGCCGCGTCCTGCAGGCTGGGAACATGAAAGTCTTCCTCAAAGTCCACGTACTGGAAATTGCGCTCTGGATTTTGGTCGTCGGCAAAGGCCATCGCGCGGGCGAACAGCATAGTGCGGGAACTTTCGCCGGCGACAAATTTTCCGCCGTCAACGCGGCGGCGAATTGTAAGTATGCAAGGCATTCTTGCCAGCTCAGGAAATTTTCGCACATGAAGGCTTTCGTCTTCGTCAAGAAAGTCGGCGCGCAATTCCAACAAGTCAACATAAGGCCTGTAGCGGCGAACCAACTCCAAATTTTCTTTTATCGTTTTTCCTGTGAGGGTCAGGCAAATTTTTGGACTATGCATCTTTACTGAACGGTGAGCCGCTCCTTCTCTTGGTTCAAGACGCTGAGGGCGAGCGTCGTTCCGTGCGGCACCGCGTAGGGAACTGTGATTTCGCCTCCGATGTGGTTGAACGAAGCCAGCGTATATGACGCTCCGTCCGGCGGAAACGCTTCCAGCTTGACAGGAACGGCCAAAGGATAGCGGGAAACTGTCGTTGAAAAAATTCCATTGGTAAGCTTTGAGCTGTCGATTTTTTTATCAGGCGAAAGGTATTTCCCGAAA
>CADBBB010000042.1 GCA_902792795.1 uncultured Spirochaetaceae bacterium | reverse complement strand
GGAAGAAACGGCCTCAAAAAAGTCGGCGGCGCTAAAGGGCCAGCGGACAAAGTCGTTGGAAGAATTTTTGTAAACCGTGTCTTCTTGCTTTATTCCCAGCGCCGCCAAAAGGCTTTGCGTGGAATAAATGTCTTTTCCGTGAACATAAAAATACTCTTCGTTATGCTGGCGTTCCGCAAGGTCTTTAAAATCTTCCATAATTTTTCACCACTTTTTCACTATTGTAAGAACGTTTTTATTGTCCTCGTATTTATAGTCCATCGAATCCATCGTTTTCTTGACTATGAAAATTCCTAGGCCGCCAATTTTACGTTCCTCGGCGCCAAGGGTAGTGTCAGGGTCGGGCTTTGCCAAAGGGTCGTAGGGAACTCCGGAATCCTCAAAGGTCACGCTCACGGAATTTGCGTCTAGGCCTTGCACGGTCACGCTGGCCTGCCCGGCGCCGCCGCCATAGGCGTAGTTCACAATGTTGGAATACAATTCGTCAACGGCGATGTTTATTTGCGCCACAGTTTTAAAAGGACAAGAAAGTTTTTCAAGCTCGCCTTCAACAAAGGCGGCGACTTGAGCGATGCTTTCGCGCGTGGCGTCAACGGTGATTTTTGCCATATCTTTCAATTATATAGCATAAGTCCATAATTTGCAAGTTTTTCCGCAGAGCCAAAGTCAAAGTGAATTTCTCCCGCAACGTTTTCCAGCTCCGCGTTGAGTTCCATCTGCTCCAAAATTTCCGCGCCGTCGCGCCAAGGGCTTTTTGGGTCTCCCAAAGCGGCGGCCGCCTTGTAGTCCGCCATTCCTATGTATAGCGCAACTTCGCTTTCCGCAACCGCTTCGTTCCACCAGCGGACAAGAGCGTCATAGTCGGCGGCCTTGTGGCCCCGTTCCCAGTAAATTTGCGGAACGATGTAGTCCAGCCAGCCGTTTTTTATCCATTCGATTGAGTCCGCGTAGTGCGCGGAGTAGGATTCAGTTCCGCGAGTGTCGGAGCCGCAAGGATTTTTGGCGCCCTTGTTTCCCCAAATTCCAAACGGAGACACGCCGAACAAGGCTTCTTTTTTTTGGGCGTGAACAAGCGCGCAAAGAGACTTTATCAAGGCGTTTACGCTCTTCCTTCTAAAGTCGTCCAAACTTTCGCCCGCGCCGTATTTTTTGTATGAGGCGGAATCGTCGATTCCCGCTTGCGGATAAAAGTAGTCGTCAAGGTGAAGGCCCGCCACGTCGTAGTTTTGCAAAATTTCCTTGGCGCCTTTTTCTATGAGCGAGCGGACGCGGGGCTCTCCGGGATCAAGGTAAAAATTTCCGTCGGAACAAGGAAGGATGAATTTTTTTAATGGCTTGAGAGCGGGCCGGTTTTTAAGAACGTCGGCCAAGGTTTGGCCTTTTTTGGCCTTTATGCGATAGGGGTTTATCCAAGCGTGGAGCGCGATGTTCTTTTTGCGGGCGGCTTTACAAATGTAGGAAAGCGGGTCAAAGCCGTCTTGGGGCGCGCGGCCTTCCTGGCCTGTGAGCCAGGCGCTCCACGGAAAATATTTTGAATTGTAAAGCGCGTCGCAGGAAGGCCTGACTTGAAAAAAAATCGCGTTGAAGCCAAGGCGCTCGCATTCGTCGACGATAAAGTCGCAGCCGTCCATAAGGGCGCGCGCGCGCCCCGCCAGCAGCGTCTTTACTTCCGCCCGACACGCACGAAGCGAGGAGCGCGCCCAAAAGGAGAACGGCAAAAAAAACTAAAGGCGACAGGCGCGGTTTTCTTCTATTCATTCTTAATATAATGCTCCGCTCGTAACTTCTTACGCAAAACCTCAATCGTTGTTTCGAGCGGTCTCGCCGCGTCCTAAGGACGCTACATAATGCAAAACTATAGTTCCGCGCTTGTTCAAGACCTGCGTGTCGGCCAGCGTCCAGTTGGTGACAAGCGGCTCGTTCAAAAAATGGATGCCGCGGCCAATCGTCACCGGCTCCACCGTCAAAAAGATTTCGTCCACAAGGCCCGCGCGCAAAAAGTTTAGGTTTGTGGCGGGGCCGCCCAAGAGCGCGACTTTTTTAAAGCCCATCTCCGCGACTTTTTTGTAAACCTCTTCCGCCGGGCCGCAAAGATAAACGCGCCCGTCGCCAGAATCGTTCGCAAGACCTAAATCGCGCGGCGCGGAATGGGTCAACACTATGTTTGGAACGCCGGAAATTTTGCAGCCGAGCGCCGTGTTCTTTCCCATGATGACCGCGTCGCATTTTTTGGACTCGCCTATAAAAAAGTCGTGGTCTTCCTTAGAGCCGTATTCTTCGATTCCGCGATTTTTGTCAAGCGCCGCGATTCCGTCAATCGAAACGGCCATGTAAAGGACAAGTTTCATAGCTTGATTCGCTCAAAAAAACTTTCTCGCAATGCGGCGTCGCCTTCCATGCAACCCCTCGCCGCCAGCGTAGAAGTTTGGACGCCCGGCCGCCCCACCCCGCGCATCGACATGCAAAGGTGCTCGGCTTGGACATAGACAATGACGCCCTTTGCGTCCAAATTTTTGGCCAGCGCGTCGGCTATTTGCTCGGTCATGTTTTCCTGAATTTGCGCGCGGCGGGCGTAAACGTTGACCAAGCGGACAAGCTTGGAAAGGCCAACCACCTTTCCGTTGGGAACATAGCCCACGGCGACTTTTCCAAAGAAGGGCAGCAAATGGTGCTCGCACATGGAATAAAACGGAATGTCTTTTTCTATCACAAGGCCGCTCGCGCCGGAGTCAAAGCGCTTTAAAAGGATTTCCTTTGGATCCCGCTCGTAGCCGCCGAATATTTCCTTGCAGGCCCGCGCCACGCGCTCCGGCGTTTCCTTTAGGCCTTCGCGCTTGGGGTCTTCTCCGATTCCTTCCAAAAAAAGGGAGACCGCCTGCCTGACTTTTTCTTCATTAATCATAGAAGCCCATTGTAGGCTTTTGGGGGGAATGTGTCAATTGCGGAAAAAAGCCGTTTTTCCCGCCCCCATTCCCCTCCACCGCTTGCGCAAGTTCCGCAAAAACGCTATACTCTATGGCAAAGAATTCTTTTTAGGAGATGCAATATGGCAGACGTTAGAGTTGCTATCAATGGTTTCGGCCGCATTGGCCGTTTGGCTTTCCGCCAGATGTTTGACGCGAAAGGTTACGAAGTAGTCGCTATCAACGACCTCACAAGCCCCAAGATGCTCGCCCACCTTTTGAAGTATGACACAGCGCAGGGCGGTTTCTGCGGAAAGATTGGCGAAGGAAAGCACACAGTTTCAGCCACCGACGACTCAATCATCGTTGACGGAAAGGAAATCAAGATTTACGCCGAGAAAGACGCGGCAAACTGCCCCTGGGCGGCCAACAAGGTTGACGTTGTTCTTGAGTGCACAGGTTTCTACACATCTAAGGAAAAGTCAGAAGCCCACATCAAGGCCGGCGCCCGCAAGGTTGTAATTTCAGCTCCTGCCGGAAACGACCTTCCCACAATCGTATTCAACGTAAACCACAAGACTTTGACAAAGAACGACAACATCATCTCCGCCGCGTCTTGCACAACAAACTGCTTGGCCCCGATGGCCAAGGCTCTTAACGACAAGTACCCGATCCAGTCTGGAATCATGTCTACAATCCACGCCTACACCGGCGACCAGATGATTTTGGACGGACCGCAGCGCAAGGGCGACCTCCGCCGCTCACGCGCCGGCGCCCAGAACATCGTTCCCAACAGCACAGGAGCCGCCAAGGCCATCGGTCTTGTAATCCCCGAGTTGAACGGAAAATTGATTGGTTCTGCCCAGCGCGTTCCGACACCCACAGGCTCAACAACTTTGTTGTTCGCCGTAGTTAAGGGCAAGGACGTTACAAAGGAATCTATCAACGCCGCCATGAAGGCCGCCGCCACTGAGTCATTCGGCTACAACGAGGACGAAATCGTTTCTAGCGACATCATCGGAATGCGCTACGGCTCACTCTTCGACGCCACTCAGACAATGGTTTCTAAGATTGACGACGACACATATCAGGTTGAAGTTGTTTCTTGGTACGACAATGAAAACTCTTACACATCACAGATGGTAAGAACTATCAAATACTTCTCTGAGAACTGCTAACTTGTTTTTGACATCTGAGTAAGACAAAGGGCCTCTGGTTAATTCCAGAGGCTTTTTTTTGAAGTACTTAATTGTTCTTTCGATTAGTCCGGTAAAAACGCTCCGCACTGCTCGCGTTTTCTCGGACGGGTCCTCACAATCAAATACTTCAGCGACCCGAATGCCGCGAGAGCGGCAATGTAAATAATTTCCTTGCAGAGCCCGACGCGCAACGCGCGGCGGATAACTGCTAAGGTTTGAACTAACCTAAAAAAAGGCTCCGTTCGCGGAGCCTTTTTTTTATGCTGTTTTCATTGTCGTTCTATTTCACTGGTCGCGTTCTTGCTGCGCAAAACGCTCCCGCGCGTTCCTCCGCACTGGGGCTCTGGTTATAGAAAAAAGATAAAGAAAATGCTATACTTTTATCCATGAGTTACGAATCAGTAGATAAATTGCAGAATCTTTTGGCAGATAATGTTTTTAATTACACGAGTGACAAGAAAAAGGCCGCCGGTCGAGCCTTGGGAACTTTTCTTGAAATAATCACATATTATCTTATAAAATCATGGAATTTGGATACCTTTGCAGCAATAGAAAGACCTTTGCCAGAATTTGCAAATAGTGATATTACTCATAATGTTGAGTTTACTCTTCACGGCAATAATAAAATTGCTGATGTAAAATATAATCCAAATGATATTCCAATAAGTGGCTCTTCCATAATAAAAAAGCTGCAACTTCAAAATTTAGATTCAAAGCAAAAATCTGTAATGCTCATTGATAAAGATAAGGTTGTTAGGAATGCATGTACATTATTGTCTAATGAGAAAAGTGTTGTAAATGCTTATATAAATACAAAAATTAACTCATACAGTGTATATAATCTGTATGCAAAACCTTTTGCAATGTTTGAATGTAAAAGAGTCGGAGTTGAAGAGGGGGCAAAAAAAGGTCCTCAAACAATAGAAAAAGCAAAGCAAGGCTCTTATGTTGCGCGTACTGTTTCAGCTCTCCAAAGAATCAGAAAATCAGACGGCACCTTGGCAGGTTTCTTGCAAAAATCAGAATCTGACTATATTGTGGACGATTATTATACTTTGCTTTCAAAAGTCATCGATTCAAACGAAAAAGCATTACTTGAAAATTTCATACTTACAGTCGGTGTTGTAAGCAATCATGGAAACTGGTTTACCTCTGAAAATCCTAACAAAGAACTTAAAGTTCTTGCTCAATCATATGATTGGCTTTTATTCTTAACCGACAAGGGTATTTCTGAATTTATAACAGATTTACTGATTTCTCCAAATAAAAAATATGCCTCAATAAAAACGGCTTTTCAAAAAAGTTATTCGACAGATAAAAAGAGAAATGTTTTCACAAAAGTAAAAATGGATTATGATAGTGACATTGCGCTTTGTGAATATTTTTCCGACAATTTGCCTAAAATTGAAAGTTGGTTCAATATCATTTCACCTAAACGGAAGTCTCTTACAGATTTAAAGAAAGAATTATCGATTTTATCAAAAAAGGATTGGAGGAAGGTGTATGGAAACAAATAAAGCGATAACAGATTTTGCAGGTCGAAGCGTTAATTCTCAGTCGCAGCATTGGTGTACGCCTCCAAAATATGTAGATGCCGTAAAAAGAGTTTTTGGCGGAGAGATAGAACTTGATCCATGTTCTAACAAAGATTCTATTGTTCATGCCGAAACAGAATTTCTTTTACCAGAAACAGATGGGCTTCATAAAGAATGGAATTTTAAGACTATATATATAAATCCACCTTACGGAGCCGACAGGAATCGAGGAACTACAATAAAAGATTGGCTTTCAAAATGCGCATATTCCCATAAGATATACGGAGCGGAAATTATCGCTCTTATTCCTGTTGCAACAAATACAACACATTGGAAGCAGTACATTTTTGGTGAAGCAGATGCAGTTTGTTTTTTATATGACACAAGGCTTCGTTTTTTGGTAAATGGAAGCACTGAAAATAAAGGCGCTCCAATGGCATGTGCAATGGTTTATTGGGGAAACAATATAATTTGTTTTGAAAATGTTTTCCAAGAATTCGGCGCAGTCTTAAGCTTGCAAAATTTAAAAGAATTAAAAGCTCAATCTGCTCCTAAAGAATTATTATTATTTGCATAAAAATCGCATAACACATATAAAGCGCAAACAGCGTGTAGCGACGATATCGATCGGTTTCGCAATGGCGCCGCGTGATTGGGAGCCGCTCTTTCATTGCCACGGGACTTGCGCTATAATAATCGCATGTACAAATTAGTTTTGTTTGACTTGGACGGAACGCTGACGCAATCTGAGTTTGGGATTTTGGCGTCGGCAAAATACGCGCTTTCAAAAATGGGCATTTACGAGGCGGACGAAAAAAAGCTCAAGCGCTTTATAGGCCCTCCCCTTTACGTTTCTTTCTCTGAATTTTACGGCTTGACAGGAGCGGCCGGCGAAGAGGCGGTCCGCCTTTACCGCGAAGTCTACGAAAAAGAGGAATACAAAAACGCCCCAGTTTACGAGGGAATCCCGGACGCGCTTATGGCGCTAAAAGACGCGGACGTGTCTCTTATGGTGGTGACATCAAAACCGCAAGAAATGGCGGAACGTGTCGTGGAGCATGTTGGCCTAACGCGCTTCTTTGACGCGATTGTCGGCCCCGGCCGCGAGATGCTTTCTCCAAGCAAGACTGTTTTGATAGAAAGGGCCCTGGCGCTTTCTTCGTTCCGCAAAGAAGACGCAGTCATGATTGGCGACCGCAAGTTTGACATTGAAGGCGCCAAGGGAGCGGGAATAGCAAGCGTCGGAGTTCTTTACGGCTACGGCTCGCGCGAAGAGTTGGAAACCGCCGGCGCCGATTTTTTTGCCGACAAGCCGGAGCAAATCAAAAAGTTCATCTTGTAAAAAAAAACGCCCCGCGACTTGCGGAGCGTTTTAGGCTTTAAATAAAATTCCAACGGCAATGCCGCGTTCTATCTAAAGATAATAATCAAAACTTGAGAAACGACTACAACCGCAACCAAGGCGATTGGGTATGTCGAAGCGTAGGCGCCCGCGACTTTTTCCGTTCCGGCTGTGGAAATCAAAGTTCCCAAGGCAGGAGTTGAAGTCATGCCGCCGCAGATTGAGCCAAGGTTGTTGAGCAAGTTCAACTTAAGGACGAACTTGGCAAAGAAGAAGCCCGCGATCATCGGAACCAATGTCATGATGATTCCGTAGATGAAGTAAACCCATTCAAAGTAGCGCACAAAGCTGGCTCCGCCCGCGACGCCCGCGCCCATCAAGAAGAACATAAGGCCAAGCTCGCGGAAAACTTTGAGCGTTGACTCGTGCGGAGTCACCGAGATGTTTCCAAACTTTTGGAAGTGGCCAAAGACCAAGGCCAAAATCAAGCAGCCGCCTGTCGTTGTCAGCGAGAAGTTTCCGACTTTAATTGAGCCGATGAAGATTCCCAAAATGGCCACGATGGAGAAAATGCCAAAGCCAAAAACGTCAATCTCCATTTCCTTGCCGTTCAACTTGCAGGGCGCTTCGGGAGCGGACTCTGAAAGCTTTGAGCGCTCGACGTCCATGTCGGCTCCGACAAATTTGGGAACAAGCTGAACAAAGAGAACAACGCCAATTACGCCGAACAAGTAGGCGATTCCGTGGCCTACGGCGACGATGGACTCAAGCTGGTCGGCGGTGTATTTGGCGGAATCGATTACCGTGGCCTTTGCGGCTGAGAACGCCGGCGTAGAAGTGAGCGAGCCGGAAAGCAAGCCAACCAACATGGCGCCGACTTCCTCCTTGTCGCGGCCAAAAACCCTGATGTCAAAAACGCAGCAAGCGGCGCAAGCGATGCCGCCAACGGCGATGATGAGCAAGCCCAAAAGAATGTAAGACTTAAAGTTTTTCTTTAGGTCTCCAAAAAAACTGGGGCCGGCGATAAAGCCTACGCTAGTTACAAAAAGCACAAGGCCGATGTTCTCGACAATCTTAAGCGCGCCCGAAACGTAGCTAGTGTGCAAGACCTCGCTCAAGTTGGCGCTCGTCACCGAGACTACAAGCTGGTTTCCAAGCGGCGTGTAGAAAAAAGCTCCGAACAAGAGGGCGATGATGAAAACGCCCGCAGTTCCCAAAGAAACGCCGTTGATTGTGATGCGGCCAAGCAAGTATCCGACCGCCGCGATTGCAAAAACGCTGAACGTAAGGAATACGATTGCCTTGATGGAAAGAAGTCCTCCAAAAAGAACCATAATTAAACCTCGAAAAGTTTTAGAATAGTTCGAAGATTATACCGCAAATCAGGTCTTTTGTTCAACTGTTCTTGCGGAAATTCTCATCGGTCAAAACGCGCGCCGCCACAAGGCCAAGCGAAAGCGCGGCCACCGTAAGCGCGGCCTTTAAAAGCCACAAAGAGCCTTCCGAAACTTTTTCCAAGGCCAAAAAGTAGATTCCCCGGTACATAAAAAGACCCGGCACCATAATCACAATTGAGGGCACCGTAATCGTAAGGCGCGGATAGCCCGTGATTCTTTTGGTCGCCGAAGCAAAGAGGCCGGCCAAAAGAGAGGCCAAAAACGCCGCCACCGAAAAAGGAATCTTTGTATAGTCCAAAAGCTCAAGGCGAAAAACGTTGGCGGCCATTCCAATAAGGCCGGCGGTCGCCGCCATTCTGGGCGAGCTGTTGAACATTATCGAAAAGCCGAACACGCCGCAAAAACTCGCCGCCAAGCGCAAGGCAATTTTTAGCGCGGGCGAAATATTTACAGGAACGAATTGGGCGGGCCAAAAATCAAAGGCGTAGGCGCAAAGCCAGCCGGTTATCGTTGCCACAAAAACAATCAAAAGCGCGTACAGGATTCGCTCGGCGCCGCTTCGCAAATCCAGCTTGGCCAAGTCAAGGCCGCCGGTAATCAGCGGAAAGCCGGGAATCACAAAAAGCATCGCGCAAATGTATCCGGCTTGGTGGCTGCGCGAAACGCCAAAAAACGCCTCCGCAAGATTTTCAAGGCCAATGTAAACCAAGCAGGCGGCGGCGACTCCAAGGGCAACGTTGGCAAAAAGAGTGATGTGACGGTCAAGAAGCTTTTTTCGGACAAAGTTTCCGATTCCCGCGCCAAAAAAAGCGCAGGTCATTTCCACAATTCCTCCGCCAAGCAAAAAAGTGAAGGCCGCGCAAGCCGCCGCCGCCGCCAGTCCTAGGAGTGGAGCCGAGTAATGGGGAACGGCGTTTTCGATTTCGTCCAGGGCCTTGAACGCGCCTTGAACCGAAACGCAGTCGGACATCCGTTCAAACTCATCCACAAAAGCGCGCAAATGGTTGAGGCGGTCGGTGTTCACTCCGGTTCTGCTCAGCGAAATCGCGTTTGAAAAACTTTCGCTTCCGCAAAAGCAAGTGTATTCTATTGAAACAAGCCCGATGTCGGCGGCGCAAACGATTCCCATCGCGCGGCTGGCCTTGTTCATCGCGGCGCGAACGCGAAAGGCTCCAGCTCCGACGCTAAGCATCATAAGGCCAATTCTTCCGACAAGCGCGGATTTTTCAGAAAGGCTTGCGTTGGCCGCGGGTTGGTCCGACCGTTCCCCGGCGAGCGCTTCCCAAGAAATTTTCATGTGTTGGTTTCTAAACTTGCTCATAGAGAAATCGCTCCTTTTGACAAATCTTTAAGGCGGACGGCAAGGGCATCGTATTGGTCTTGCGGAACTTTTCCGCTCGCCTTGACCTTGTCGGTGTACCCTTCGCTTAGGCCGTCTATCGAAAATTCCTCAAAGGCGCGCTTGACGCTTTTATAAAGCGCGTAGTCGCATTCAAAGGAAAATTCTTTTTTGGGAACATATTCCTCAAGCGCGCCGGATTCTTGGCATTGCGATAAAAGCTCCTTGGCGGCGCCGCCGTAAGCCTTTACAAGTCCGCCGGTTCCCAAAAGTGTTCCGCCAAACCAGCGCGTGACGGTCAGCATTATGTCAGTGGCGCCGCTCCCCTTCAACACGTCAAGGACAGGACGGCCGGCAGTTCCGCCAGGCTCACCGTCGTCGCTCATTCCCATAACTTCGCCCGCCTTTCCCAAAACAAAGGCGTGGACAACATGGGTCGCGTCGGCGTACTTTTCTTTTTGGGCCTTTAAAATCGCGCGGGCTTCTTCCTGTTTTTGGCATGGAATCGCTTCCGCCAAAAAGCGCGAACCCTTTACGATTGTCTCGGCCTCAACCTTGTTCTTTAGAATTTTCATCGCTGAACTTGTCGTAATAAAACTGAATGGAAAGAATGACCGACGCGGCGGTGTAAAAAGAGAGCGCGAACGAAGCGAAGCTCGCCAAAGAGCCGAACGAATAAATCATCGCGCTGTCAGTGTTTTTCTTGAATATGAACACTCGGAGCGCGTCAAACGCCGCTATCCAAAAAAATTTCCTAAAATGGCACGCCGTTTCAAAAGCAAAAAAATGAAAGGGACGCGCGGCGAAAAATTTGAGGCCTTGCAAAAGCGACTTGCCAAAGCCTTGCCTTGCCTTGTCGTATACAAAAGACCAAACAAAGGCAAAAGGAAAATACAAGACAAAGGCCAAAAGCAAAAACAAGACAAAGCATGACAAGAATTTTTTCATGCTGTCAGGATTGTTCTTGATAAAATCCAAAAGCGCGTCCGGAGTGTCAACTTGCGGCAAGGCGAAAAATTCAACTTGATTTGTGATGAAGGCAAAAAGCAGCATGCACAAAATCATCGGAACGATGAAAAACGCCGCTCCCCTCCTTGCCTTGCGCTGCCTAAGGCCGGCGAACAAAAAGCTCAGCGCCACAGGCTGGTTGCGGACAAAGCGCAGATTGCACAAAAAAAGTCCGTAATGCATGACAAAGATAAAGGCGAGCGAAAAAAATTCCACCAGCAAAAACGCCAAGGCGGAAACCCGCGCGCCGCCGGCCACTCCAGCCACAACAGAAGAAAGGCTCAATGCCAAGCCGGTCATCAGCGAAGAAAAAAAGGCGCACAAAAAGCAAAAAATCATAAGCATAAAAACCGCGCGCGGCATGGCGAACCTTGTGGAGCGGCTAAAGTCTTTTGCCAACAAGAATACGTTCCGCTTTTCGCCCGCGTTTTTGACGCCCAAAACTTTTTCGTTTTCTTCCATAAATTACAGCCTACAATTTTTCCTCGGCCTTTTCAACCTCGACGCTCTCAACTTCCTTTGTGGAAAGTTTGAAGCCCTGCGCCTTGAGGCCGCGCTCGATGTAATCGTTAGTCTTGAAGTTTTCTTTAAGAACCTTGGCGCGCGCCTTCTTGGCGTAATGAAGGGTAAACTTAAAATTCTTTCGCGTGTCCACGTGCAAGACTTCCATTCCGTCGGGCGCGATAAAGTAGTCACGGTTCATTATCCAGCTGGGAACGCGGCATCGTTTTATGTAGCACTGCTTGGTTTTTGGATCGCGGTAAATCGCCGTGAACAAAACGTCGTTTATGATTTCCTTTTCGGCGTAGTTGACGTAAACCATTCCAAGGTCCACAAAAAGTTTTTGCGGAACGTCGCAAACCGTGTAGATGCCGCTTTTTCGCATTACAAAAATTCTGTCGTAGGGAGTGACGCGCAAAACTTCCGCGCCGCCCGAAACGCCTATTCCGATGTAGCCCTTTTCGTCGTATCTAAGCGGAGTGTCGCGCTTGACGACTGTCTTTACGTCTACGGCGCTAAACTTGGCGATTTGCGTGTGGCGCTCCAATTCCTCCGGCTTGAACTTGTCCAACATTCCGTTAAGGTATTCCACCGCGCAATCCGTCAAATGCTTGAGGCGGCGCGCGATTTCCTTAAGGCGTCCGTTAATCGCGGCGACCTCGTCGCGGTTTTTGTTTATGTCAAAAAGCGAGATGCGGCGGATAGGAATTTTGAGCAAGCGCTCCACGTCGTCTTCGGTGATGTCGCGAATCAATTCTTTTTTGAAGGGCTTAAAGCCGTCGATCACCGCCTTGTTCACGGCCTCGGCGGTTTTCATTTGCTCGATTTTTTTATAAATGCGCTCTTCAATGAAAATGCGCTCCATCGTCCTCTGGTGCAGCTCTTCCATCAACTGGCCGCGCTCGTATTCAAGCTCGTCCTTTATGATGCCCACAAGTTTCTTTGCGTAATACTTTATGATTTCGGTCGCCGTCATCACCGTGGGCATATTGTCCTTGATGACGAGCATTTGGCAAGAAATAGACTTTTCGCAGTCGGTGTATGCGTAGAGCGCTTTTTCAACGTCCTTGGCGTAAACGCCGCGCGGCAATTTTATTTCTATCTGGCAGTGGTCTGTGGTAAAGTCGTCAATCGCGCCAATCTTGATTTTTCCGGCGCGGTAGGCGTTTTCGATTGAGTTGAGCAGCGCGTCGCTGGTCGTGTCCACGGGCAATTCCGTTATGACGATTTTTTTGTCGTCGCTCATGTCGAACTTGGCGCGAGAGACAATCTTTCCGTTTCCGTCGTTGTAGTTGGAAACGTCAATCAAACCGCCGGTGGGAACGTCGGGATAAAGCTCAAAGCTCTGTCCCTTGAGCGCCTTGATTTCGGCTTGGATGACATCTTTAAGATTGTAGGGCAAAATCTTTGTGCTCATGCCGACGGCGATTCCTTCCGCTCCGATAATCAAGGCGACGGGAATCTTGGCGCGGTAAACTTCCGGCTCGGTGGAACGGCCGTCATAGTTGGGAATGTAATGAGTGACATGCGGGTTTGTGACCAAAAATTCTTTTGCCAAAGGGTGAACACGGCATTCGATGTAACGGGGAGCGGAAGCGCCGTCGCCGGTGAACATGTTTCCGAAGTTTCCTTGCTTTTCAATGAAAATGCCCTTGTTGGCCAAAACGACGAGCGCGCCGCCAATCGAAGCGTCTCCGTGCGGGTGGTACTTCATGCATTCGCCCACAACGTTCGCCACTTTTTGGAAGCGGCCGTCGTCCATTCTAAAGAGCGTGTGCATTATGCGGCGCTGAACCGGCTTGAGTCCGTCTTCCAAATCGGGAATGGCGCGGTCGCGGATTACATAGCTCGCGTACTCGATAAAGTTTTTGTCAAAAAGATTTTTTATGAATGCCATATTACTCCCACCTTAAGCGTCGATGTCCGCGTTAGAAAGCAAGTGCTTTTCGATGAACTCGCGGCGCTCCGGCGTGTTCTTTCCCATATAAAAGCCCAAAAGTTTCGGAACCATCTTAAGCTGGCTGATTTCTACCGGCGTAAGGTGCATAGTCTCCGGCTCTATGAACTGGCGGAACTCGGTCGGGTTGATTTCTCCCAAGCCTTTAAATCGGCTGGTCTCCGCGCTCTTTCCAAGCTTGGCCTGCGCCTTGTCGCGCTCGTCCTCGGAATAGCAGTAAATGTTTTCCTTCTTGTTGCGCACGCGGAAGAGCGGCGTTTCCAAAATAAAGACGCGGCCGCTTGTGACCAATTCCTCAAAGTAGCCAAGGAAGAAAGTCATCACCAAGTTGCGGATGTGGTAGCCGTCGTTGTCGGCGTCGGTCGCTATTACGATTTTTCCGTACTTCAAGTTGGCCACGTCGTTTTCAATTCCGAGCGCCATCATCAATTGGTAAAGCTCATCGTTCTTGTAAATGTCGCTCTGTTTTTTGCCGTACATGTTCTCGGGCTTTCCGCGCAAAGAGAAAATCGCCTGGTAGCTCGCGTCGCGCGAGTGCGTCATAGTGCCGCTCGCAGAGTCTCCCTCGGTGATGAATATCATTGAGTTTTCGCCCTTGGGGCCGTCGTCAACGTGGAACTTGCAGTCCTTGAGCTTTGGAATGCGTATGCTGATTTTCTTGGCCGCTTCCTTGGCCTTGCTCTTTACCGCGCTAAGCTCGGTGCGAAGTTTTTCGTTTGTCTGAATTTTTTCTTTTATCTTGTCGGCGGCCTGCGGATTGTGGTGCAGCCAGTTAATCAAGCCGGACTGAACTTCTGCGACGATCCATTGGCGGATGTCGGTGTTGCCCAACTTGTTCTTTGTTTGGCTTTCAAAAATCGGATCCTTGACTTTGACCAAAACTGCGCTCGCCATTCCTTCGCGAACGTCTTCGGCGCGGAAAGACTCTTGGTAAAAATCGTTTATGCCTTTTACAAAGCCTTCTTTAAATGCGTTGAGGTGGGTTCCGCCGTCAGCGGTGTACTGGCCGTTGACAAAGCTAAAGTGGTTTTCGCCGTAACCGTTTGTGTGCGTCCACGCGAACTTGATATGCTTTCCAACATAGCTTCCAATCGGATACAAGCAAGCGTCCTCGATTTCTTTGTTGAGCAAGTCGAACAAGCCGTTGTCGCTCTTGTATTCCTTTCCGTTCAAGCGGAGGGTCAAGCCTTCGTTCAAGTAGGCGTAATTCCAAATTCGCTTTTCGACAAATTCCATGTTGAACGTGTACTTGCCAAAAATTTCTTCGTCGGGAACGAACTCAAAGAAAGTTCCGTTGGCTTGCTTTTCCTTGAGCTTGCCCTTGCGCTCCTTGACCAACTTTCCCTTTTCAAAAATCGCTTCGGCGCATTCTCCGTCGCGGACTGACACTACTCTAAAATAACTTGAAAGCGCGTTGACCGCTTTTGTTCCGACGCCGTTCATTCCGACCGAAAATTGGAAAACGTCGTCGTTGTATTTGGCGCCTGTGTTTATTTCTGACACGCAGTCAACGACTTTTCCAAGCGGAATGCCGCGTCCGTAGTCGCGAACCTTTACGCGGTTGTCCTTTACGGCGATGTCGATTTTTTTTCCAAAGCCCATTATGAATTCGTCAATCGAGTTGTCGATGACTTCTTTTAGCAAAACATAAATGCCGTCGTTTTGGTTTGAGCCGTCGCCCAAGCGGCCGATGTACATTCCGCTTCTAAGGCGGATGTGCTCAAGCGCGTCAAGGTGCTTGATTTGGCTTTCGTCGTAATTTTTGGGGGCCTTTGCGGCGGGAGCGCTTGCGGCCGCAGCTGCGGCGCTTTTTGCGGGAGCGGCTTTTTGCGGAACTTTCGCAGGCGCCTTTGCGGGAACTTTGGCCGCGGCTTTTGCCGGAGCCTTGGCGCTTGGCTTTGCGGCGGCTTTTGAAGCCGGAGCCTTTTTTGCGGGAGCGGATTTTGCCGCCGTCTTCTTTACGCTGGAATTTTTAGAAACGCTTTTGGCCGGCGCTTTTGCCGCGGCCTTTCCTTTTTGAGCTGCCATATTTTCCCCACCCTGCGTCCGCAAAGAAAAAACGCTTGCGCGCCCTGCGCGTCCGCAAAATAATTATTACATTATATAGTAATAATGAAAATTTTTCAAGCCCACGAATCATTAGCAAGCCTAAGAAACGGCAGCCCGTAAAGGCCGTTCGCAAGTCCAGAATGTGGCGGCTCAGCTCACAAGGCCGCCGTGAAAATAGCATTCGTAAACTTTTTGGTCGCCGCAAAAAATTTCTTCATAGCCTTGGAACCAAGAAAAGTCTCCGTTCACCGAACACTTATACGAATACTCGCCGGCCTGGTAAAACTCCGGCCCTCGGTAGGGCATTTTTTGGTCGGCCGCGCGCAAGGCTTCCTTCAAAAAGTTTCCGCTAAAGCGCTCGTCCAAAACGCGGCCAAGGTAATTCATCGCGTACGCGGCCTTTCCGTTTTTCCAAACAGCCTCCTCGCCGGCAAAGCGCTCTCCGCCAACGTAAGTGTCGTGGTATGTGTAGGGGCCGTTTTGGTATCTAAAGTCGTGGCTGTCCAAACGGCTGGAATCGGTCTCGTTCATAAAAGCCGCGTAGGTGTTCACGTTCGCTTCAAGTCGGAACTGTATCAATTCCTTCAAGTCTGCCGGCTCTCCGCTTGCGTCAAGGCGCGCCATGCAGTCCGCGTCGCGAACAAGGTAATCAACAGTGACGCTCATCAAGTCGCTTATTTGAATCAAGTTGGAAATGTCGGGATAAGCCTGCCCCGCCTCCCACTTTGCCACCGCCTGCCTTGACACATTGATTTTTTCCGCAAGCGCCTCCTGCGTAAGTCCCTTGCTCTTTCTAAGAATCTGAAGTTTTTCCGAAAAGTTCATGCCGCCTCCTGACGATTTTTATGTTACATCATCGGAGGCATTTTTGCAAACACCTTGCGGTTGCGTTTTTGTTACTTTTTGTTGCGCTTGTCTTGGGCGTTTCCCCGCTCCCGCGGGGCCGGGCTTTGCGCGCTTCGCCGTCTTGCGCGGCTCATGCCTCGCTGCGCTCGGCACAACCTTCGCGGCCCAGCCGCTCGGAGACTCGCTCAAAACGCGACGACTGTCGCGTTTTGCCGGCTTCGCCGTCGCTCCCTAGGCGCTACAATCCCTAACGCGTCCTGGCGGAGACTACTGAGCGGAGCGAACCACGCGGAAGCCCAGGAGGCCGAAACGGCCGTATGGGACATTGAAGAAGTTGTCGACGTGCCGGCAAGCAACAGAACAGTCGTCGGCGCCTTCGAACCAACTGCCGCCACGGCGGACGCGGTAAGAGCCGGACGAATCCAGAGCTGCCTTCTCCAAGCGCTGCGCTGACTTCATCGCAAACGGCATTCCCCAAGTATGGAACGGCGTCTACACGATGCAAACAAAGTAACTATTCTTCGGAATCCAGCGCGTCAAAAAGTTCCCTCGCGACTTTTGACGCGTATGAAGAATAATAAAAATGCTTTGTTTCCACAGAAAACAGCAGTTTGTCGTTTTCTTCGCTCAAAGATATTTGTCCGTCAGCGCCTTTAAAAAACCAAGCGCTCATTCCGCCCTTTGTGGAAAATCCCTGAACGTCAAATTCAAATTTATTTGGAGAAACCCGTTTAACTTTTTTTACAAAATCTTGGTTGGCCTTAAGCCAAGAAAATACAATGTCCGCGTTGTCCTTCTTTGAATCCAAAGGGCGCGAAAAAGTCATTACATTCTTGCGCTCGTCGTACGACCCCGCGCAAGGCTCTTTTTCGGAATCAAATTTAAAGCGCTCTATCGTTATGTACAAGTCGCCGCTTTTAAACTCGAATGAACTTTTTGTCGCCTCTCCGTCAAGCTTGAGGCTCACGCTTTTAAATGAGTCGTATTCGTTTATAAAATCGTTCGGCAACAGTTGGCAGTTATACACGCCTTTGCTGGCGGTGTTTGGCACAAAAATTCCCTTGTCAAAAAAAACATTCTCGCCGTCCGCCTTTTGCCCATAAGCTTCATACGGAATCGCCTTAGAAGTGTAGTTCAAGACAAAAATCCATCTCTTCGTCTTGTTCCCCTTTGAGGAATTAATGTCCACTTTAATTTCATTGCAGAACGCAAACGCGCACAAAAACGCCGCGACAACAAAAAGCAACAGTCTTTTCATAAAAACTCCAAGTTTGTTTTCTTGAAAAGAACTATACAAAAAAAAAGAAGTATGTCAACTAGAAAAAAAAGCCCGGCAGCCTCCGCCTTCGCAAAATCAATCACGGCGAAAATATTTTTCCAGCCATACTTTTCCGAACCAATCGGCGCGAACGGCAAAGGCCGCTCCCTGCCTACTTACGCGCCAATTGAAGGAAAGAAAAACAAACGAAAGGTTTTGGGCCGGAAACTGTGGCAAGCCCATAACGCGGCGCGGCGCCACATAGGCTTACAAAAACGGTTCGGCCTCCGACCATTCCAAGCCTTTAAATAAAAAAAAAAGCCCGGCAGCCTGCCCATAATCGGAGAGCCGTAAAAA
>CADBBB010000041.1 GCA_902792795.1 uncultured Spirochaetaceae bacterium | reverse complement strand
TTGGCTTGAAAACCTTGGTTGCGAAAATGCGGCGGCTCCAAAAACAAAAAGCGCGGCAAAAAGGCCCGCGGCCTTAAGACAAAAATTAATTGTAACAGCGCGTTTCATTTTGAGCCTCCAAATTTTTCTATAAAATATTTTATGTCGCCGCCTAGTCCTAGCGCGAATAGCGCCATTATGACCGCAAAGCCGGCCACTTGGATTTTATACTGAATTCTTGGCGGGATTCGCTTTTTTGTCGCGGCCTCCACGAGCGCGAACAAAATCAAGCCGCCGTCCAAAATTGGAATCGGCAGCAAGTTCATTATAAAAAGCGACACGCTTATGAGCGACATGAATTGAAGGACAACGACCCAGCCGGTTTTCATTCCCGCCGAAAATCCTTCCTTGGCGCTTTGGCCGAGCATGCTGGAAATGCGCGCTGGGCCGGACACCGCGTTGGTCAATTCAACGCCCTTAAAAAGTATTCCCATGCTTTTTAGCGTTTGCTTTGTCGTCTTGGCTGTTTCCAAAAGTCCTCGCGCCATCGCGGGAAACAGCCAAAGCGGCTCGACTTTTTTTTCTATCGTGTCGCCGCTCGCCATCACGCCTAAAATTCCGTTCCCCTGCTTTTTGTTCAAAAGCGTGTGGACGGTAAAGACTATGCGCTCGGGCTCTCCTCCGTTTTCCGCCGGGCGCAAGACTTCCACCGCAACGTCTTCGTCGCCGCGCAGCGCCACTTGTTCGTAAATGTCCGAAAAGTCAGTTATCTCAACGCCCGCGATTTTTACGATCGTGTCGCCGCTTTTGATTCCGGCCTCGCGCGCGGGGGATGTGAAAGTTGGATCGTCGGGAATTGTTATAGTGGCGCTTCTTGTGTAGTAGGTGTAGCCCATCATGGCCACAATCGTTGAGGCGATGAACACAAAGAGCAAATTAAAGAAGGGGCCGGCAAAACCTATGAGCGCGCGCTTTATTGGATGCGTTCCGTAAAGGGAATCTTCTTCGCCGGGAATGTAGCCCAATCCTTCTTCCACCGCCTTTGCAAAGTCTTGCTCGCCCTTCATTTTACAGTAGCCGCCAATCGGAAGGAGCGAAAGCCTGTAGTCTGTCTGGCCGATTTTTTTGTGAAGGAGAACCGGCCCCATGAAAATTGAAAAGGCCTCGACCTTGACCCCAAAAAGGCGGGCGGCGGCGAAGTGTCCCAGCTCGTGAAAGAAAACTAAAAAGCTTAGAATCAAAAGGCCCAAAACTATAGTCAAAGCGCGGCCTCCGAAAGCGAGCGGGCTTTTTTGTCCGCCTCAAAAACGTCGTTAAAGTCGCGCGGCTCCGCCGACCAATCCGCGGCCAAAGTTTTTTGAACAATCTCCGCGATTTTTAGAAAACCGATTTTTTTGTCTATAAAGGCGTGGGCCGCAACCTCGTCGGCGGCGTTGAAGGCGATTGTGTACGAGCCGCCTTTTTCCGCCGCGCTTTCCGCCAAGCCCAGCAAGGGAAAGTCGTCGCGCCTTGGCTCGTAAAAGCTCATGCTCCGGCCGGCCAAAGAAAATTTTTGCAAGCCGCTTTCAACATATTCCGGCCAGCAAAGCGCGCCCATGATTGGATGGCGCATGTCCGGCTCGGATATTTGCGCGTAAAGGATTCCGTCGCTTGTCCTGACCAAAGAATGTATCAAGCTTTCGGGGTGGACCACAACGCTTATGTTTTGGACGCTTGTGTCAAAAAGGCGGCGGGCCTCGATGACTTCAAGGCCTTTGTTGGCCAATGTCGCCGAGTCAACCGTAATTTTTTTTCCCATCTTCCATGTGGGGTGCTTGAGCGCGTCGTCCAAGGTGACAGTTTCCAATTGCTTGCGGGAATAATTTCTAAAAGGCCCGCCGCTGGCTGTGATGACAATCTCGGCGATGTTTTTGGCTCCGCAAAAATTTATTAAATTGAATATGGCGGAATGCTCCGAGTCAACGGGAATGATTTGCGCGCCGCTTTTGTCGGCCAAGTCTTTTATGAGCGGCCAGGCCATCACGACAGTTTCCTTGTTGGCAAGCGCCAAGTCGATTCCGCACTCGACGACAAGCTTTGAAGGAAGGAGGCCGGCCGCGCCCGCGATTCCGTTGACAACGATGTCGGGCTTTGCCGCATCCAAGAGGCGCGCGATTCCGTCAAGGCCGTCCTCGCTTGTGAGAGTGGAGGGGGATTTGAATTCTTGCGCGAGCGCGTCCAATTTTTCTTTTGAAGAATTTGCCTGAAGGCCGGCCACCAAAAATTTGTCGGGGTGCCGGCGCGCCAAGTCAAGGGCGCTTGTTCCGATTGAGCCTGTGCTTCCCAATACAAGAATTTTTTTCATTTGAACAAAAGGCTTGCCAAGAAAAAGTAAATCGGCGCGGCCATATAGATTGAGTCGACGCTGTCCAAAACTCCGCCGCGGCCTAGAATTATGTTTCCGCTGTCCTTGACTTCGGCGCTGCGCTTAAAGACGCTTTCGGCAAGGTCTCCGACAATCGCGGCCGCGCACACGCAAACGGAAAGCGCGGCGGTTCTTGCGACCAAAAAGTTCGCGCCAAGAGCGCCGGCGGAAAATTCTTTTTTAAAGACAAGCGTTGTCATTAAGAGCGCGAACACAAAGCTTCCCAAAAAGGCGCCGAAAAATCCCGCCGCGCTTTTGTTGGGGCTTGCCAAAACCACGCCGCGGTTGTTCTTTCCGAAGAGCATTCCAAAAAGCCATGCCGCGCTGTCGCTTATGAATACGATTGTCAAGAATGTCACGAGCCTTGAGAACGAATGTTCCATTCCGCTGATTCTTGTTATGAACGAAGGCAAAAATCCCGCGTAAAAGACCACGCACAGCGAGCGCGCGATCCTTGCGTTTGACATGGCGAATTCTTTTGCCGTGAAAATTTCCACCGTAAAAATCACAAAGGAAGCGGCCACGAGCGCGACCGTCGACAAATAGTCGAGTCCCAAAATTATGTTCAAATATTCCGCCAGCGGAACCAGGGGCGTCAAGACCATCAAAAGAGGCCGCGCCAACGTCTGGCCGTTTGTTCCGAACATAAGCGAAAGCTCGTAGGCGGCGAAGGCCGAGAAACCGCAAATTACGATGTTCAGCGGCAAGTGGCGGACGTAGGGCAGGTAGACAAGCGCCAAAACCAGGGGCACTCCTACAAAAAAGATTATAAGCCTCGCAATCAATTTGTTCATTTTGCCGCCTCCGCGATCGAGCCCCTTTTATTTTCCACTCCGCCAAAACGGCGGTTTCTGTTTTCAAATTCCAAAATGTCTTTTTTAAATTCTTCGACCGAATAATCCGGCCAAAGCGTGTCAGAAAAAATAAATTCCGCGTAGGCGGCTTGCCAAAGCAAAAAGTTTGACAAGCGCTTTTCGCCGCCGGTCCGTATCAACAAGTCCACGTCGGGAAGTTCGGGCAAGTCCATGTAATTTTTAAAGTCGCCCTCTTTAAATTCTTTCTTTCCGTCGGCGAGCGCCTTGTTGGCCGCGCGCGCCATTTCGTCCCGGCTTCCGTAATTGATAGCCAAGACGCAGGTTGTTCCTGTGAAATTTTTTGTGTCTTCCCGCGCGTTCAATATTTCATCTTGAACTTCTTTGGGAAGGCCGGCCAAGTCGCCTATATGCTCGACTCGGATTTGGTTTTCTTTGTAAAATTCAAATTCCGCGCGCAGGTGGGACTTTATCAAGCCCATAAGGTAGCCCACTTCGTCCTGCGTCCGCTTCCAGTTTTCGGTGCTGAAGGTGTAGAGCGTGACGTACTTTATTCCCAAGTCGGCGGCGGCGCGGACTATTCGCTTGGCCGCTTCCAATCCTTCCTTGTGGCCGGCGGTCCTGGGCTTTGAGCGTTGTTGCGCCCAGCGGCCGTTTCCGTCCATGATGATCGCCACGTGTTTGGGAAGGGTAGAAGCGGAATCCAAGGCTTTACTCCATTATTTCCTTTTCTTTGGCCGCGTAGATTGAGTCAATCTCGGCGATGAATTTGTCCGTCGTCTTTTGCAATTCGTCGGTCATCTTCTTTAGGTCGTCTTCGGTGATTTCGCCGGCCTTTTGCTTTTTCTTAAGGTCTTCGTTTCCGTCGCGGCGGATGTTGCGGATTGAAGTGCGGGAATTTTCAGCGGTGGCCTTGGCTTGCTTGATCAATTCCTTGCGGCGGTCGGCGGTTAGCGGCGGAATCGCGATGCGGATCACCTTTCCGTCGTTGGAAGGATTGAGGCCCAAGTCCGCCGTCAAAATGGCCTTTTCGATTTCTGTAATCAAAGATTTGTCAAAGGGGTTGATGATGACCGAGCGCGCTTCTGGAATTGAAACTGTGGCCACCTGGTTGAGCGGAGACTTTTGTCCGTAATAGTCAACCCGCACCCTGTCAAAAATTGAGGCGGACGCGCGGCCTGTCCTGATTCCGTTAAAAGACTCCTTGAGAGCCGCGATTGTTTTTTCCATTCTTTCGTTTTCTGCCATATTTTCCCCCTAATAAAATTACAAACAAAATCGCGGCCAAAGCCGCGATTTTGTTTTAGTTGCTTCATTTGCCTAATACATCAAGCACGATTTCGCCAAATTCAAGCGTGGCTCCGGCGGCCTTGGAAACTTCCTCAAGCTTCTTGGCTACAGAAACCTTGTCGTCCTTTACGAACATCTGGTCGACAAAGCAAATCTCGGCCACGTGCTTGGCGACCTTGCTCTTAAGGATGTTGTCCTTAATGTTCTGGGGCTTTGAGGCCATCTTTTCGTCCTGGTCCATCTGGCCCTTGAAGATTTCGGTCTGCTCGTCGATGTAAGACTGCGGAACGTCCTTCTGGTAGATGTAGGCCGGAGTGAAGGCGGCCAAGTGCAAGCAGCAGTCGTGCGCGAACTGCTTTACGACGTCGGCTGTGGAGCCCTTCACGACGACGGCGCTGGCTGTCTTGAAGTTGGAGTGAACGTATGTCTCGGCGACGGCGTTGTCGGGAACGTTGATTACGTTTACTTTTGCTACAGTCATGTTCTCGCGAGTCTTTGTGGCCAAGTCAAGCAGAACGTCCTTGTGGGCCTGCTCAACCTGAGTGTAGCCGTTGGCGAAAGTGATGTCCAAAAGCTTTTCGCCGGCGGCGATGAAGTCCGCGTTGTTGGCCACGAAGTCTGTTTCGCATGTCACTTCGATGAGGGCGATCTTCTTGTCCTGCGTTCTAACAAAAACGCGGCCTTCTGATGTGGCTCTCTCCGCGCGCTTGGCGACAGCGGCCAAGCCCTTTTCCTTAAGAATTTTTTCGGCCTCTTTGGCGTCGCCGTTGGCTTCGGTCAAGGCCTTCTTGCAGTCCATAAGGCCCGCGCCTGTGGCTTCGCGCAAGGCTTTTACGTCAGATGCTTTGATTTCCATATAACTTTCCTTGTGTTAATTTAAATTATTTGTAGAGCTTGTCCTCGTCGACCATCTGGTCGGCGGAATCTTCCTCGTCGGCCTTGTCCTCATCCTTAGCCTCTGTGGGCTGGTAGTTTGAGTAGTCGTCAATCTCGACGTCCTCGCGCTTTACGGCGGCGTCAGTCTGGACGTCGTCCTCGTCGCCGAGGTTCTCGATGATCTTGAGGCCTTCTTCGTTGTTGGCTTCCATAACGGCGTTGGCGATGATGGAAGTGAACAATGTGATGGCGCGGATGGCGTCGTCGTTGCCCGGAATGGGGTAGTCGATGCCTTCGGGGTTTGAGTTTGTGTCCACGACGGCCACGACTGGGATTCCCATGCGGCGGGCTTCGGCCACGGCGATGGCTTCCTTGTGGGTGTCGATTACGAAGATGGCTCCCGGCAATTCCTTCATCTCTTTGATGCCGCCGAGGTTCTTTTCAAGCTTGGCCTTTTCTTTCTGGAGGCCGGCAACTTCTTTCTTTGTGAGGTTGTCGAAAGTTCCGTCAACTTCCATCTTTTCGATTTTCTTAAGGCGCTGCAATGATTTTTTGATTGTAGAGAAGTTTGTGAGCATGCCGCCAAGCCAGCGGTTGTTCACGTAGAACTGTCCGCAGCGCTCGGCTTCCTTTTGGATAGCCTGCTGGGCCTGCTTTTTAGTTCCGACAAAAAGAACTGATTTGCCCGAAGCCGCGATTTTGCGGACCGCTTCGTAGCTTTCTTTGATTGCAGCGATTGTCTTCTGCAAGTCGATGATGTGGATTCCGTTGCGCGAGCCAAAAATATACTTTGACATGCGGGGATCCCAACGCTTTACTTGGTGGCCAAAATGAACGCCAGACTCAAGCAAACTCTTCATGGTAACAACAGCCATGATTTTCTCCTTCACTGGAAAAACGATCGCGCGGCCTTTTGCCGCCGTTTTTCCCGCCAACTCTGTTACTCGAAAGGTCCGCCCTTTGGGCTTTCCAATCGGAAAAATTTCGGGAAACGTTTTGGCCAACGGCCTTGGCGTCTTCCGGCTTGGATTTTGGGGCGGCGTTTGTCCGCCTCGCTGCCATCTAACCGATGATAGAATATCCTTGCTCTTTTAACATATCATAAAGTTCAAAAATAGGCAAGCCCACCACGCAAGAATTTGTTCCCTCTATTTTTGAAATGAAGCAGCTGGCCATGCCCTGAATCCTGTAGCCGCCCGCCGCCCCGTGCCAGTCGCCGGTGTCCACGTACCATTCAATCTCTTCCCTTGTCATCGGGGCGAACGTCACCTTTGTGGAGGCGCTGCGCACGCTCATCGAATGGGTCCTTCCGTTGTAAAGGGCCAGCGCGGTTATGACATGGTGGGCCTTGTTTTGCAGGGCCTCCAAAAATTCCACCGCCTCGTCGGGGTCCTTGGGCTTTCCGTAAATTTTGTTCCCCATGACGACGAGAGTGTCGGCGCCCAAAATCCAGGGAATCACTTGCTTGGGAGGCATTGCCCGCGCCACCGCTTGGACCTTGGCCTTTGCCAAAACTTCAGGAAGCTCGGCGGCGTTCTTGACCATGTAAGAGGATTCGTCGACGTTGGGCAAAACCACTTGAAAGGGAATGCCCAATGCCTTTAGAATTTCCTGCCTGCGCGGGGAGGATGACGCCAAAATTATGTTTTCCATATCGTTTCCTTGACCAAAAGATTTTTATTTTTTATAATGGCGGAACAAGCGAGAGATTAGCGCAACTGGATAGAGCGTCGGCCTCCGGAGCCGAAGGCTGCGGGTTCAAATCCCGCATCTCTCATTATGCGTCCGGTCAAGGCGCGCTTCGCTTAAAGCCTTGACTCGGCCGCTTTGCGGCGCGAGCGCGATTGTCGCGCCGCAATCTCTCATTAAAAAAGGCTGCCGGCGAGGCAGCCTTTTTTGCAGCTTGTTTCGGCGTTTTTAGCGCTCGTTCTTCTTGCTGTTTTCCTCGCTGCGGAGATTGTTCAAAACCTCTTTGGCGCGGTTGCGGACAGGCTTGGCCAAGCGGTAGTCCACCGCGATTCTCTGCAAAGAAGAGAGCATGGGCTTCTTGTCCTTTGTGTTTTTGGCCAACTTTTCGTAGGCGTTGACGATTTCAAGCGCCAAAGAGCTGGTCGGGTTCAAGGTCTCAAAGCGGTCGGAGTAGAAGGCGATTGTGTTGGTCGTTTCGTCGTTGTCGTTGAAGCCGATCTCTCCAAGGGAGTTGATGGCGGCCGAAAGAACCATCGGCTCGTTGTCGGCCTTTACGATTTTGTTGAGGCTCTTGGCGGCTTCGGGCGTTCCCACCTTTCCCAAAATGCGGCAGGCTTCGCGGCGCACTTCCGGGAAGTTGTTGCTCACGCGGCCCTTTGTGCGGCTTTGCGTGACAGTTCCTTCTCCGGCCAAGTGGTCAAGCGAGACCATCATGTCGGGGGAGACTTTTCCGTTGTTGGCGGCTTCCTCCAAAAATTGAAGGGCCATGAGCTTGTTCTCCAAGTCGTCGGAATTTGAAAGCTCCTGGACGACCACGTCTTCCATCGAGCTCATGTATTCGCCTTCTACCGTGGACTCCTCTTCGTCCGCGAAGGCGGCCAAAGACAAAAGCGACGCGGCTGCTAGAAGGGTGGCAATTTTCTTAAGTTTCATAAGCGCTCCTATAAATATTCCTATATATTATCGGCAAAAAATAAATAAATCAACAGATTTTTAGTTACAGCGGGGGAAGCTCCACCTTCCAGTCGCCGTTTTCCTTTACAAAGTTGTAGTAAACTGTGATTTTGGTCTTGTCGTCCTCGGATTTTGTCACTTGAACGGCCTTGACCGACTTTGCGGAATTGTAGCGGATTTCGTCGATTTGGCGTCCTTTTCTTGAAGGAATGAAGACAAAGTTGAAGTAGTCGCTCAAATTCTTGAGCTTGACTCCCTTGAGTTCCTTGGGAAGCTTTTCCGAGGCCTTTGACAAGGTGTATGTGTCGGACCAGTATTTCTTTGAGTCGTCGGAAATGTATTTGAGCCAGGAGTTGTAGTCCTTCTTTGTCATGATAACATTGAGCTCCGCGATCTTTTGCATGATGGCGGCCTTGTCCGCGTTGAACGTTTCGATGGAAACGGCGTCGCCTTCGATCTTGTTGATTGAGCGCTGGTATTCCAAGTCGTTTTCTGTCGGGGCCTGCGCCGCCGCCGGCTCTTGTTTTGTGGATTCGCACGAGGCGAGGGCAAAGGCCAAAGCGGCCGCCGCGATAATTGTAATGGCAATTTTCTTCATAATGGAAAGAATTATACAGCGCCTTTGCCTAAAAATCAAGATGGCGCCGCAAAAAAAAACAGCTTGGGGCTTGTTCTTTCTATAAGATTATTGTAAAATGAAGCGAGTTTTCTGCAAAAACTCCAAAATATGAAAAAGTTTGAAAAAACAGCAAAAACCTTACTCTTGGCTGGGAGAGGTCTGTCCGCCGCGGGCGCCGCCGTCCTTTGCGCGTCTGTCCTTTTTTTAGGCCTCGCTTTTTCTTCTTGCGAAAACGCTTCCAGCGACAACGCCGCCTTGATGATGGCCCTTGCCGCGCAATCTTCCCCAAAAAAACCCAAGCCCGCCGTGTCCGTGAACGAAAAGGGCAAAAAAGTGATTGCGTTCAACGGAATCGTGGACGGCTCGGAAGGCGCGTATCCGACGGGCATTTCCAAGAGCGCGCGGCCTGGCCTTGACACCGGCTCTGGCGGCGGCTACGAATGGTTCGCCACGGCCTCCGCCGACGGAGCGGAAGACGTTCACGGCGTTTTTGAAACTACCGAAGAGACCAAGCGCAATTTTAAGATGAGCCTTGAAGTGGGATATTCTTGGACAATCGTTTGCGGAATCCGCGCGCTGGGAGGCGGCGCCGTCATGTCCGACTCCTACGTCTTTGACGCGCGGGAAGACGACCCGGTTATGTCCCACACCTTTGTTCCTGTCCCGCAAAAAAAAGG
Organism: uncultured Spirochaetaceae bacterium; assembly: GCA_902792795.1. Classification (GTDB taxonomy): domain Bacteria; phylum Spirochaetota; class Spirochaetia; order Treponematales; family Treponemataceae; genus Treponema_D. Next base: position 8,301 of record CADBBB010000041.1, on the reverse strand, counting down.
AAGCGGCTCAATAGAGCTTGGCGTCACCGTGGACTCAAGCGTGACAAAGGCCGTGGCCCTGTGTTCCGACGACGAATGGAACGCCGCCGCGCCGGCGGGCCATGAAAAGGCGCTCGACTTGACGACGACGCCGGCCTCGCTTTCTGTTCCGGAAATAAAGAGCGGCTTTTACGACATCACGCTAAGCTTCTTCACTGACGACGGAAACGGCGGCTACATATTCTTGTATTCGATTCCTCAAGTTATAAACGTGTTTGACAACGCCGAGACCAACACGTGGATTTATTCCGGCGGAATTGGAAGCGTGACGGCCGGCTCGGACGGAAAGACAGTTTTGGTCGTTGACAGCGCGGAAATAAAGTCCTCCGCGCCTTCGATATTTTACGTTGGAAACACAAAGGCCGCGGGCGCGACCGAGGCAAAAGATCCAAGCGACTCCAACAGCGGAAGCGTCTACGATCCGTTGGAAAGCGTAGGGCGCGCGGCGCAAATTATGGCCGCGACAGGAAATTCCGCAAAGCCCAAGGACTACAAAATATTTGTGTGCGGAACGGTGGCCAGCGACTCGGCGGCCGACAACGCGGCATTCCCGGCGAGCCTTGACGGAAAGGCCTTGTCCATAACGATAAGCGGCTATGGCTCGTCGGCCGTCCTTGACGCGGGCAATACAGGAACCGCGCTTACGGTCAATACAAAAGTTCCCGTGACGATAAAAAGCTTAAAGATAACCGGCGGAAACGCGACCCTTGCGACCGGCTATAAGGGCGGCGGAATATACGCCAGCGGAAGCGGGGTCAAGGTCACGCTCGAAAGCGGCGCCACGCTTGAAGAAAATGAAGGCTCTCAAGGCGGCGGCGGCGCTTGCCTTGCGGACGACGCGGAGCTTGTCATAAAAAGCGGCGCGAAAATTTTCAAAAACAAATCCTTGTCAGACGCCGCTGGCGCGGGCGGTTCCGCAATTTTGGCCGACGGCGCCAAGATAACGATGGCGGGAGGCGATATAAGCCAAAACTCTGCCGTTGTCGACGACGTCCAACGGGGCGCCGTCCGATTGGAAAACAACTCGACCTTTGCGATGAGCGGCGGAACGATAAGCGCCAACAGCGGAATCGCCGTCGTGGTTTCCACGGATTCCACCTTTAGCGTAAAGGGGAGCGCGAACATTCCCTACGACAAAACGAACAAAAAGAACGACGTTTACCTTACAAAAAAATCCGACGACTCGTATCCTGTGATAGAAATATCCGGCTTCTACGCTCCCGACGTTTCTCAGGGAAAGCTTGCGATAAACGCGCCTGGCTGGAACCGAGGAAAGCAGGTGGTGGCGGCGACCGGAAGCCTGCCCGCGCTGACGGACGAGATTCTAAAAAAGTTCGAGATGATTGACCCTGACTTTAACGTAAAGAAAAGCAAGGCCGACGCGCGGATGGGAATTCTTTCCGGCGACATTTTTGTCGCGGGAAGCGGCCGCCGCCACTGCCTTGCGGACGGCAGCGACGCGGACGGAGTTACAGGCACAAAGAGCGCGCCTTTTGCCTCGATACAATACGCCGCCTCAAAGATTACGGACGGCGGAAATAACACGATTCTTGTGGACGGAAGCCTTGGCGCGCAAGAAATCACAAGCGCGCTTGTGGCCGCCAATTGTTCCGAGCTTACGATAAAGGGCTGGAGCGACGACACGCATCCCGCGCTTGACAACCACGGAATTCCTGTAAACCAAATCAACGCCGGCGGAAGCGGAACCGCCTTTACGACGCAAAGCGCCGTTCCAATTGTAATGGAAAACCTTATGATAACCGGCGGAAGCAACACTAGCGGCGACGGAAAAGGCGGCGGCATTTACGTGGCCGGCGGAGCGGACGTTACGCTAAAGGCGGGCGCGGTGGTCGCTGGAAACCAAGCATACAACGGCGGCGGCGTTTATGTTGACGGAAAATTCACCCTTGACGGCGGAGTTATAGGCGACGAGAGCAAGGAAGAACACGCGACGTATTCGCATTATTCAAATTGCGCCACAGGAGCCGATAATGCTGGCGGCGGAATTTTCTATTCCGCCACAGGAAAAGTCGCCATAAAAAGCGGAACCGTCGCTTACAACTTTGCGTATCGGGGCGGCGGAATTGCCAGCAAAAACGGCAGCTACACTGAAAGTTCGCAACTGACCATTGAGGGCGGAAAAATACGCCATAATTGCTCTACGGGGGATTACGGCGGATATAAATGTTATTCTTATGGCGGCGGCGTTTTTGTCAGAGGCTCCAAGCTTTCTTTTACAGGCGGAGAAATTTACGGAAACTATGGAAGCGACGGCGGCGGCGGACTGTTCCTGGAACAGACGAGCGACGCGGTTATGTCGGGCGGAACTGTCCATGACAACGAGTACAACAACGCGACTGGCGCCTGGAAAAATGGCGCGGACATCGTGGTGTTTGACTCGGCGACGCTTTCGATGACAGGCGGAAGAGTTTATTCAAGCCTTGCAAACGATTACTGCGTTAATGTCATGACAAGCACGTGCTCGCTAAAAATGAGCGGCTCCGCTACAATCGAAAAGAGCGCTCCGGTCTGGCTCGGCAGGTATGAAGACGGCGCTGTGACGCAACGCACGCAAATAACAATCGCGGGCGCTCTGACCCCGCCCGACCCAGCCGACCTTTCAAAAAAGAACGCCTACATCGTTCCCGCCGAATGGAAGCGCGGCCTGCAAGTGTTAAACGCGAGCGGCCCGACCGAAGACGCCAAAAAGGCGTTGGTCGCCGCGAACATAGGCCGCTTTGCCACGATAGACGAAGAATTTGACGTAAAGGCAAAGGACGCCGCGGGCTTTATAAGCGCGCCGATTTGCGTGGCGGCTTTGAACCACACTGGTCCGGGCGCGCGAAGGTCTCCGGTCAACGAGGGCGCTTTGGGCCAAAAAGATTGGGGCGCGCCAAGCGAGCTGGCCAGCGCGCGCGGAACCAGAAGCGAGCCTTTTGCCAAGATGAGCCAAGCCGTGGCGCAAATGACAGACAAGACCGCTCCCTACGAGATTCTTGTAAACGGAACTATAAAAGGCTCGGCCTACGCCTGCGCTGAATTTGACGGCGCGAAAGTTGGCGACGTGACAATCAGGGGCGTGAACGGCGACAACTCCATTGATGTTCTTGACGCGGACAGCCTTGACGAAGGCAGCTCGTCCAAAATTACGGTCCTTAGGTTTAAAGGAACTAACGCGGCAAGCAAGATGTCCGCGACAATCCAAAACCTAAAGATAACCGGCGCCAACAATCTGGGCGGCTCTTATCCTGACGGCGGCGGAATCTACGCGCATTATGCCAACATAAGCCTTGGAAAAGGCGTCTTGATTACCGGGAACAAGGCTGCCAATGGCGGCGGCGTTTACCTTGACGGCAGCAATCTTTTTGTTTACGCCGACGCGCGCATAGGCCAAGACGCAAGCGGAACCGCGACAGGCTCGGCCGTCAACACGGATTGTTCCAACTACGCGTCCGGCGACGGCGGCGGCATTTATTGCGCTGGCGGCGGCGTTTACCTTGGCTACAAGGAAGACTTGAGCGTTCCTGAGGGCGACGACGCGTGGACTGGCGGAATTTACCGCAACTACTCCTACGGCTACGGCGGCGGTGGAATTCGAATTGGCAATGGAAGTGTAATCAAAATTGCGGCTGGAAACATAAGCCGCAATTTGGCAAGGTCTGATGGCGGCGGCATTTTCATACATTCTGCGGGAGAAAACAGCGCCGTAATATCAGGCGGAAAAATAGAAGAAAACCAATCCCAAGCGACAGGAGATTATGCGGGGGGCGGAGGCATTTGCAACAAAGGCGTTCTTGAAATAAGCGGCGGAGAGATTAACGGAAACATCGCCAATAAGGGCGGCGGCGTTTATGACGGCAACGCCAGTGGATCGCTTTCTTTGTCGGGCGGAAAATTCCAAAACAACAAGGCTGATGAATCGGGCGGCGCGATATGCCATATTGCCGGAACCTTAACGATGGGCGGAACGGCCTGGATTCCCTACGGAGTGACAACTAGCGGCGGCGGAACGACAACTACAGCCACGGGCGCGGGCAAAAACGACGTTTTCATTAATGATGAAAAATATATCACGATAGCCAGCGCTCTTTCTTTGCCGGCAGGCGTAACAAGCGGCGCCAACGCCACAATCACGCCGCGTACATGGAAGCGCGGAACTGTGATCGCAAAGGGCAAGAACAGCGACGAGATTCCGTACGAGGCGACAACAAGCGGCGCAATCCAAAAAAGGCTTGCGCTTGCGGACGCAAGCGGCGACGGCTGGCAGTTGGAACTTTCAAGCGACAAAAAGAGCGCGACAATAGACGCTCCGATTTACGTCGCCGCAAGCGCGGCCTATGACGCTGCGACAAATCCCGGCGGCTACCGCGCGTGCGGCTCCAAAGGACTTGACAGCAACATAGGCACAAAGAGCGCGCCTTACGCCACCGTGACAAAGGCGCTTGTCGACTTGAACAATTCCGGCAAACACTACACGATTTACATCGACGGAACGGTGTCGGGAAATCTTATGATAAGCAGCAGAAGCGGCGCCTCTCCCAATGTGACTGGCGCCAAGAGCATTACCCTTAAGGGCGCCGCGACCACCTTGGCCACGCCCATTTCGATAACCGAGGCCACCGCCGACTGCTTGAACGGCGGCGGAACAGGCAGAGTGATTACGATGCTGGGCCCTGTTCCTGTAATTACAAACTCGCTAAAAATTAGCGGCGGAAAATTTGGAGACGAAGGCGGAGGAATTTATATCGCTTACGACGCCGATTTGACCTTGGACAATAACACTTTTGTAACCGGAAATTCTGTATATTACGACGGCGGCCTTTCTCTAATTGGCGGCGGCATTTCCGTAAACGGAGCCTTAAAGATAAAGGGAACTGTCAAAGTCCACGACAATAAAAAGCTTGACGGTTCGGATAACGTCATCGGCGACTCAAACGTCTACCTTCCAAGCGATAAAGTTATGAAAGTTTTGGGTGCGCTCACTGGCTCAGAAATCCATGTGACCACAGGCGTTAAGCCGAGCATAGACTTTACGACATCGCCGGCCACTGTCAAAACGGTGACCATAACGAATGAATACTACGTGCACAACTCCACAGATCCAAGCGAATTCTTTAAGAGCGACGAAGGATACGGCATGCTCTTTGTGCCTGACTCTGAACCGGAATTTGGCGTCAACGGCGGCGGCATCAGCGTGGAGGACATTTACAAGAATGTGGCGCTTAGCCTCGACAAGACTTGGGTGACAAAAGCCGCCGCTTCCGAACCGGGTGGAGCGCAAGTTTCCATAAGCGTAACTGTCGATGGAAATGCCGCTGTATTTAACGACTCAACTTCCGACTATTATGTTGGACTTTATTTAATAAAGCTTTTGTATCACGGAGAGGAAATTCCGCCAACTTCAAGTTATTACAGTGTCAACGCCTCTTATCCAAATCAGATAAATCTTTATGGAGGCTTGCCTGCGGGCGACTATGTTATTGCGGCGACAGTCGTTCACAAGGGCAAGACCTACAGCGCGAGCTTTGGCATAAAAGTAATAGGCGACTCCGTTCCGGACGGCTATGTCATGACCGGCGGCGAAACGGTGACAGGCGCGGTTGGAACGAAGTCTTCTTCCAATGTGTTCATAGCCGGACGAAGCGTGGCGATTCCCGTCATCATCGCGTGCGACCATGAGGTCACTCAAAGCGAATACGAAAAGTATTGCTGTTACGAAGGAACCAATCGTCCTGATGAAGCGACGGGCAAGGGCGCGAACTATCCTGTCTACTATGTAAACTGGTGCGACGCGATTGTTTACTGCAACCTAAAAAGCCTTGCCGACGGACTAACGCCTGTTTACAGCATTGACGGCGACACAAACCCGCTAAACTGGAAGACAAGCGGCAACGTGACTGAGGGAACCGGCGACGAGGCCGGAAAATACTATGTTCCCGGGGGCATGTCCGTCGCCGTCCAAAACAAATGGAAAAACATAGTCTTTGACCAAAGCGCGGACGGCTGGCGCTTGCCCACCGAAGTTGAATGGGAATACCTTGCCCGCGCGGCCAACAAAGAGGATTATGGTTACAGCGGAAGCGACACAGTCAGCGAAGTCGCTTGGTATAGCGGAAACAGCGCGGTAGACGGCGTGAAGAAAACTCATGAAGTCAAGACGAACAAAACTGGCGTAGACTGCTTCAACAGCCTTGGCCTTTACGACATGAGCGGAAACGTCTTCGAATTATGCTGGGACTGGAGAGCCGCGTCGATATCAGCCGACACTAAGTACACTGGCCCCGACAGCGGCTCTGAAAAAGTTCGACGCGGCGGCTCTTACAAGGAACCAAACTCATACTCTAGCGTTTCAAATCGAGATAGGTCATCGCTTCTGTATGTATCGGATGAACATACGGGCTTCCGCGTTGTGCGAAACGCGCGCTAAGGGGGGAGAAGAACATGAAAAAGAACAAGACTTTTACAATAAAGACAATCCTTAGCTTTGCGGCGGCCACGCTGTTTTTGGCTTGCTCCAATTTGGAAGGCGGCTCTGTGTCCAACGCGGTGGGCGGCCCCAACGCGGCGGGCGGCCAGGACGGCGCGCAAGCGCCTGTCATGGTTACAGTAAACGGCTCGCTTGCCTTTGGCGGCGCCTACCCAGAGCAAATAGCCGCGCTTGTCGAAAATTCCGGCGCCAAGGGGGCTGGAACGATTCAGCTATACATAACCGGTTCTTGGCTTTACTGCCGACTCGCTTCGGAGGGGTCTCTTGCCGATTATGAGGACGGGATCACGACTGAAATCGCAAAGTGGAATGATTCTTACGTGCCTATCGCCGACATTGTCGGCGGCGCATGGCATCACGAAAAGCGGTTACGCCACGCTCAAGATTGGCGATGGGTGGGGTGGAAACAACGAAAGCGCGCTTCACGGCCTCTCCATCGACGAATTCCGCATCACGCGGCGCGCGTTGGCGCCTCAGGAGTTCTTGATGACGGGCACCGCGTTGGATGCGGCGGCGCGCGAGGAGCTTGCAGCCTCTTCGACGCGAGAATGGATTGGTTTTGAGGGCGATTTGAGCGTTGAACCGAGTGATGCCGCTGTTCCAGATGGATCGTCAACGGCCACGACGGTTTCAATGGTGTATTCACCGACCGTTCCCGGTGTTCCGGGCGGGAAATTGATAGACGGGAACGGCAATGTGCTCCGAGAATCCAATGCTTCCACACTTTGGCGGGATCGCTGCACCCGGATGGCGTTGGATATGTATCGATGCGCTGGGGAGACGGTTCAACCCCGATGTGCCTTGGCCGTGCTCCCCGCATATCATCGTTGGGAATTATAAGAACATCCATTTTCATCCGGACGACATCAACAATTTCCAAGGCGTGGGCAACCATTGTGCGTGGATACGGCAATGCAAACGGCGCCGACACCGATGGCGAGCGCCTGTGGGGTGTCGGCTATCATCAGACATCCGGCAGCCTCTATGTTCTCATGGACAACAACGGCAGCAGCCAGCCGCTCTACTACCCAGACGACACCGTCAGTTTTGCGGATGGCCGCTGGCACCATGTCGCCGTCACCTACGAGCCAGACGGAAACGGAAATACGCTTTGCAAATTCTATAGGGATTACGTACAGCTTGGCGAGACAAAGACGTTGACAGGCGAGCTTGAATGTGGCGACTACGGAACGTCCAGCTTTGCCATTGGTTCCCGCTACAACGGCTTCATTGACGAGGTGCGCATCTCGAAGGGCGTGCTGACCGTCGATCAGATGCTGCATGTCACCAAGAACGGCACGGTGCTTTCCATTCGGTAATCGACCGGGGAGTCGTGTCTATGACACGGCGTGACTTCATCGGGGCAGGGGTGGCGTTCGCGGCGGTGTGCGGTCACGCGGGACGCGTGACCCTACCGAAGGGGACGAATCTGGCGGCGTGGGGGCACGCCGCCCTACCGAAGCCGAACGAAATCCGCGCGGTGTCGCTGCACATGGGCATGAACAGGATGGCGTCCTGGACGGACTGCAAGAACGAAGGCGCCTTCAAGTTCAACTGCGCCGGCATGGATCAGCTGGCCGCCGCGCTTATGGTATAATAGGGGCATGATTTTAAGGCATAGAGACAGGGAGCTGCTGCGGTTCGAGTGGATTGAGCCGCAAGGCGTGCGCGTCGTCTCTGTGAATGAAGCCGAGCGGAAGTTCCTGCCGCTTGAGATGCATGGCATCGCAAGCGACGAGACGCTTTGGACATGGCTCACGCGCAGGTCGGTTCCT
>CADBBB010000040.1 GCA_902792795.1 uncultured Spirochaetaceae bacterium | reverse complement strand
ATCCCCTTCCGCAGGAACAGCTTGACATAGCGCTTTCAAGCGACGCGGCCTTGCTCGGCGCGGTCGGCGGCCCCAAGTGGGACGACGTGGCCCCGGAAATCCGCCCGGAAAAAGCCTTGCTTGGCCTTCGCGGCGGAATGAAAGTTTTCGCAAACCTTCGCCCGGCCGTTATGTGGAAGCAGCTTAAGGACGCCTGCCCGCTAAAGGACGAAATCGCCGGCGACGGAATCGACGTTTTGGTAGTCCGCGAATTGACGGGCGGAATCTACTTTGGCGAGCGCGGAACAAGCGAGGACGGAAAGACCGCTTGGGACACCGAAAAATACACATGGCCTGAAATCGAGCGCATCGTCCGCATGGGCTTTGAGTTCGCAAAGAACCGCAAAAAGCATTTGACGGTCGTGGACAAAGCCAACATCCTCAACTCAAGCCGTTTGTGGCGCAAGGTCGCCGAGGAAGTCCACAAGGAATATTCCGACATCGCGCTTGACTTTATGTACATCGACAACGCCGCCATGCAAATGGTAAAGAATCCGCGCCAGTTTGACGTAATCGCCACAAGCAACATGTTCGGCGACATCCTTACCGACGAAGCCGCGCAAGTAACAGGCTCAATCGGAATGTTGGCCTCGGCCAGCATCGGCGACGGAACCGGCCCCGGCCTTTATGAGCCAATCCACGGTTCCGCCCCCGACATCGCAGGAAAAGACTTGGCCAATCCCTTGGCCACAATCCTTAGCGCGGCCATGCTTCTCCGCTTTGACTTTAAGCTGGAAGAAGAAGCCAAGGCTATCGAAAATGCCGTGGCCAAGGTCTTGGACGACGGCTGGCGCACTGGCGACATCGCCGGAGCCGACCGCGAGGCCGTAAAAGCCGCCGGAAAACTTGTCGGCACCAAGAAAATGGGCCAGCTCGTGCTTGAGTATTTGAATAAGTAAAATACATTCGATAAAAGGCGCAACCAATAAAAAAAACGCGCGAGGGAGACGGGCGGTCGGCGGAAACACTACGTCGTGCGCGCCCTCCGTTTTGCGTAAGGAAATTATTTACTTGCGCGCTCCCGCGCGCGGGCAATCATTTTGCAGCAACGGCGATTGACAGCGCTCGTAAGAGCGTGAGTGGATAATTTCCTATACAAAGCGGAGCATAAGCGACGCACCGGGAGCGTTTTTTTTGTCTTGCCATCGTTTTTTATTATTCCCAACTATTGACGATTGATTATTTTTCTATTATAATATATTCCACAATTTACTATAATAATAAGGTGTATTTATTATGAAAAAAGGACTTTACAGCATCGGCGGAATCGTCATTTTGCTGATCGCAGCGTTCATTTTTGTTTTGGTTCCGGCATTGGCCGGAGGCGCCGGAGAAAACCGCTTGCCCGCTTACGGCAGCTACAACGGCGTTCCAATCAAGTTTGAGGAAGGATCCGAGTTTTATTCATTGGCAAACCAGGCCGTCCAAAGAATGGAACAGCAAGGCTACAGTTTTAACGGCGACTACGCCTCTTTCTTCTATTCAATGGCCTTTAGCCAAGCCTTCAACCAAGTTGTAGGCCCCATGGCCTTGCGCGACTTGACGGCGCAAAGCGGCTGGCTCGCCCCCGACAGCGCCGTTGACCGCGCGCTCATAAACCAGTATTACAACGAAAGCGGAGAGTTCTCGCAGGCGCTTTACAACGCCACTCCCGACGACACAAAGCGCAAGTATCAGGAGCAAGTTGAAAACGCGCTCACAGCCGGCCGCTCTTATGAAGACTTGTTCGGCTCGTTTGAATCGTTTGGAAGCAAAAAGCTTTACGGACTAAAGAGCTCTTCCGCCGAAATCGAATTTATCCGCCAAATGGGAACAGAGGCGCATGAGTATGAATACGTCGCTTTCAGCATGAAAACATTCCCCGACGAGCAGACAAAGGAATTTGCAAAGAGCCATTCCGACAAATTGACAAAATACGACTTGGCCGTTGTGACGGTGAACGACGAGGCCAAGGCCAAGGACGTTCTTAAAAGAATCAACAACGCGGAAATCACCTTTGAAGACGCGGTCACAACATATTCCACAAAAACCACAGGCGACTCGGAAAGCGGAAAAATCACGCAGAACCGTCAGTACCAAATCGCAGGCTTGTTGAAAGACAAAGAGAAGGCAGGCGAAATCACGTCGCTCGCAAAAGACGCGCTCTCAGAGCCGGTTGAATTGAACAGCGGCTGGGCGATTTTCAAATGCGCCGGCGACGCGGTTCAGCCTGACTTTGAAAACGCCGACGACCTCAAGGCCGCCACAAACTACATCTACTCAAACGAAAAGGGCGTCGTCCAGGACTACTACACGGCTCGCGCCAACGACTTCATCGCGGCGGCGGCCACAAGCGGATACAACGACGCTTGCGCGAAGTTCGGCGTTGAAAAGCAGACCACGCCTTCGTTCGCGCTCAACTGGAACAACACAACCTTGGTTGGAAAATCCAATGTCGAGGACAAGCCGGAACTCAAGGGCGCCCTCACAAACGAAAATTTCTTGAACGAGGCCTTCAAGCTTGGAGAGGGCGAAGTTTCAACTCCGATAACGCTCGCCTCCTCTGACGCGATTCTTGTTTTGCGCTGCTCAGGAATCAACAAGGAGGCTGGAACTTCAGCGGAAGACGCTCCCCGCCTTATCGGAGACGAAATCGCCAATGCCGACGCGGTTGTGGTCAACTCGGCCATCCAAAACAGCCCAAAAATCAAGTCAAACTCAGCCGAGTTCATGGCTGTCTTTACAGGCGAAAAACGATAAGCCGTCCAGAAAATTATGGCTTTGACAGAAGAGCCTAAAACAATCGAAGTTCCTTCCGCCAACGGAGCGGGAGGAACTTTCACCCTTCAATACAAAAACCGCTTTCTTTATTCAAAATACAATCCGCAAAAAAATATTCTCGCCGCCATTCAAAGCCTTGAAATTCTTCCGGGAACCTTGGTCTTGGCCTTTTCGCCTTGTCTTTTTTACGGCTGGAATGAGTTGCAGGAAAAATGCAAGGCGACCGGCTCCGAGATTTTATGCGTGGAAGCGGACGCGGCTCTCCATGCTTTTTCCAAAAAAACCGCTCAAGACCAAAAATTGGCCGCGACTCTTCTTCCTTTGGACCAAAACACTCCGCGCGGCTTGGACGCGTTCTTTTGCGCGTCCCCCAAAAAGTTCCGCCGCGTTCTGAGAGTCGACTTTAGCGCGGGCGTTTCGTTCGCGCCCGAATTCTACAAAATTTTTTTTGAATGCGCGCAAAACATCGTCGCGGCCTTTTGGAAAAACCGCCTCACTCTTGTCCGCCTTGGCCGCCTTTACTGCAAGAACATTTTCAAGAACTTGATTATGGCCGCGTCCGCCCTGCCCTTTGAGGCGTTGGAGCGGACGGTGGAAAAGCCGATATTGGTTTGCGGCGCCGGCGAAAGCCTTGACGAATTGACCCAAAATGCCGCCGCGCTTGCCGCAATCAACGAGCGCTTTTTTATTCTTGCCGTGGACGCGGCCCTTCCAGCCCTTTTGGACGCCGGCATTAAAATCGACGCCGTCGCAGCCACAGAAAGCCAGCTTGCGATAGAAAAGGCCTACATCGGCCTTGGCGCGCGGGCGCAAAACGGTGTCAAGACCAAAAACGCGGCGGCCGACGAAAACTGCTTGCAAGACCAAAAAACGGCGGCCCCCGCACCGTTCTTTTTCTTTGACCTGACAAGCCGCGCGCAAATAGTCCGCCGCGTTTGCGCGGACAACGACGCTTCGCAAGGCCAAAATTGCGGCGCGGCCGCTTGCTTTTACTTTAGCGAATTTGACAAAAACGCCTTTGTGGGCCGCCTCAGCTCAAGCGGCTTGCTTCCCGAGCAAGCGCCGCCGCTGGGCTCCGTGGGGCTTACGGCGACCTATCTTGCCCTGCGCCTAAGAAAGAGCGAAAGCGTTCCTGTTTATGTTTTGGGCTTGGACTTTTCCTTTAGCGCGGGAAAGACGCACGCGCGCGGAACGGCGCAAAGCAAGGCGCTTTTCTTGCAAGCAAGCCGCTTGAGGCCCGCCCAAAACTACGCGGCGGCTTACGGCCTTGCCAGCGAAAAACTTATAGGAAAAAACGGCGCGGCGACTTGGACGACAAAAAATCTTTTGGGCTACGCGGCGCTTTTTAGGGATTACTTTAAGGGCGCCAAAAACCTTTGCGACGCCGGAAAAAGCGGCGTGGACTTGGGAATAAAAAGGCGGCCGCTCGCGGACATATTGGACGAGCCCCCTCTTGGGCCTGCAAAAAATTCCCGCCGCGCCGACTCAAACGCTTGCGGGCTTTCAAACAATTCCGGCAAAGTCCAAAACGCGCGCCGTTTTTTGGCCGACGAGCTAAAGGCCTTGCGCGCGCTCGCCGACCTGCTTTCTAACGGAGAGGCGGCCGCCGCGCGCGACGCTTCCCTTTCTCTTGACGAGCAAATAAGGGCCGCGCTGGAAGGCCGCGAATACCTTTACTTGCACTTTCCTGACGGCGCCGAGCCAAGCCTTGACAAGAGCTTTTTAACGCGGGTCCGCGCGCAAATAGACTTCTTTTGCAAAGACATTGAAACCGCCCTCGCCGCCGCGCAATCTTAGGCTTGCAAAAAATTAGCTGGGGTCGTCTTCGTCGGACTTGAGCACGGCCAGGAAGGCGGACTGGGGAAGCTCCACGTCGCCAATCATCTTCATGCGCTTTTTTCCTTCCTTTTGCTTTTCCAAAAGCTTGCGCTTTCTGGTGATGTCGCCGCCGTAGCATTTTGCAAGAACGTCCTTGCGCACAGGGTTCACAGTTTCGCGCGCGATTATTTGGCTTCCAATCGCGCCCTGAATGGCAACCTTGAATTGCTGGCGGGAAATCTCTCCCTTGAGGCGGTGGCAAACCTTGTGGGCTTGAAGCGAGGCGTTTTCCTTAAAGGTAAGCTGGCTCAACGCGTCCACGCTCTTTCCGTTTATCAAAATGTCAATCTTGACAAGCTCCGTGGGCTTGTAGCCGATGATTTCGTAGTCAAAGCTCGCGTAGCCGCGGCTGTAACTTTTGAGGCGGTCGTAAAAGTCGAACAAAACTTCCGCCAAAGGCATTTCGTAAGTAAGCTCGGCGCGCTTTTCGTCAAGATATTGCATGTTTGTTTGGACGCCGCGCTTTTCGTTGCACAAGGCCATTATTTGGCCGATGTACTCGCCGGGCGTAATGATAGAGGCCTTGATGTAAGGCTCCTCGGCGGCCCGGATTTTTCCCTCGGGATACTCGGAAGGATTGTCTATGAAAGTTTCCTCGCCGTTGGTCAACGTGATTTTGTAGCGGACGCTGGGCGCGGTGAAAATTACGCTTTGGTCAAAGTCGCGCTCCAAGCGCTCCTCGATGATTTCCAAGTGAAGGAGGCCCAAAAAGCCGCAGCGGAAGCCGTTTCCAAGCGCGATTGAGTTGTCCTTTTCGTAAACCAAGCTCGCGTCGTTGAGCTTTAGCTTTTCCATGCTGTCGCGCAGTTCCTCGTAGTCGTTGGAGTCAAGCGGATAGATTGAAGAATAAACGACGGGCTTGACTTCCTTAAAGCCGGGAAGCGGCGCGACGGCTGGATTTTCAGAAAGCGTTATCGTGTCGCCGACCTTGACGTCGCTTACGGTCTTGATTCCCGCGATGATGTAGCCCACGTCTCCGGCTTCCAAATAGCCCGTGTCCTCGTACTTTATCTTAAAGACGCCTATGTTCTCCACCTTGTATTCGGCGCCGTTGCTCATCATCTTTATCGCGTCGCCGGCCTTGATGCGGCCTTGCATGACGCGAATGTGGACAATTACGCCCCTAAAGGCGTCGTAGTGGCAGTCAAAGATAAGGGCTTGCGCCGGAGCGTTGACGTCTCCGCTTGGCGGCGGAAAGAGCTGGACAATCGCTTCCATCAAGTCGTCAATGCCTTGGCCGGTCTTGGCGCTAACAAGCTGCGCCTCTTCAGGCAAAAGGCCAAGGTCGTGGTCGATTTGCCTTTTAACGCCCTCGATGTCGGCGCTGGGCAAATCGATTTTGTTTATTACGGGAACAATCGTAAGATTCTGCTCAAGCGCCATGTACATGTTGCTCACAGTCTGCGACTCCACGCCCTGCGAAGCGTCAATCAACAAAAGCGCTCCTTCGCAAGAAGCGATGGCGCGGCTCACTTCGTAGCTAAAGTCAACGTGGCCGGGCGTGTCTACAAAATTAAGCTCGTAGTCCAAGCCGTCCTTGGCGCGGTACGGAATCGTCACCGCCTGGCTTTTTATCGTAATTCCGCGCTCGCGCTCGATGTCCATGTTGTCCAAAATTTGGTTCATCATTTGGCGGTCGTCGATGATTTTTGCCTTTTGAATCAAGCGGTCGGCCAATGTCGACTTTCCGTGGTCAATGTGCGCCACAATGCAAAAATTGCGCTTGCATTTCATTTCTACCATTTTTCACATCCTGCAATTAAAAATAATAAGGACTGTCCAACATCGTTTGCATCGCAATGCTTATGTCAAGATAGCCCTTGCGCCTGTTCTTTGTAGAAAAGGCCACAAGCATCGCGCTCTTGTCGTCGTTGAACTGAACGCGGCCGACCATAATCGGATCGTTTTCCGAAAAGCCGTTTTCGTCGGCGGCGCTTCCGGGAATGACATGCTTTACGGTATAAACTCTGGAATTTTCCGTGGAGGACGGAGTCAACTCCATTCCAAAAAGCGCCACAAAGGAATGCTGGATTGTGTCGCCTTGGTAAACCTCATAGCCGGGATTTTTTGGCCGTTCCGTCAAATACAAAAGGCAGTCCCTTTGCGCCTCGTAAGAGCCGTCTTTTAAATAGGAACAGGCGATTATCGAACCTGGAACATGGTCGCGCAAAATGTCCTGCGCGTTTTCGAGCGAGGTGACTTTTTTTCCGTCAAGGGAAACTATTATGTCGCCGGCCTTCATTCCAGCGCGGTCCATCGCGCTTCCGGGCTTTATGTAAAGCGTCTCAAGGCCATAAGGAACGCGGCCGGCGCGCGCGGTTTTTCCGTAGGCGCCGATCCAAGGAAACTTGCGCTCCCCGCCCCGGTACAAAATCGGAAGGTCTTGCTTCAAATATTCAATCGGAATGGCAAAGTTGAGTCCTTGGTAGGACGCGATTCCGGCAAATACGATTCCTTGCACGACGCCGTTTTTGTCTATGCAGGGGCCGCCGGAATTTCCGGAATTGATGGCCGCGTCAATTTGCACGACGCTTCCTGTCGTAAAAAGCTTTCTGTCCGCGGAAGAAACCACGCCGCTTGTAAGCGTGCGTTCCAAGCCAAGGGGCGAGCCGATCGCGTAAATCACGCTGCCAACGCTCAACTGGGATTTTGAGCCCAAATTAAAAACGTAGGGAACCTTCGCTTCTGTCTTTAAGAGCGCCAAGTCATGGACGCTGTCGTAGCCCACGACCTTGGCGGGAATCCTTTGGTCGGAATCTTCCGCCATCTTGATGTAAACTTTTCCGTAGCCCTGATTTTTTGGATGAACCACTTCCTCGATCACGTGATGGTTTGTCACGATGTAGCCGCGCGGGTCGATGAAAAAACCGGAGCCAATCACACGCGCCGCGTAGCCCATTCCGTTGGAAATCTTAACGCCAAGGTCAACCCAAACCGTGACAGTTCCCTGAATGTAATCGGAAATGTTTTCCAAACGCGGCTGGATCGGCCCCAAAAGGCCCGGAACGTCGTCGTAATAAAGCGCGCGGAGCTTTTCCTTTGGCGAACTTTCCTTGGCAAGCGCGCCGTAGCCCGCCGTCTCAAGGGAATTGTAAATGGCCCACGCTTCCACAAGGTCGCCCTGCTCAATGCGGGCGGCCAAAGCGTCGCGGACAAAGGCGGCCGTTTGGTCAAGCAAGTCCTCGTCGCCCAAAATGCCGGCGCGCCACAAGGCTTCCACCGGACTCTTTTGGTAAAGGGCGTAGATTCTCTTTACTTCCGCGTCGTGTATGTCCTTTTTGCTGTAATCAAGCTGAACTTCAGGAGCGGACGGAAATTTTTGCGACTCGCACGAAAGAGAGGCCGCGCAAAAAAAGCAAAAAATGGCCGCAAAAAAAGAGCCGCAAAAAGCGGAAACAAACGGCCGCAATTTTTTTTCATTCAACTTCATTCGCTCCGCCCCCGGAAGCCTTTTCTTTTTCAAGCGCGTTTTCCTTTTCGGCCTTTTTAACTTCGTCGCTCTTTTTAACGACGCGGCCAAAAGTGTTTTGTCCGATTACGACGGCTTGCAAAAAGAAGTCTCCGTCGTCAACCTGCGCGAGCGCTCCCTGTTCCAAACCGGAAATTTGTCCAAGCAAATTCAACTCCTGGCTTTCCGTTCCCGCGTCGCCGACCCAATAAAAGCCGTATCTCGCGCCACGCGAAACAGGAACGTCCGCGCCGTCAACCTTAATCTCGCTCGGCTCGCCGTCCACAAGTTTTATCGAAACTGGAACTTTTTTTCCGCCGCTGTAAAGATAAAATTCCGTAAGCTCCACAAGGCTTGAGCCCGGCTCCTGCGGGAACAAGGTGTAGCGCTGGTTCCATTCTCCGTCATAGTCGGAATCCCAAGTGGAGCGGCGGCCGCCGTAAGTCCAGTACTCTTCTATAAAGTCAGGAAGCGTGTCGGAGTTGCGGTCAATGTGGATCATTTGCAAATAAATTTTTGGCCGCGACACAGGGCTTCCCCAAATGTTTTGGGTGGCCGCGTCGGAATCGTCTTGGTTGACGACCACCGAGCCGTCGTTGTCGGCGTAAATCTCGGTCGTCTCAAAAATGCCGTCGCCGTCACGGTCAACGCTTCTGGTCAATGGCTTGGTGAACTGCGCGTGGGCGTAGAGTTTTTCGCCGACCAAATAATCCGCCGCGTAGGGAACGCCGTTCAGCATCGAAAAACGTATCAAGGCGCCGTCGCGCTCTTTGGAAGGCTTTTCCATGCTGCTTATTGAAAGAATCAAGCGGTCAACGTCAAAGAGCGTAGTTCCGCTCCAAAGAGTGTTTTCGTCAACGATGTAAAAGTCGCCCTTAAAGCCGGCCGCCGACAAAAACTCGTCGGGCTTGACGGTGAAAATTTCCGCGTCCACCGTCTCGTCGGCCAAATTAAAAATCGTTATTCCTTCCTCGCCGGGAACTTCCTTAAAGACGATGCGCACGGGGCTTGGATAGGTTCCGTAGTAAACGTCAATCTTTTTGTCCTCAAAGCAAGCGTACTTGGGAACGCCAAAGTCCAAGTCGGCGAACCAATCCAAGCCGCCGTCATTGTCGGCGTCGTAAAGAATTTTCGCCGGGCGGCCTCGGTTGTAGACAACGGTGAGATTGTTTTCCAAAGTCCTGTTGGTGTCCACGAACAAGGTTCCGGAATATGAATTTAGGTAGTCAAAGAATTTTTTCTTGACATCGTCGCTTTTTAAGACGGAAGCGAAGCGCTCCACTTCAAACAAGTCCACGCCCGCGTCCATAAAATCCAAAAAGTAGTCAAAGGCCGTCTCTTCGTCAAAAACGCCTTCCTCAAGCGCGGCGGCGGCGAACTTGGCGCTCTTAAAGCCGCGCGCGTCAAAGGCCTTGAGCAAGCGGGCGCGGTTTTCGTCCTGCGCGAAAATCGCAGCGTACACTTCCAGCTCCGGATTTTGCTTGTTGTATTCGGGAACGCGCGTGATGAAGTAGTCGGCGGTCTTGCGCGCCAACGACGACGGCGGCATGTAGTCAAAGGTTCCCGCCGCGTAATTTTTTTGGAACATTATTTTGTATTCGTAGGCAAAGAACAAATTTGGAAAGCGCTCGTCGGCGGGATAAATGCGGCGGCTTACGTCAACCCGCTCGCGCGCCTTTTCAACGTTGTCCGCGCCGCCCAAAGTGTAATAAGACTTTATGCGCACGTATTCCGCGTCGGCGGAATAAATCATCGGCCGCTCGTCAAGAACTTCCAGAGCCTCCTTGGCCATTCCGGTGGAACAAAGCAAGTCCGCGTAAAAGATGCGAGCGCTGCTTCTGTTGTAGTCAACCCATTCAGTTCCGTTCAAGGAATTGCGCAAAACAGGCAAAACTTTTTTGCGGGTGGAACCGTTCTTGTACTGGCTCAAGGCCATCAAGTACCACAAGTCGGCCACGCTCGCGTCGTAGTTGTTTCCAGCGGTGGAAGCGGCGAAGGCCTTTTGCCAGTCTTCCCGCGCCGCGTAATTCTTGGCAAGCCGCAAGTATCGGAGCGCGGTCTGCCGGTTGGCCTTTTTTGCGGAAAAGTCCGAATCGCCTTGCGCGAAAAGTTCCGCTGAAAAAAGCGTTGATATTAAAATTAAATTTAAGAAAACAATTTTATTAAAAATTTTTTTCATGCTCAAAAATCATTCCCCGCCTTGTCGCCGGCCGCCGCGCTCCTTAAAACGCAAGGGCCGCCGCAACGCTCATCTTCCATTATTATATCAAAAAAACCGGATTCAGTCGCCTCTTTTCGCGATTTTTTTATAAAAACTTTGTCTTTTTTTGAATGGGCTTCAAGGCCCGCGGCGGCGATGTTTTTAAAGTCTTTTTGGGGCCAAAGGGAAATTTCTTTGACAAAGGAATAAGGAACGCGCTCCGCGGCGGCCAAAGCGTCAAAGGCGCGGTACAAGAGGCGCTGGCGCAAGGCGGTTGGAAGCGCGCCAAAAAACTCCCGCGAAAATTCAACGCCGCCGCTTGTGGCGGAATCGTTCGCAAGCCCAAAAAGGCCGCCGCGCTCTTTGGCTTGCAAAAAGTCTTCGCGCAACTTTTCGTCCAACGCGGCCTCCAAAGCCTCGTCCTCATAGGCGGCCTTTTGCGCGCCCGCCAAAAGCGCCTTTTTCCAGCCGCAAAAATTTTCCTCCAAAAACGGAACCAGCAAATTGCGGATTTTGTTCCTAAGATAAGAATTGTCGCAGTTTGTCGCGTCAGTCCGCCAGCTTTGGCCAATTTTGCGCAAGTATTCTTCTATCTGGGAGCGGCTTGTTTCCAAAAGCGGCCGCAAGAAAATTCCCCGGCGCGCGGCTATTCCGCTTGCGGCGCCGGAGCCCGCGCCTTGCAAAAAGCGCATCAGGACTGTTTCCAAAAAGTCGTTTTGGTTGTGGGCAAGGCAAATGAAATTCGCGCCGCTTTCTTTGGCAAAAGCCTCAAACTCTTGGTAGCGCAAAAAGCGCGCCGCGTCTTCCAAGCCCTTCCCGCGCTCGGCGGCGGTCTTTTCCACAAGGCCGCGCTCGATTTTTCTTGCAAAGCATTCCACGCCAAGGCTGGCGCAAAGGGAGCGGACAAAGGCCGCGTCGCCAGAGCTTTCCGCTTCCGGCCTAATCGAATGGTCCACGGTGACGCAAACGATTTTAGGAAAGGGCGAATTTTGCGGCGCGGCCGCTTCTTGGACTTGCGAGCAGTTTTGGTCGGCCGCTTCTTGGCCTTGCGAACAATTTTGGTTTTTCGCGCCCCGTTCGTTTTTCGCCCGGTCGCGGATGGCGGCCAGGCCGCATAGGAGGCTGGTGGAATCCGCTCCGCCGCTTGCCGCCACACCCAAAATTTTTGGCCAGGCGCCGTCCAAAAGCCTTTTTAGAGAAGTCGATAGATTTTCTTCAAAAGCGGGAAGTTTTTGCATAATCGCGCGCAAAAAAAAAGCCTCCGCGATATACGGAGGCCTGCCTGACGGTTGGCGTTCGTCCCCAAAAACTAATGTTTTTGGAGACTCACAAAAAATTATCTCGCCGGCTTGACGCTGGCCAACGCCAATTCAGCGTTGGTAAGAACAGTCACGCCGTCCCCCAAGTTGAGATTTTTAACGAGGAATTTTTCGCCAATGTTCACGCCGGAAATGTCAGCCTCAACGCGGGCGGGCATCTTCTTGGCCACGGCCTTGATCTGAACGTCGGGAGCCTGCTTGAGCAAAAAGCCGCCCTTAAGCACGCCGGCCGGAGTTCCAACCAAATGAACGGGCATTCTCATCGTAATCGCCTGATCGGCGGCGGGCTCAAAGAAATCCGCGTGCAAAACTTTGTCGTTGCGAATGTTGTACTCTGTGTCCTTGATGAAAACGTCGTGAGAGGCGCCGTCCACTGTGACGTTGATCAAAGTTGAAGGCGTGATGCTGCGCCAAATCTTGTTGAATTCAACTTCATCAATGTCAAGCATAGTTGACTTTCCTTCCGAGTTGTACAAAACGGCGGGAATTCTTCCCTGCGCGCGCATTCTTCTTGCGGCGGCGCGTCCCGTTGTAGTTCTTGTTTTAGCATTGATTACCAAGTCCATTTTATAACCCCTATACCTTTATAAAAGATCTGGGACGACAGGATTCGAACCTGTGGAATGACGGCACCAAAAACCGTTGGCTTACCGCTTGCCGACGTCCCAAAATATATAAAAACCGCGGAACAAAAGCCCCGCAGGCTTTTAACTAAATTATTCTACGGAAGGATCTCCGCCCGAAGCCGGAGCTTCGATGACCTTTCCGCTGTTGTAGTCGTCCAAAATCCTCGTCTGGAGCTCGGCTCTAAAGTCCGGACTGATTGGATGGGCGACATCCTTGTATTCACCGGTGGCGGTCTTTTTGCTCGGCATCGCGATAAAAAGTCCGTCCTTGCCTTCAATAATCTTTACATTGTGGACAACAAAGCAGTTGTCGAATGTAATCGTCACATACGCGCGAAGCTTTCCCTCGCCCGTCACCTTTCGGATGCGCAACTCCGTAATTTGCATACAGCCTCTCTCCTTACTTTTTGCAATAAAGCGCGTTCCATCTGCCGGAAAGAAAACTCTCCGCGTCTTGAGCCCGCGATGCGGAATCAAAAACGCCAAAAACCGTCGATCCGGAGCCTGACATATCGCAGAACAAAGCGCCGCTTGACTTGACGTCAACCAACGCTTGCTGGACCCTTGAATATCTGGCCGCGATGACAGGCGTAAAATCGTTTGTAAAAGTCCAGTCCTTGACCGGACTTCTGTAAACGCTTTCAAGCTCGTCCAGCGGCAACCATCCATTCTTAGACCTTTCCACGCTGTCAATGGCGGAATACGCTTCCGCTGTTGAAGAATGAACGCCGGGAAAAACCAGAACGTAATGCAAATCACATCTGGGGCTTATTGGCTTAACCAATTCCCCTCTTCCTGAAACAATGGCGGCGCCGTCGGGCTTTCCGTCAAGGCTCAAAAAGAAAAACACGTCGCTGCCCACAAGCGCGGCAATTTTATTGGCCGCTCCGTCAGGAAAAACAACGCCGAGCTTTCGCAAGGCCACAAGCAGCGCGGCCGCGTCGGAAGAGCCTCCCCCCAAGCCGCCGCCCAAGGGAACGCGCTTTGTCAATTCAACGCTCACCCCTGGCAAGTCCGCGCCCAAGACGCTTTTGGCGGCTTGATACGCGGAAGTGATTGTGTTTTTTTGCGGAATGTCCGCTTGGCCGCAATGGACTAGGCAAACATTTTTTTCCGCAAAAGACCGAACAAGCAAATCGTCGTTCAAGGCCACCGTAGCGAAAACGCTTTCTATGCCGTGAAATCCGTCCTCTCTTTTCGGAAGAACGCGCAAGCCCAAGTTTATCTTGGCGGGCGCCTGGACAAAAATTTCCGCCGACATAGTTTAAACTATTATACAAATTGCGCAAGTTTTGTCAATAGCCGCTCGTGTTTTCTTTTGCAAAACCGTAAGTTTTTGCCGCGCGTTATTGACAAAGATAACGAAAAATTATATATTAGGCGCATCGAGGTTAATATGTCCGCTGCTCCCGATTCCATTGAAAATGAAAATGTCGTGTTTTTGTACACTGACGAAGTGAGCGAAGACTTGGCCACTGACGACGCCTGCGACTTTGAATATGACGAAAGCGTCGACAGTTTTTCTTCCTACGACGACGAAATCCTTTGCGACGATTGGGCCGACAACGATTTCGCCGACGGAGACTCGGACTCAATCAAGTTCTAAAATTCCAGACGCTTTCCCGCGTGCCAGAGTTTTTCCAAATCGTAAAATTCACGCGCCTCTTTTGACATCAAGTGGACGACGACGTTTCCCAAGTCAATCAAATTCCAATCCTCGCCGTCCTCGCGCTTGTTGTTGGTCTTGTGAACCTCCAATTCCAAGCCCTTGAGAGCGTCCTTGATTTGCTTTTGAATTCCCTGGGACTGGACGCCGCTTGAAACGGTGGCGATCACAAAATAATCCGTCCAGCTGTTCAATTCCGAAATGTCAAGGACAACGACGTCCTCGCCTTTTCCGTCTTGAATCAGGCGCGCCAACTCAAGCGCCTTTTCCTGCGTTGTTTTATTGTCCATAATTCTAATCCTCCTGTTTTGATTCCGCGCTTTTCGCGTGAACGTAGCGGCCGTCAAAGTCGCGGCCCAATATCAAGATGAAGTCGAAGTTTGGCGTTTCGACGTTCTCTCCTTCGGCGGCGACGCGCGCTTCGGTGATGTTTGAGCATTTTATAAAATCGCCGAGCGCCTTGGCCGCGTCATGGTTTCCGATCAAGTCGACAATCTCCGTGCGCTCGTATTCGTTTGAGCTCGCGTTGGAGACGTTCAACACTTCAAAGCCCGCTCCTTGCAAAAGGATTTGCGTGTTGCGCGCAAGGCCCTGAACTTTAGTTCCATTTTGAATTTCAAGGACATAGGCGCGGTCGTTGGAAGAGTCCGAGGCCGCGATGATGGAAGACACGGCGCGGCGGACAACTTCTTTTATAAAGTCGCCGTTCCTAAACGGATAGAGCAAAACCTTTCCGTCGACGCTCTGGTTCAAGCCGGTGACTTCAAGCTGGGTGACGCGCTCGTAGTCGATGCGGGTGATTATTTCCAAAAGCTCGCCAAAATCCTTTTGGTTCAAGTTGCTCTTGAAGCAGGCCGAAAAGTCCTTGAAGTTGTCGCGCCTAAAGAGCATCGCGTTGTTTTTGCGCAAGGCGGCCAAGAGGGCCACCAACATGCTCTGGCGGCGCTCGCGCGCGACGCTTTCGTCTTCGTCCTCAAGCTCGTATGTCATGTACGAATGGACTTTGTCGCCAAAAAGGTTCACGGCGCCGCTCGGCAAAAGCCAAATCTCACCGCCCGGACCGCGCGCGTCCACCGGCTGGGGAATGAAAACTCCAAGGCCGCCCAGCAAGTCCGCCAGGCGCTCAAAGTCTTTAAGCTCTATCTCAATCGTGTAGGCCAAGTCCATGTCGATGAGCTTTTCTATCTCGGACTTGTAGGCGGCCACGCCCTTCTCCTCAAAGACCGCGTCGATTCTGTCCACGCGGCCAAGGGAGCTGTAAATGCCGCCTGTGTTTTCGGGAACGGTGACAAGCGCGCCCTTTCCTGATTCAGCGTAAGCCAAAAAGACGTCGCTCAATATGACCTTTCCATTGTCCTCAAGCAATATGAGGCTTTTTATGATGGGGTCGGTCTTGAGCTTTCCGCGGACGGAATCGGCGCGCAAGTAGACGTAAAAAGAAATCGCGAGGGCGAGCAAAATCGCCGCGATCAAAAAGAGAAAAACAATTCCTTTGTGCTGCCTCTTCAAGCGCATAAAATCTTCCCCGCCCCGCCGTCAAACAAGGCTGTTGTAAAAGTCCAAAGTTTCGGCGGCCACCTTTTTCCCCTTGCCTTTAAGGTACTCCATGCTTTCCGCCACCACCGCCGCCGTCATTCCGTTTATGGTCATGGCCATAAGGCGCGCGGTGTATTCCTCCGTCACCTGCTCGCGGCCGGGCTCTATCTTGTCGGCCACGTAAAGCAGCTTGGCCAAGTCGCCCATTCCGGCCTTGCCAAAAGTGTGGTTGGCCACGGCCTCCAAAATGTCCGGGTCTTCGACGCCCCAGTCCTCTTTTAGCAAAACCGCCGCCGCGCGTCCATGCAAGAGCGCGGGCCTGGTCTTTTCTATTTTTAGGATTGGGTTTCCGTCGCGGGAAGCGGTTTCTAAAAGTTCCGCCTCGTCCATGTCCTTGCACATGTCGTGCGCGATTCCGACAAAAAATCCTATTTGCTCGTTAAGGCCAAAGCGCTCGCAAAGGCGGGCGCAAGTTTGAGCCACGCGGACCGAATGCTTGTAGCGCTCGTCGCTGACCGAAGCCATCACAAGCTTTCTGATTCGTTCCGTAAGTTCGGCCAATTCCAGCCTATTCTTTGCATCCATAAAGCTTGTTGGAAACTATGTAGTCATGAACTGACGCGGGAACCAAGTAGCGCCAGCTCTTGCCCTGCGCGATCCGGTTGCGGACGTCCGTTGAAGAAAAAGGCAAAACCAAATTCTTTAGCTCGACAAAATCCCACTTGAACTGCTCGCGGTCGATTCCCATAAACTGTCCGCTCGCGTCAACGCCGCCGACATAGTCGCCGCGCGGCTTGTTGGCGAAAATTCCGCCCAGGCGCCTGGAGTCTCCCGACAAGTTTAGGCGAGTGGCGATGATTATGTCGCAAAAGCCGGCCACTTCGTCGGGGCTCTTCCACTTGCCAAATTCGGCGGCTATTTCCTGGCCCAAAATCAAGCCGATCTTTCCGCTTATGGCGCCGCGATACTTTTCCTTTAGGAATTTCACGGTGTCAATCGTGTATGAAATGCCTCCGCGCTGAATCTCGCAAGGCTCAATCTCAAACTTAGGGTTTCCCGCGATGGCCGCCTCAAGCATAGCCAAGCGGCTT
>CADBBB010000039.1 GCA_902792795.1 uncultured Spirochaetaceae bacterium | reverse complement strand
CCGGGCAATGACAATAGCGGCAAACGGCAGCGTCCGACAGGACGCGGCGAAACCGCTCGAAACAACGCGCTTGGACTTGCTTACAAGAACACGATTGCCAGTAGTCCGCGTGAGCGGACATGTAAATATTTCCACTAGCAAAACGGCGGCAAAGCCGACGTAGCGGACTAGGCCTCCGTGGGAGCGTCGTGGGTGATGTATTCTACCATCGCGTTGTAAATTTGCTTGCTGAATTTTCTGCCGATGTCGGCGGCCAAGATTTGGAGCGCCTGCGTTCTGTCCAAGGCCTTGCGGTAGGGGCGGTCGCTTGTGAGCGCGTCGTAAACATCGGCGCAACTGATGATTTCCGCCTCCTCAGGATACTCCCCTTCTTTTTTTCCGTAATAGCCGCTTCCGTCCAAGTGCTCGTGGTGGTAGCGGACAAAATTTTTGACGTCGTTAAAGTACGGGTTTACCGCCAAAATTTTGTAGCCTATTTCCGCGTGGTTTTTAATGACCTTGCGCTCGTCTTCGGTAAGGCGGTCGGGCTTGTTTATAATCGCGTCGGCGATTCCGATTTTTCCGATGTCGTGGAGCTGCGCGCCGTATCGCAGCATGTGAATGCGGTCTTCGCTGTAGCCCATGCGGCGCGCGATGCCGACGCTGTAAGTGGCAACACGGTCGCTATGGCCTTCCGTGTAAAGGTCCTTGGCTTCGAGCGCGTTGGCGAGCGACTTTACGACGCTCATGTTGCTTTCTTCGATTTTGTCGCGCAGCTTTCTGTTGTTGATTTCCGACGCGAAGAAAGCCGACGCGATTTCCATCATGTACTGGTGCTCCAAGCTAAAAGGCTCCTTGGATTGCCTTGAGCGAGAAATTGTGACAACGCCCAACTTGTTTTGCTCGCTTCCGACAGGAACGCTGATAAAGGAGCCTTGTATGAAAGCCTCTTCTTCCATAATTGAAAACGCCGGATGGCTTTTTCTGTCGGGAACAAAGACCGAAAGCCAATTCTTAAAGACTTGGCCGGAAATTCCCTCTCCCACTTTTAAAGTCGGAACAACCTCGCGCTCAACGTTTGAAAAAGCGAAAGGATAAAGCATGTTCATTTCTTTGTCGTAGCGATAAGCCACGCCGCGTGAAAAACTTATTTCTTCCCTTAAGTCGTCAAAAAGCGCGTTGTTCACGTCGGAAATTTTTTCATGCCTTTGCAAGGTGAACGGATATTTTTTTAGGTTAAGCAAGTTGCGCTGTCCGCGCGTGGCGATTGAGGCCGCGTACAAATTTATTTGCAGGCGGCTGTTCAGCTTTTGCATGAACTGAACCTCGTCCCGTCTTAGCGACAATTTTTTTGAAGTGTCTTTTGAGCACAATATCAAAAAGGCCACCATCTCAAAGCCGTGAACCACGGGCATGACATAACGGCAGCCGTACAATTCCTTCAACATTTCGCCCAGCATAGGGTCGGAAACTTTGTAAGCGCTGAACATTTTGTCCAAAGGAATCAAGCCGCTTTCCATCGCCAAAAAGCCCGCGAAAAGCGAGTCGTCCGAAACAGTGATGATTCCTTCCTTGTCCAGCTCGCGGTACTCGTGAAATTCGGGGGCGTGGAAAAAGACGCGCGCTTCGCAACCGGCAACGCGCCGCTCCACCAAGGCGATGACGGACTTGACCAAACCGATTGTCGTGGTCCAGTTGTTCAAAGAGTCCATGTCAAATTCATCGTTCACCGCGGAAAAATTAACGTCAACAGTCTTGAAAGTCCTTTTTGCCGCGCGCGAAACTTTTTTCGCCTTTTTTTTCGCCATCTTACTTTTATAATGGGCGAATACAGTCCGCCCTATTTGCATTATCGGAAGAAACAGAGAAAAACTTTAGGGAATTTTTTGTTATTGTTTTACATCGTTTTCCGCAACGCGATCGCGTCCAGGATGCGGGCTGCGACGGCAAAGCTTTGCGGAGTAAGGGAAGAAAGGTTGTCGCCGTCGGTGTGCATCAGGCGCCAAGTAAGCGGAAGCCGCGCGTGGAGCAAGTCAATTTTTTCTTCTGGAACGTCGAGATTTTTGACGTAGCGCATAAGGTCGGCGTCGCCTTGAAGCGCGGCCATGTAAGCCGCCGCCTCGCTGTCGGGCAAAAAGGTTATGGCGACCGCCGGAAATCCGTTGGCCAAAAAGCCCGCGTTGTCGCTGTAGGGCATCGGAAGGTTCACCCAACTCAAGCCCAGCGAAGAAAAAATGCCCTTAACGCCCATGTCAAGCGCCTTGTATTTTTTGACAAAGGCGGCGGGCGCTTTTGCCGGCGGAACGTTCAAGCCCAAAAGCGGAACGGTTCCCCGGCCCACGCAGTCAAAGACGTAAATGTCCTCGTCGCGGATTCCGCACTTTTGCATTGTGGAAGCGAGCGAAAAAGCGCCCTGCTCTTTCACGCCTTCCGAGCCTAGCTCCTCTCCGTCGGTAAAGAAAATCCTGCAATTGTGGACGCCGTTAAAGCGCGAGAGGCGCGCGGCAAAATCCATCAGGCAAAAAACCGACGAAGAGTTGTCGTTGGCGCCGGGCGTGTCGGGCGCTATGTCGTAGTGCGCGATGATTGTCTTTACGCGAAAGGCCGCGTTGTAGCCCGAGCGCGGAAGCTTTACGTAAATGTGCCGCTTTCCTTCCACGCCGATAACGGCGGTCTCAACGCCCCGCGCGCTCAAGTAGTTTTGTATGAAGTCCGCGCGAGTTTCGGGAGAGGCCAAAAAATTTTCGTATTCGGGCGGAAGCGCGGCGGAAATCATTTGCGAACCTTATCGCGCGGGATTTTGGGCTTGGGAAGATTTCCAGTTTGGAAGAAGAGCGCAAATCTTTTTTGTCAAAAACTTCAGCGCGACAGCCAAGAGAACAGTCGTCGCGAGAACAAGGACAAGGTAGAAGAGCGCCATCAATTGGTCTTTGTAAGTCGAAAGCGCAAGGTCCTCTTTTGCCCTAAAGGATTTGTCAGACCAGCCAAAGATAATTGAAAAGGCTCTTAGCGGAAGCGCCTGCATCAAGTAAAATTCCAACGAATGGTTCCCAAGGAATTCAAAGACCTTGTTCTTGCTCCAAATCTTCATGCGCAAAATATAGACGAACAAAATCCACGCGAAGACTTGGAGAGTGTCAACGCTTAACATAAGGGCGCGGGGCGGCGTCGAGTTGTCGCCGGAAAATTCCAGCCAATAGTGAATGTTCTTGCTGTACAAATAAATTTTTAGCGCGAACGACGCGAGAACAAGCGCAATTGAGACGATGAATTTTACAAGCCAGGCGCGGGTAAAAAAGTCAAAAAGCTTTTTTTCGTTTTGCGCGGCCAACATTCCAAAAAAGAAAGCGATTGTCGAGTTGACCCACCATTCGCCCTCGTACCAAAGGGCGACAGGCCGCTTGTACCAAGGAGCCAGCCACAAGGCGCCGGGCTTTTTCCACCAGCCAGGCTCGCCCCACCACCAAGTGAAGTGCTTGTTGAACAAGAACCAGCCGACTTGCAGCGCGATCGCTAAAAAGACAAACAAAAAGGCGCGGGCTTTAGAGCTTTCGTTTTTAAACGCAAGCTTGAAGGCGATGTACATCACTACGATTACAGGAACGAACCAAGCGTTGTCATTTAAAAGAGCGACGCCAAGAATCTTGCAGACCCATTCCGAGGCGGACATTTTTGTTCCCAAAATCAAATGGAAGGCGATGTAAAAAAGGTTCATCACGTAAAAGCAGACGACAATCGGAAGAACGCGGCGGCGCAAAAATTTCTTTAAGTAATCCGGCTTTGTGGCAAGGCTCTTTATGAGGCCGTAGCCCGAAACAAAAAAGAAAATCGCGACAAACCAAAAGCCGATTTCCCTAAAGAACTGCATTTGTCCCAACGCGTCCATCGGGCCTCCGTTCTGCGGAGGCTGCGAAAGGTGGTGGCAAATCACGCCCAGCGCGGCAAGGCCCTGCAAATTTTTCGTCGCCTCAAGCGACATAAAGTCCTGGTTAAAGGCTCCCAATTTGGCGCGGCGGCTTCCGACAAGCAAAAGCGCGATCCACGCTCCGTAAACGATTATTGAAATGATTGGAAATGTCATTCTTCCATATTAAAACAAAAGTCCAGCCGTTTCAAGTGTTGAATCTTAACGCGTTTTGCGCTAAAATTGATATTCAAATTATCACACTTTTAGAGGCAAAAAATGTCTAAGTATCCTTTTGAATCGATTGAACCCAAATGGCAAAAATATTGGGAAGTCAACAAAACCTTTAAAGTCGGCGAGGACGCTTCCGTTCCCAAAGAAAAACGCCGCTACGTTTTGGACATGTTCCCCTACCCCAGCGCGGCTGGCTTGCACGTAGGCCACCCCGAAGGCTACACCGCCACCGACATTTACTGCCGCTACCTAAGAATGAAGGGCTTCAACGTCCTGCACCCGATGGGCTACGACGCCTTTGGCCTTCCGGCCGAAAACTACGCGATCAAGACCGGAACGCACCCGCGCGAAACGACAAACTCAAACATCGAGCATTTTACAAAGCAAATAAAGGCGCTCGGCTTTAGCTACGACTGGGACCGCTGCGTGCAAACCTGCGACGCGGACTACTACAAGTGGACGCAATGGATTTTCCTTCAGCTTTACAAAAAAGGCCTCGCCTACGAAAGCAACACGCCGATCAACTGGTGCCCGTCGTGCAAAACCGGCTTGGCCAACGAAGAGGTCAAGGAAGGCCGCTGCGAACGCTGCCACTCGGAAGTCACGCGAAAGACAATCCGCCAGTGGGTTTTAAAAATCACCGAATACGCCGAGCGCCTCTTGCAAGACCTTGACGAGCTTGACTGGCCCGAGAGCGTAAAAATAATGCAGCGCAACTGGATCGGAAAGTCCATCGGCGCCGAAGTTGACTTTGCCGTGGCCGACAAAGACGGAAAGGCCACCGACAAAAAATTGCGCGTCTACACAACTCGCTGCGACACGCTTTTTGGCGCCACATACATGGTCGTCTCGCCAGAGCATCCGCTTGTAAAGGAACTCACCACGGCGGAACAAAAGGCTGCCGTGGAAAAGTACATCGAGGACGCGGCAAAAAAATCCGACCTAGAGCGCACCGATTTGGCCAAGGACAAGACAGGCGTCTTTAGCGGAAGCTACGCCATCAATCCCGTAAACGGAAAGCAAATTCCGATTTGGGTGGCCGACTACGTTTTGATTTCATACGGAACCGGAGCCATCATGGCAGTTCCTGCGCACGACACCCGCGACTGGGACTTCGCCAAAAAGTTCAACCTTCCTATAATCGAAGTGTTGAAGAGCGAAGTTGACGTGCAACAGCAGGCTTGGACCGAAGACGGAATCCACGTGAACTCGGAATTCCTTGACGGCCTTAACAAGCAGGACGCGATTAACAAAATGCTGGACTTCCTTGAAGAAAAGAAAATCGGAAAGAAGGCCATAAACTACAAACTGCGCGACTGGATTTTCAGCCGCCAGCGCTACTGGGGCGAGCCGATTCCTTTGGTCCACTGCCCCAAATGCGGAACTGTAGCCGTTCCCGAAGACCAGCTTCCCTTGGAGCTTCCAAACGTAAAGACTTACCAGCCCACCGGAACCGGAGAAAGCCCTCTTGCCGGAATCGACAGCTGGGTCAACTGCAAGTGCCCCCAGTGCGGCGGAGACGCCAAGCGCGAGACAAACACAATGCCCCAATGGGCGGGAAGCTGCTGGTATTACCTTCGCTACTTGGATCCCAAAAACGACAAGGAATTCTGCGCCAAAGAAAAGGAAAACTATTGGATGCCGGTTGACTTGTATGTCGGCGGCGCCGAGCACGCGGTCTTGCACCTTCTTTACGCGCGCTTTTGGCACAAGGTATTGTACGACATCGGAGTTGTTTCTACAAAAGAGCCATTCCATCGCTTGGTCAACCAGGGAATGATAACGTCGTTCGCCTACCAGCGAAAGGACAAGACGCTTGTTCCCGTTGACGAAGTTGAGGACAAGGGAAACAACGTTTACGTGGAAAAGGCCACTGGCGAACAATTGACGCAAGTCGTCGCCAAGATGTCAAAGTCGCTCAAGAACGTCGTGAACCCCGACGAAGAGATAAAGCTTTACGGCGCCGACAGCGTGCGCATGTACGAAATGTTCATGGGCCCGCTAACGATGTCAAAGCCTTGGGCCACGCAGGGAATCGTCGGCATCCACCGCTTTTTGGAAAAAGTTTGGGCCGTTGCCGAAAAGCCTTACAGCGACCTTGACATTTTTGGAAAGCTCGAAGACGAAAACTTGATTGAGCTCCGCAAGCTTTACGCAAAGACCGTCGAAAAAGTGACCAACGACACCGACACGCTCAACTTCAACACGGCGATAAGCCAGATGATGATTTTCATCAACGCCGTCTCCAAGTTGAACGAGATTCCAAAGACAATGTGGGAAGGCTTTGTAAAAATGCTTTCTTGCTACGCCCCCCACTTGGGAGAGGAGCTTTGGGAAAAGCTTGGCCACACAAAGACCGTCGCCTATGAGGCCTGGCCGACAGTTGACGCGGGTCTCTCCGCCGACGACCAAAAAACGATTGTCGTAATGATTAACGGAAAGCTCCGCGACAAGTTCAACGCCGCCCCCGGAACAAGCCAAGCCGACTTGATTGCCGCCGCCCGCGCCACGGAGGGATACAAAAAGTTCATCGAAGGCAAGAGCGAAGTCAAGGTCATCTGCGTGCCGGACAAGTTGGTGAATATTGTGGTAAAGTAACCGCGAGTTTTGGAAGCGCAGCGAACAAAACTCGGTAAGGTCGCGCGGCGACCGACACAAGACTAGGAAGGCCGGCGGGTGGGAATCCGCCGGCTTTTTTTTATGGGCTAACGTACTTCAAAGATTGCGACACAGATTCGTTTTCAGTATTCAAAAACTCGATGGGATTCTTATATTCTTTTTTTAGATTTGTGACAAATTCGTCTGCCCAAGAAGGAGCGAGAACTTTTACATTTTTAAAGTCGAGAGAAATTATTTCGTTTTCGTTCAGAGGCTTAATTATGTACGCCTTTGCCATCGCAAAAGCTTCTTTGCCCGCGGGCCGAGACATCAACACATCGCCAAAATTATGAACGTCTAAAATCATAATCTACTTCTCCCATTTAAAGTCAAAAATCGCAAGACAACCAGTCCAAAAATCGTCCGCTTGCAAAAATTCAATCTTTCCGTCGCAAATCGCGCAAGAACCGTTCCCTGTTTGGTAATACAACGACCAAGATTTATTGACAGAAGTTTCCGCAACAAATTTCAAGCCGTTTCCGCGCTGTTCAGGCGTTCTGCCGGAAATCTGTTTTGTAAACCCTGTCTCCACAGCCTCCACATCACTCGAAAGCTTTATCACAGAAGAAAGCGACTCCTTTATTCCGCGTCCATAATCGGCAAGAATTACATACTTGTCCATAAAATTCAAATTAAAATACGCGCCGCGCATTTGTCCTTCGGAATACTGCCAATTATGGTCAAAAGTGTTGTTGCCAACTTCACCAATCAAAGCAGACTCAAGATATTTTTGCGACTTTTGAATGAACGAATCCAGTCTTGCCTGGAACACATCGCGAGAGGAACAAAAATAATCCGTGTCTTTTGTCCGCGAAGAAAGCGCTATATGTTCCTTCGCGGCCTTTATAATTGATGAATCAATCATGCTAGGTGAATTATATCATTCCTTGCGCGGTTTTGCTAGTGTTTGGCAATATTGCTTTTTCCAAATGGCAATATTTCGCCATCACATGCATATCCGTTTTGCCTGCGGGTCGTCAAGCTCAGATTCCATTCTCCACAGACTGGCGACGCAGTCTTGCAGAATACTAAATCGTTCCACGCTTATATCGCAAAAATTAATTGGAATTGCGTTTTTTGACATTTTTTGTATGGCAAGGTATGCGGCCGCCTTGAAATACTTTTCAGGAATGTCCCATACAATCCGCATCGATTGGTCGAAGTTTTCAAAGATTGCGAAACTTTTCTGAAAAGCCTCCGACTTTTTCAAGAACTCAACGTCTTGAAGAAAGTCCAAGTATTCCGGCAACTGTGGATTTTTGTTATTATAGACATCTTCCACCAAGTTTATAAACTCAAGCGAAGCTTGAGGCCTCTTTTGATTTTCATCCATATCCGTCCTCCTGTATTATTTGCTTTGCGAATCAGCGCGAATCCGCTCATTCCATTCGCAGGCAATAAAGTTGAGCTTCATTTTATTTACCGCCTCCAACAAAACTGCAAGATTGTCTATGCTCGGCTCTTTTGCCAACCAATTCACGGCAAAGAGAACCCCTTTGTATTTGGAATCGGAGATGGAGCCAAAAGCGATTTCGTCATGGCTAATGTCGTCAGGCGGCAGCGCAACCAAAAAGTTTTTGAGATAAGTAGAAATGTTGATGACTTTTGGCGTCGGCAATGAATCTCCGCTAAGCGACATCACGCCAGGAAGACTCGCGAACTTTAAGTTGTTTTCTTTAGCGAATTTTTCGATGTCATTTTTTGCCAACTGAAAAGCTTGTTCGTGAGTCTTTACGCTTTTGTCTTCCACAATGCAGTTCAAGCCTTCTCGAATCATACTATAATAAGCGTCCGAAGTTAGTTTATTTTTTGTCATAATGGTCCTCCTTCTAACCGCCATTTGCGGTCACAGTAAAAAATTACAGTAGGCAAGACATGACGACCACCGTCACCACGTCTTGTCCACACTCAGCAAATAATCCACGTAGACTTTGCTAACCGCAGTATAGTCACGCTCCATAATTGCTTGGCCAACGCGGTAGTTCCTAAAAATCATTGCGGAAAAAGCGGAGTCGTTGTAAACGCGCTTTCCCATACTAAAGGCGGCGCGCTTTGCGAATGACATTTGACAGCGGACGCAAATCACCGTCACAACAGGCTCAGGCATGGTTTGAGAATCATACTTAAGCCCTACAAGCCGGTGAACGCATTTGTCGTCCGAAACCAAAAAGTCAGAATTCCTTACGCCCTCGATGATTTTTCGAGTGTCGGAAAAATCGGGGCATTTGGTTTCTAGAAACATATTCCTCCCACAAACCGCTTTGCGCGATTGCATGGAGAATTATAGCAGGAAGGGCATGACAAACAATGTCAGGGGATGAATAAATTTTTATCGGATTTTTAAACTCTATTTTTTCTTGACAGTGACATAAAAATGCGCGATAATGACAACAACATGGCTTGACCATGATTTAACAGGCTGGTAATGAACAGACCTCCCAATATAAGGGAAGCGTCCAGATTACACAGCCTTTTTTTATTGGGAGATTAGCCATAAAAAAGACTGGCAAGGCTCCGTCAAGAAACGCAGAAAACTCCAATTAGTTTTTCTGCAACACAATCACCCACAATGCGGCGCAAAAAATTTGGCCGCATTGCAGGCGCAACGCCTCACACGACTTCCGTAGCCGGAGCGCAAAGAACCGCGCCAACGACTTCTTGGCAGTCGTCGGAAAAATCCTTGCCCATCTTTTTTAGCTTGTCCACAACGTTTTTAACGCGGGGGTGTTTTTCCGCGCAATTGCAAACAGCCGCTTCCGCCACGACAAACGCCGCCGTCGCCGCGCAGAACCAAAAGAATTTCTTTATCATAATTCCTCCTGCAAACCGCTTTTTGCGGTTGCATTGGGAATTATAGCAGGCAGGGCATGACAAATAGTGTCAGGAGTAAACAAGAAATCATAATTTTTTACCACATACTATCCAAAAGCTGTCGCGTTAAACCTTTATTTCTCTTTTCAATTTTAGGAACATAT
This sequence comes from uncultured Spirochaetaceae bacterium, assembly GCA_902792795.1. Classification (GTDB taxonomy): domain Bacteria; phylum Spirochaetota; class Spirochaetia; order Treponematales; family Treponemataceae; genus Treponema_D. Next base: position 6,837 of record CADBBB010000039.1, on the reverse strand, counting down.
TCACCAATATTCCTAATACTTTCATTTATATCTGAATACGAATTTGAAAAAACACCAGCAGAATATTTTATATAATTCTTTAAATCTTCAAACGCCGCCTCAGTCGCATCAATCTGAATCCACATATTTTCTTGGCAATAAAAAACACGCGCGTTCAGCAATGCAATCTGCTCTGTCATCAACCCCATTCGTTTATATTCAATATTGCTTTTTTTAATTCCCATGCCAACATCTTCGCCGATAGCTATAACAAACCTGCCGACTCCAACAAAATTAACACGCAATATGAAATCCTTCCAAAAAACAGGAGTTTCAACTTGTCCTGCATTTTTTATCGCAGAACGAATTGCAGCGTCTCCCAAATCCACAACAGTAAATGTACCAGAGGAAATTGTTAACATTCTTACAATGGTTCGGTTCCTGAATGGAAGAATGTTCTTCCACTCCAACTTCTCAAAATCTTGCTTCTCCTTATATTCCACAACAAAACGCCTGATTGCATAGAACCCACGAACAATGGCTTCGTTCATTATTACAGGAACTGATTGCCTTTTCAGCTCATGCTTTATGGCATTTTCTGTCCTAAAATCAAATTTACTAGAGTCGCCTTCAAAAAGACCGTTAAACACTCCAAAATCAATCTGCTTTTTTCCGGTTCCAATGCCGTTTTGATATAATTTCCGCAAGTTTTCTGCAAAATCACCTTTTTTAAAACATGGCAACGCTGAAAATTCTTTTAACAAAGACATAACAGGGCCTGGCAATCCTGCCCCGCCTTTTTTTTAACTGCTTGACCCTGCTATATCACTCATCCAATGCCCCTTTGCATTGGCCATTGTTTTCGCCACATTTATAAACCAGTTAACTATTCCACAAAAAAATTTTGTAACAAGATTATTGCCTTGCAACTGTCCATAATCATTCACTTCAACAGGGAGCGAATGATACGTACTTTTATTATCGAAATAAACTGTCTTTCCGCGAAACTGAACTAAAAGGCAACAAATGAGCCCCACTATATTGGGATGGTGACAAAAATCATCCAAATGATGAGTTTTTTTTGTTATGCTGGAACCAGCCAATTTCTCAAAAGCACCGTCACCAGGCAGTGGGAATTTTTTTTCAAGAAATTTTATAGCGGAGTCTAATCTTTCCTCATTTCCTTCGCGAGGGTTCCATCCATTTTTTTTAGCGAACTCCATAACTTTTCTATTTATTTCTTCATTGCTGATTGCCTTTGCTTTTTTGAAGTTCCATTCACCAACAAAAAAAGAATCAATTAGACCGCACAAAAGTCCGCTCGAAACCGCAATTGTGTAATCTATCCAATCCGCGCGATTTGTAAGCCTTTCAATTTCTGCATCAAGTTTTGCAATCTCTTTCTCAATAAGATCTATGCGTTTATCCGTATTAGATATAATATTTAGCAACTCTGTTCGTCGGTCAGATTGCAAATCCGATGATGAGATTACAGGAAGAATCTCATATTCAACTGTAAAATCGTCATCCTCAGGCAATACCTGCTTATATGCGACTAATTCTTTTTTTTGAACAGATCCTTGAATTTCCATTTTTTTTCATCCTTTTTCTCACATTCATTTTTGTTTATGCCAATATCTGCGCTGTTTTCACCAGAAGAATTGTTGCCAAGTTCCTCCATATTAGATTCAGATTTTTTTCCACGACACCCCTTAAGATTTTTTATATCATGCTCCATCTGTTCTATTCTAGATTTTTGGACTTCTATTTTTATGTCTTGGCTCTCCAATTGTTCTTGCTGTTTATGAATGACAGAATTCAGCTTTTCTTGCCTTGCCATGATATCTTGCTGGTCTTTAAGCTGTTTCATAACATTAAGGATTTCTTTTCGCGCAAAATCAGACAATTCGGTCTCCGACGCGCCTTTTAATCGCAGTTCGAGCTGCTGATACAGAGACCGACTTGTCGCAATATTGTTAACGCTTAGAGAAAGCAACGCTTTTGTCGCATTTATAATTCCTTCCTGCAACTTAGCAATTCTCTCAACAGCTTTTGCAGTAATACCAATGGCAATTGCTTGCTGTTTACCTAATTCTTGCAACTTTTCTATCGCTTTCTTTTTCTTTCCAAAGCCAGCGGATTGTTTTGACGCTTCATCAGCGATTCTCATAGCCTCACTGGCATTTTCATTCATTTTTTTGCGCAAAGCTTCTTGTTCCCGTAAATCTTTGTCTATCTCAAAAATATTGTTTATTTCTCCATCAATCTTCCTCTGCAAGTTTTTATTCGACACACACATTGTATTTAACGAGAAACTATTTTGCTCAGCATCAAAAGAAGACTCCTCGCTTTCAGTTTCAACAGAAGCGTATTCCAACCTTCTTTCTTTTATACGCTTTTGATAAGCAGACAACCTTGACTCTTCCTCGCATTCATAATCCCGCATAATCACTCTCCTGCTATATTATTTTGTTCGACATTTATATCGGCTGAATCCAAGTTTTTGTCATCTGTAATTATTTCATCGCTATGCTTTGAAGAATTCCAAATCATAGCGATATCACTTGTTGAGAGAGCGGAATTCTCCGATAAATATTCACGAGCTGTTTTCCCCTCAAAATCCGAAGCCTCAATGTTGACTCCGTTATCAATCAGAATTTTTATCAAAGAATAATTTTGATTGTTTTCGCAAGCATACATCAAAGCAGTCTTTCCTTGTTTAGTCGAAGAATTAATTTCTTTTTTATACTTAAGCAGAGTCATCAAAACACCAGGATTCGAATTACAAGAGGCAAGCATAGTTATTGTAAGGCCAACAGAATTCTCCTCCATGCTTGCGCCCCTCAAAATCAAATCTTCCATAACGGACGGATTTGGATTATAGCGAGCCGCATACATTAACGCGGTCCACTCATTGCCATTCTTCAAATCTATTTCTGCGCCCTTATCTAAGAGATACTTTAACACACGCACGTCAACATTACATTGCGCTGCATACATCAAAAAACTCTTGCCTTCGCAATCAACTTGATTAACATCCTTTACCAAGTCTATGCATCTTTTTGTTATGTCAAAATTCTGGCATTGTTCTATAATCTTGACGAGAGGACATTTCCCATTAAAATCGCACGAATGCCAATATGAAACCGGAATGTTTGAAACAACAAATTCAAGCATTTCTGAATATGACCTTGCGATATCATAATAGTAAAGACAATCAGCCCCCCATACATCTTTTAAAGTGTCATAATACAGAAACGCATAATCAAGGATATCTTGTTCATGGAAATCTTTTTCATTCGGCAAGGCGCCTTTTTGAAAAAACAGTCTGGCTTTTTCAATCTCTCCATTTTTAATTGAAATCAAAAGCGGCGTAGCTCCATTTTGGGAAGAATCTTTCACTGCAAAATACATCCCGCCATTCTTTACATATTCATAAAAACCATCCAAACCTTTTTTGTCATATACTTTTTGCGCTTTTGCGATTTGCTTGGTTTCGTCAGGCATTTTATTTCCGCAGGCCGAAACAAACAATAAAAAAACACAAAACAAGGCGGCGCCGCTAAATTTTAACATCAACACTCTCATTAACTTTTCACCTCGCAAACTCTTTTGACAACCGCTTATACTTTTTTGAAATTGTTCTGAGCTCTTTCCTAATGAATTTATCCAGTTCATCATTCCTTAGACTTTCAATGCGACTAGAAAAATTTCTTAAAGAATAAGAAAATATATCTAACACAGAACGCATATCCTTTTCTGAATTGCTCTTTTGTGAATCTTTAACAGCAAGGCGACAAGATTCTCCCCATTCACGTATATTACAATTAAACGAATTGCAAAGTCCATTTCTAAATTCCAAATCTTCAGAATTGCCATTCCAATCTGTAAAATAACGTTCAACATCCTTTTGAAGCTTCTCAAATTGTTCTCTATAAAAATTAAAATCTTTTATTTCCTTTGATTTTTCATATAATTTCCAAGCAATTCGCAAAGCATCTTTACGCAATTCTTTTTCGTCATCTTTTATGCTCTCATCATCAATTCTTTTACTTATCGTACGTTTTTTTTCAATAGCAGCTTCCTTTCCATCAAATGCCTTCAAATCAGTTAAGTACTCATCAACTATTAGGGAACATTTTTTCGATCGTTTTCTACAGGATTTTACTATATGTAAGAAAAGCAACACAAAGAAAACAAGCAGCGCCGCAATTACAGCTTTCTGAATTATACCATCTTCCTTATGTATTTTCTTGCGAAGTTCTTTTTCAATCTGCAAGCGTTCAACTTGTAAATTTCTTTCATACTCTGCTTCTATTTGATTTCTTAACTCTACGCCATAGTCTTTGGTTTTCTGCTTAAATGACTCATCGAATTGAATGTATAATTCTTTTGAAATGCTTTTTTTCAACTCTTCAGCCATTTTTGTTTTCTCAAGCTCTCTAAGAGATGAAATCTCGCTTGCATAAATCTCCTTTCGCTGGTTTTCAAGTTCTTGAGAAAGTTTAATTTCATAATTATTTCTTTCAAGCTCCTTTACATTCTTTATAGCTAACTCATATTGAAGATAGGCATTATAAAAAAACGAGAGCTTTTCGTCATAATTTTGTGTCTTTACAGGCGAATCATAATTCACATCATACAGCGCATCAATTTGGTTAGCAAACAATTGTGAAAAACCAACAAGCAGAAATATTAGCGCAAGAATAAGTTTCATTCCTCTTCTCCTTCCGAAGAGTCTAAGAATAAAGTTTGAGCGTCTATTGGCTTTGCTTTTTGCTGAGAAATTTCCTTTTTGCTTTCCTCACTAATTAACTTTAACTTTGCAGCAAAATCTTTATCCGCCTCAAAATCTTCTGTCTCAAACTTCTGAATCTTTTCTTCTATTTCGCGGGATTCATTCAAATAATTAAGCTTCTCCTGTCCTTTGGCTTCTTTTGAAAGTTCATCCAGTCTTGCTTGCCGATTCCGAGCCGAATCCAATTCCGCAAAAAACTTTTCTTTTCTGTTTTCATTGATTTTTATTAAAGCCTCAACATCAACCCTATGCATTTCTGAAAAAACATTAAGATATTCGCAAAACATTTTTTCAGTCGCCTCAATTCCTTTCATTCGGAACTCTCGTTCTTTTTCCGCAATCGCGACTTCTTTTTCCATAGCAATTTGGTTGCGACGAGTTTCCTCTGTTTCAGCAACCTCTGCTCTTCTTGTTTTTTGCGTTTGCTCTATTTTAGCTAGTTCTATCTGAGTCTTGTCCTCACTTTCACGCATCCGAACATCAGCATCGACCTTCATCTTAATTTTTTTCTCCGCGCTTCTTCGATTCGCGTCAGATTCGCGAGCTGCGGCCTCTAAACTCTGCTGCTCAAGTTTTTCTTTCCCCTCTTGGCTAATTCTAGCCAAGCGTTCTTCTGACTCTTGCTCAGATTTTCGAATGCGTTCTTGAGAATCAGTCTCAATTCGCTTCAGTTTTTCCTCGTGCTCTTTGTCTTTTCTTGTTTTTATTCCAAACAAACCCATTTCAAAACTCCTTGCATTTTATTTTTTTATGCGTTCACGACATCCACTGTCATGTTCTCCGCGTTTTTCTACCCATACATCGCCCTCACTCGTTCCGCTTCCTCCCGCACTTCCCGCGCCAATTCCGCAGGCCCCAGAACCTTTACGGTGTGGCCTTGTCCCAGCACCCAGCGAAGCACTTCCTGCTTTTGCGTGGTGGTGAATTTTACGTAGACGCTGCCGTCGCTTTTTTCTTCCACAACTTGGTCGCTGTGCCAAGTTCGGTTGAGCGCGAAGGTGCCGATTTCTTTGTCTATCAAAAGTTCCACCGTAATTGGAGTCGCGTTGCTAAGCCACACGCCCAGTTCCGCGTCAAAATGGTCGCCGGGGTTGAAGTCTTTTGGAATCGCGAACTTTTCTTTTAGAGGCTTTATCTCCTTCATTCTGGAAAAAGAAAATATGCGAACGTCTCCCTTGTCATGGCACTTTCCAAGAACGTACCAGTTCCCGCGCTGGCACACGACGTGGTAAGGGTCAACCGTCCGTTCCATGTAAGTTGTTTTTTGAAGGGGCCGATAGCCAAAGCGAATCGCGCGCATCGTCTTTAGCGCGTCAAAAATTGTCTTGAAAAATTTTGGGTCGATGTTTTCGGTTCTGTCGGGAATGAACGTGAGCCGCGGATTTAGGAACGAAGCGTCAACCGTTATTTTTTGCGGAAGGCAGCTTGTGATTTTATAGAACACCGAGCGCAGCTGCGCTTCAAGCGGAGTGTTTCGGTATTGCTCCAAAAGCGGATTCAAGACCGCCACGGCAAAGGCCTCGCCTTCCGTAAGCGGAACGCTTTTGATGAAAAAATTTGGTTCGGTGTAGCGGTAGCCGCGATAGTCGCTTTCTATCGGAGCGTTCAGCGTGTCGCGCATGTAATCCAAGTCGCGCTGTATCGTCCTAACGCTGTAGTCGGCCCGGCCGTTGTCGCTTATCAGCTTGGCAAGGCTAGCGGCGGTGTACGGCCTTCCGTCCCGCAGAATGTTGTCCAGCGCAAGAATGCGCCAGTTGTTCACTTTTACTTGCTTGGATTTGGCGGGTTCAAGCTGATTAGCTCGCCCCCCCCCGTCATGCGTCTAGCGTTTTTACTCTGCATACTTTTTTCTCGTTGGAAACAGTATAGCGCGCCATTTCAAATCGCGCAACAAAATCCCGCGTCCTTCCGCCAATTTTACCGCGCGCGCCATGACAAACAATGTCATGGGGGACAAAAAAAGCCGCCAAATTGATATGTACCCATAATTCTGGACACATATTATGAACTAGGCAGATTGAATGGATGCTTCCCTGTATTTTACAGGAGGCATCCATTTT
>CADBBB010000038.1 GCA_902792795.1 uncultured Spirochaetaceae bacterium | reverse complement strand
AACCCTGTCTTTGTGGACTGCACCGCAAGCTACGACTTGCCCGAGCGCTACCTTGACATTTTGGAAGCTGGAATGTCGATCGCCACTCCCAACAAGAGGGCCAACTCTATGTCGATGGACTTTTACAAGCAGCTTAGAAAGACGGCCAACAAAAAGCGCCGCCGCTTCTTGTACGAGACAAACGTCGGCGCGGGCCTCCCGATCATCGACACTTTGCAAAACCTTTTCCGCTCAGGCGACAAGCTAACGCGCTTTACCGGAATCATGTCAGGCTCGCTTTCTTACATCTTTGGCCGCTTGGACGAAGGCGTTCCCTTTAGCCAGGCCGTAATCGAAGCCAAGGAAAAGCGCTACACCGAGCCCGACCCCCGCGACGACCTTAACGGAATGGACGTCGCTCGCAAGGGCCTTATCATCGCGCGCGAGGCTGGCTATGACATCGAGCTTTCAGACGTTCAGGTTCTGAAAGTCTTCCCCGAAGACTTTGACACTTCCGGCTCCACCGAGGAATTCTTGAAGCGGCTTCCGCAAGTTGACGCTTACTTTAAGGAAAAGATTGAGGCGCTCAAAAAGCAGAACAAGGTTTTGCGCATGGGCGCCACTGTCCAAGACGGAAAATGTACCGTCGGAATGTTTGAAGTCGGCCCCGAAGACCCCTTGTACGCGGTCAAGGGCGGCGAGAACGCCTTTGTGTTCCACACGGCGCGCTACCAACCTATTCCCCTTACGGTTCGCGGCTACGGCGCGGGCGCGGGAGTAACCGCCGCCGGCGTCTTTGGCGACATTTTGCGCACGGTAAGCTTCAACACGGAACGATAGCGGCAAAAAAAAATCGGCGTCAAGCCTAAGATTGCAGGGGTGCCGCATACGGTCGGGCAAGCCCGCCGTTTTGCAAAGATGAAGCTATTTACTTGCGCTCTTGCGAGTGCTAGGCAATAAGCCGCATTGCCTGTCCGCGAAAGCGGATGGTTGAATAAATTTCAACTAGCAAAATGGAGCAATGCGACATAACATCCGCGCTTGTTAACAAACGCGCGCGGACAGCGGTATTGATAGGAAAGTTTTTTATGGTAATTGTATTAAAGAGCGGAATTTCTGCGGAAGAGAAAAAGGCGCTTTCGAAATTTCTGGGAAGCCAAAATTTTAAGACCAACGAAATCGCCGGCGAAGAAAAAACGATCATCGCCGCCGTGGGCCGCCTTAAAATGGATCCGCGCGAAGTCGAGGTTTTGCCCGGCGTTGAGCGCGTCATTCCGATTTCAAAGCCATACAAAATGGCAAGCCGCGAATTCAAGCCCCAAAATTCCGTCGTTGAAATCGCCGCTCCATCAGGCCAGTTGATTCGCGTCGGCGGCCAACGGATTGTCGCGATGGCCGGCCCCTGCGCGGTGGAAAGCCGCGAGCAAATGATGGCGGTGGCCAAGCGCGTCGCCGAAAGCGGCGCCACAATCCTTCGCGGAGGAGCCTACAAGCCGCGCACCAGCCCATATTCCTTCCAAGGCTTGGGAGAGGAGGGCTGCAAAATACTAAAGGAGGCCGGCGACAAGTACGGCCTTCCTGTAGTGACTGAATGCGTGGCCGCCGAATACATTCCCGCCATGCAAAAGGCCGGAATCGACTGCTACCAAGTGGGCGCGCGCAACATGCAAAACTTTGAGATGCTCAAGCGCCTTGGAAAAATAAACAAGCCGGTGATCTTAAAGCGCGGCCTTAGCGCCACGATAGAGGAATGGCTCATGAGCGCCGAATACCTTTTGTCAAGCGGCTGCGAGAACGTCATTCTTTGCGAGCGCGGAATCCGAACCTACGAACGCGCCACCCGCAACACGTTGGACTTGAGCGCCGTTCCGATTTTGCGCGGCTTGACCCACCTTCCGATAATCGTTGACCCAAGCCACGCGCTTGGAATCCGCGACAAGGTAAGCCCGATGGCGCTCGCCGCCGTCGCTGCCGGCGCTGACGGCATAATCGTGGAAGTGCATTGCAATCCCGACAAGGCTTTGAGCGACGGTCCGCAATCCCTTTACCCGGAGCAGTTTGACAAGCTTATGCGCGACATAGACGCTTTCGCTCCGATTTTGGGAAGGGAAGTGGCGCATTTGCGGAAAAACGAAAGCCCCGCGAAAATTGTTGGCGTAAAGCCGGCGGGAAAAAAGTCCGCCAATGGCGCGGCGGCAAAATCGTCGGCCGGCGGAAAAAACGCTTCGAAAAAGTCCGCGCAAAAATTGGCGGTGGCCTTTTGCGGAAAGCGGGGCGCCTACGCCGAGCAAGCGATCGCGCGCCACTTTGACGGCGAGGCCGAAGCGCTTCCTGTCGATTCCTTCCGAGAAATTTTCCAAAGCGTTTTGGACGGCCGCGCGGACTACGGGATGGTTCCGATTGAAAATTCCTTGGCGGGTTCCGTCTACGAAAACTACGACAACTTGGCGGCCTTTGAAGACGTAAGCATTGTTTCAAGCGTCACGTTGAGAATTCAGCACGCGCTTTTGGGTGTAAAGGGCGCGACGCTCGCGGACGTAAAGTCTGTTTACTCGCATCCGCAGGGCTTTGCCCAGTGCTCGAATTTTTTGGCGGAACATTCCGAATGGAACAAAATAGACGCGGTTTCCACCGCGAGCGCGGCGAAACTTGTTGGCGAAAGCGGCTCTGCTTCCAACGCCGCGATTGCCAGCGCGGTCAACGCCAAGTACTACAAGCTTAGCGTGATTGAGGAATCGATTGAGGACGACCCGAAAAACTACACGCGCTTTTTTGTAATCGCGGCAAATCATTTTGTGGCGCGCAAAAAGGGCGACCTTGCCGCGTCGCTGGCATTTAGGGCGCAAAAGGCGGAGGGGGTCAAGCCCAACGCGGTTTCCTTTGTCTTCAGTACAAAGAACGAGCCGGGAAGCCTTTACAATTGCCTTGGCGTTTTTGACAAGAACAAGCTGAACCTTACGCGCTTGGAATCGCGGCCGGTTCACGGCGAGACATGGAAGTACAACTTTTACGCGGACGCGGAGCTTAGCCCCGACGAGCGGAACGTTGAATACGTTAGCGGCGTTTTGGAAGCGCTGGTGAAGGCGGCGCAAGGCGTCCGCTTGCTTGGCGTTTACAGCGCCGAAACTAGGTAAATAGCGGCAAAAAAATCGATGGCAAGCCTAAAAATATAGGATTGCCGCATACGGCTGGGCTAGCCCGCCGTTTTGCTAAATTGAAGTTATTTACTTGCGCTCTCGTGAGCGCTAGGCAATAAGCCGCAACATCCGCGCTTGTTAACAAACGCGCGCGGACAGCGGTGTTGATAGGAGGTTATAGATATGCAAAAATTCGTTCTTTCTGTTTTGGTGGAAAACCACGCGGGCGTTTTGAGCCGCGTTTCGGGCTTGTTCAGCCGACGCGGCTACAACATCGACAGCCTTACCGTTTGCGAAACAAGCGACAAGGCGATTTCGCGCATGACGATTGTTGTCATGGGCGACGACCGCATTCTTGACCAAATCGAAAAGCAGCTTTCAAAATTGGTCGAAGTTATTTCCATCGAGCGCTGCGACGCTGACACTTGCCAGCGCGAAACCGCCTTGATTAAAGTCAAGGCCGACGGAAGCAAGCGCGAAACAATCATAAGCACTTGCGAAATCTTCCGCGCTCATATCGTTGACGTTGGCTTGGACAGCGTGATTGTCGAAGCGTCCGGCAGCGAGACGAAAATCGACAGCCTTATCCGCTTGCTTGAGCCCTTTGGCATTTTGGAATACGCCAAGACAGGTCTTATAGCAATGAGTCGCGGCGGGCAGGTTCTAAAGTAGTTTTTTCCAGAGCGCGTCGTAGAGGCTCCAAGTGTTTTGGGTGACTTCCGCGCGCGCAAAGTAGAATGAAGTCGGGGCTAGGACCAGGTCTTGGCCCCGTTTTTTTTTGTCCGCGTCCGATTGCGGCGCCGCATTTTGGTCTTGCGAAACCTTTTGGACAATGACCGCGTTTTGGGCGGCGGATTGCGCGGCGGCGAAAATTTTTTGCAAGTCAAAATTTTGGGCAAGCTCAAAGCCAAAGGCGCAGGGAATCGCCGCGCGGTATTGCCGGCCGCCGGATTCGACGAGCGCCGGAAAGTAGTAAAGCGCGCGGGAGTCTTGGCCTTGCGAATTATTTTTGTCCGCGCCGCCCGCGTCAAGGTCTTGCGACCGATCTTTGCCGCGCGGATCTTGGGCTTGCAAGGCCTTGTTGTTTGCGGCGGCTTCTTGGGCTTGCGACCGATTTTGGACAAAAGCCTTTTGCGGCGGAAAAATTTCAAGGCTTTTTAGCGCGCGGAATTCTTCTTCCGAAAAATCTTCCGGCAAAAGGCATAAAAGCGGCTCTAAGAAAATCGCTCGGCCTTCTTTTATTTTTTGGCGAAACAGGCCGCTTTCTTTGTCAAGTTCCAAAGGCTCTGCCTTTCCAAAAAAATCCGAGCAGGCTTTTTTTAGCCTTAGTTCCTGAGACGGATTGAGCTTTATGACGTTAAGATTCATCGGGCTTTTTCTTTGCCAGTTTTGGGTTGAACTCGCGCTCCGTTCCTACGGTTGTGGGCGGACCGTGGCCGGGCATGATGACCGTGTCGTCGGTTTGCGAAAGTATTTTTTGCTCGATATTTTTTATAAGGTTTCGTTCGGAAAACTTTGAGTTTGCGCCGCCGATTTTGCAGGCGCTCAAGGAGTCGCCGGTAAAGAGAACGTTTCCGATTTTAAAGGCCATCGAATCGTTTGTGTGGCCGGGGAGCGAAAAATATTCCACGTCAAGGCCGGCGGCTTGAATCACTCCGTCGTCCTTTAAAACATAAGTGTCGTTTTGCGCAACTTCCCAGTCGGCGGCGTAGACTTTTGGATTGTAAATTTTCCGCAAGGTTTCAAGGCCCGCCACATGGCTTCCGTGGTTGTGCGAAATCAATACGCCGGTCAATTTGTAGCCGCCGGTTTCTATGTGGTTGATTATTTCCGTCGTGATTTGGCCGGGATCCACAATCAGCGCCTCGCGCGATTCCTCGTTGACGATGACATAGCAATTTGAGAAGCCTTCCAAATTCAAGTGAAAGTAAATCTTCATCCGCGCCTCACATCGAGTCCCTGAGGAACAAGTCGCTTCCTTGTTCGTCAAAAATCGCTTCCCTCATGTTGGAAGACTTGAACAAAACGTTTTGCTTTTCAATGTTGGAGAACATCGTGTTCTTTATGTTGCAGTTGCGGAACGAAGTGTCCACCAACTTTGCGCTTGTGAAGCGGGAATTGTACAAGTCCGAGTCGTCGAACGAAGATTGGTACGCCTGAACCCCGCAGAAGTTGTCGTGAATCAAGTCGCTTCCGGTAAAGAGAATGTGCGAAAAAACGCAGCCGCCAAACGAAGTGAATTGAATGTTGCTTTCAAGCATCGAGCAGTCCAAAAAAACTGAATGGTCAAAGACGCTCATTCGCGAGCGGAATTTAGTGGAGTTCAAGTTGACGAAGCGGCAGTTTTGGAAGCTGCAGCCGTAAAAGCGCTTGTCGGTCAGGTCGATGTTTTCAAAAGTGATTCCGCTTGCGTTGAGGCCCACGATTTTTTGCCGCTGGTTTATGTAGTTGTAGATGTCCTGCTTGATTTTGTTTTGGTCGGGAAAGTGCTCAAGGCAATAGTTCTCTCCTTCCGCCAACTCGCCGTAGTAGTTGAAAACCGAAAGAGAAATTTTTTTGCAGCCTTCCGCCAAGCACTTGTTCTGCTGGAACATAATTCCATTATAAAACAAGCGCCTGTATTTTGCAAGATAAAAAAGCAAGGGCTTGATATGGCGGGGCCCAGCGACGGCAAAAAAACAGGGACCTTCCCTTGGGGAGCCCTCCCTATTTTTTTGCCTGCGTCCCGCCATTTTTGCCCCTTGATTTTTCCATAGACAAAGGCGCTGGTTTTCACTATACTTTTACAATATGACTGAAAGCGAAATTGAATTTTTGGACAAGGCCATCAGGCGCGTTCCCGATTTTCCCAAGCCGGGAATTTTGTTTTATGACATTACGAGCGTTTTGACAAGGCCCGACGTTTTTAAGTTTTGCATTGACAAAATGGTGGAGCTTTACAAGGGAAAGAAAATCGACGCGGTGGCCGCCGTCGAGTCGCGCGGATTTTTGTTCTCCGCGCCTTTTGCCGAGCGCCTTTCAATTCCGCAAATTCTTGTTCGCAAAAAAGGAAAGCTTCCGGGCGAAACATATTCCTGCAAGTATTCGCTTGAATACGGAACCGCCGAAATCGAGGCTCACAAGGCCGACATTGAAAAGGGAAAAAATTACTTGGTCGTGGACGACCTTATCGCCACTGGCGGAACGCTAGCCGCCGCCCGCAATGTGATTGAGCAGGGCGGAGGAATTGTGACCGACTTTTTTGGCGTGATCGGTCTTCCCGACCTAAACTACCAAAAGGCTTTGGCTCCAGCCAACGTCACGACGCTGATCGACTTCCACGGTGTATAAAACAAAAAAAGCCGCTCGCAAGCGGCTTTTTTTGTTTTATGTCGAGTTTTAAGCCTCGCGGAAGGCTCGGCTCAAAACATCGCAATTACTTGGTGAACGCGCGGGGCAAGAACATAAGGGCCTTCTCCGCTTCGGCGGTGATGATGTCCCACTTTTGGCCGCTGATGAATTCCTTTTTGACAATCCAAGAGCCGCCGACAGCCAAGACGTTTTGTTTTGACAAGTAGGCGGCGGCGTTCTCGGCGGTGATTCCGCCGGTGGGAATGAATTTTGTTTTGGGGAAGGGGCCGGCCATCGCGTCCAAGAATTCCGTTCCGCCCAACAATTCCGCCGGAAAAAACTTTAGAACTTCCAAATCCATTTTAATCGCCGCCGAAATTTCTGTCGGCGTGGCCACGCCTGGAATTACAGCGACGCCGCGGCTTTTGCAGCATTCCACAATTTCTTTGTCAAAGCCGGGCATGACGATGAACTTGGCGCCGCACGCGACGGCCTCTTGCGCCTGTTCCACGGTGGTGACGGTTCCCGCGCCGGCCAAAACGTCCGGGCAATGCGCGCTAAGCTCGCTTAGGGCCTTGCTGGCCGCGTCGGTGCGGTAAGTGATTTCGGCGATTTTTATTCCGCCCTTTGATAGCGCGTTGGCCAAGGGAACCGCAAGGCCTGAGTCCTCGATTGTGATTACGGGAATTATTTTTGTCTGCTTGAATATTTCAAAAATTTTGTTCATGGCCGCGGCCTCCTGCAATTTTATTCTCGCTGTCAGTATAGCGCGCTTCGCGCGTTTTTGCTATAGGAAGCTTGTTCAAACGCCCGCCGTCGCGGGCTTTGCAATAGCGCGCTTTTCGCCATTTTGCTAGAGCGGAGATTGTCAGCCCATGCGCTTTATTATTTCCAGCGCGACGGCGGTCTTTTTCATTCCGCGGTCCATCGCGTCTTTTTCTATGTGGCGGTGGGCTTCTTGCTCGGTCATGCTTAGGTTTTGCATCAGGAGCATTTTTGCGCGGTTGACTTGCTTTATTTCTTCCATCTGAACTTTGAGCTTTGTCGTTTGGCTTGACAGAACTTGAATCTTGTAGCGCATCGCTATCGCGGCCTTTATCATGTTGTAAAAATAAAATTGGTCAAAAGGATTTGTGACGCAGATTATTCCGTAGCCTTCCACGCGATAGCTTATTTCCTCAAAAAGCGGGGCGGGGGCCAGCAGCAAAATCACTCCCAAAGATTCGGAAGCGTCGATCGCAAAGTCAACGCCTTCGCCTTCCGCGTAGTCCGCCAAAATTATGTTGTAGACGCGCTCGGAAACGCGGCGGCGCGCTTCGTTGAAGTCGGAAAGGGTTTCCGTTTCAAAAAGCGGCGGGGCCAGCATCGCGCTCGCGGCCGTGGAAATAGAGGAGTCTTTTGCAACAACTAAAACGCTGTGGATGTCGTCTGTCATTTTAGAATCCGAGCGCTTCCTTTACAAAGGAGCTTGCGTCCGCGATTTTTTTTGCAAGCTCCAGATTGTCGGGCAGGCGCTCCAAGTTGGCCGCTTTTGCCGCCGCCGCGTCTTCGAACAAGTTTTCCTTTATGTCCATAGGCGGCTCCATGTTGTTTTTTATTCCGTCAAGCGCGGCGTAAATCAAAAGCGTGAACACGATGTAGGGGTTGCACTCGCTGTCCGCCGAGCGGATTTCCAAGCGGCTGGCTCCGTCGCTTGTGGTGGCGGGAACTCGTATGAAGGCCGAGCGGTTTTGGTAGCCCCACGCGATGTAGCGGGGAGCCTTGCAGGAGCCGAGCCGTTCGTAGGAGGCCTTTGAGCAGTTGAGGTAGTATGTCAGTTCTTTGGCGCGGTTGAGGATGCCCGCGAGCGCGGCGCGCTTTTTGACATTGTCCGAGCATGAAATGTTTATGTGAAAGCCGCTTCCGGCCTTGTTTGCCAAGGGTTTTGGAGAAAAGTCCGCGTAGAGGCCCGCCGCCGCGGCCTTTGTGCGGACAATCCATTTAAAGGTTTGCGCGTTGTCGGCGGCGGTCAACGCGTCCGAGTAGTGGAAGTCGATTTCGTTTTGGCCCGGGCCTTCCTCGTGGTGGCTCGATTCGGGCTGGATGCCCATTTGCTCAAGCGTGAAGCAAATTTCGCGGCGTATGTTTTCGCCCTTGTCCTGGGGCGCGATGTCCATGTAGCTTGCGTTGTCAAAAGGAATTTTTGTGGGCTCGCCTTTTTCGTCCAGCTTGAAAAGGTAGAATTCGATTTCCGAGCCAAAGCTGAATTCAACGTTGTATTCCTGGCGCGCTTTTTTGACGGCGTTCATCAAGATGGCGCGGCAGTCTTTTTTGTAGGGCGTTCCGTCGGGAAGCGTGATGGAGCAGAACATTCGCACGACCTTTCCTGTGTTGGGCCGCCAGGGAAGAACCGCCAGCGTCGTGGGGTCGGGATGCAAAAATAGGTCGGATTTTTCCGCCGTCTCAAAGCCAAAGATTGCGGAAGCGTCAAAGCTCACGCCGCTTTTAAACGCGTTTTCCAGCTGGCCCGCCATAATGGAAATGTTTTTTTGCTCTCCCTTCAAGTCAAAGAAAGCCAAGCGCGCGAATTTTACGTCCGCTTCCTTTACATAGTCTAAAACGTCGCTTTCTGAATACATGTTCGCCTCTCTTTATATAATAACTTTAAATCTTCGTGATGTCCACCAAGCTTATGTCGTCTTGCGTAAGTCCGCTTTCCAAACAGTCGGCCAAGGCGTTGGCGGTGTCGATGGCGGTCAAGCACTCTATGTCGCGCTCCACCGCGTGGCGGCGGAACTTTACGCTTTCCGCGTCGGGGTTTCTTCCTTTTGCGGAAGTTGAAACTACGTAGGCCACGCGGCCGCTGTCCAAGAGCGTGATTATGTTTTGGTTTGGGTCTTCGTGAACCTTCGCCACGCTGATCGCGGGAAGGCCGCTTCGTACCATCGTGTCGGCGTTGCCGCTTGTTCCGTAGAGAACAAAGCCCAGCTTGTGGAAGCGTTCCGCAAGCGCCGGAAGCTCCGGCAAGTCCATCTTTTTGACGCTGAACAAAATTCCGTTGGGCGCGTCGCCTGTTGGCTTTATCATCTTTATTCCCGCCGCGACCATTCCTTTAAATAGGGCTTCCTTGCGAGTGGGCGCGATTCCCAAAACTTCGCCGGTGGACTTCATTTCAGGGCCCAGCGCGGTGTCCACGTCCATCAATTTTTCAAAGCTAAAGACCGGAACTTTTACGGCGAAGTAATTGGGCGCGCGGTAGAGGCCGGTTCCAAAGCCCATGTCGCGGATTTTTTCTCCCATCATAGCGCGCGTGGCCAGTTCCACCATCGGAATGCCGGTGACCTTGCTTAGATAGGGAACTGTGCGGCTTGAGCGGGGGTTTGCCTCTATGATGTAAAGGTCGTCGTTCCATATCAAATACTGAATGTTGACAAGGCCCTTCGTTCCAAGAGCGAGCGCCAAGTCCGTGGACTGGCGGATGATTTTTTCCTTGAGCGCGTCGCTTATCGACCAGCTGGGGTAGACGGCGATTGAGTCGCCGGAATGGATTCCTGTCCGCTCGACGTGCTGCATGATTCCCGGAAGAAGAACGTCCTGGCCGTCGCAAATTCCGTCGATTTCCAGCTCCACGCCTTCCATGTACTTGTCTATCAAGACCGGGTTCTCGATTTTTTGGCGCAGGATTATCGCCATGTATTCCTTTACGTCGGCGCTTGTGTTGGCGATGATCATGTTTTGTCCGCCAAGAACGTAGCTGGGGCGCAAGAGGACGGGGTATCCTATTTTGGCGGCGGCTTCCAAGGCTTCGGCCTCGGTGAACACTGTCACGCCCTTTGGCCGCTTGATTCCCAATTTGTCGCAAAGCTCCTCAAAGCGCTCGCGGTCTTCGGCAAGGTCTATGGAGTCCGCGCTTGTTCCCAAAATGGGAACGCCCTGCTTGTCCAAATATTTTGTCAAGTTTATCGCCGTCTGTCCGCCAAAAGCCGCGACCACGCCCAGAGGCTTTTCCGTGTTGATGACGTTCATCACGTCCTGGCCTGTGAGCGGCTCAAAGTAAAGGCGGTCGGCGGTGTCAAAGTCGGTGGAGACGGTCTCCGGGTTGTTGTTTATGATGGCCACTTGATAGCCCATCTTTTTTAGAGCGCGGACGCACTGGACGCTCGCGTAGTCAAATTCGATTCCCTGGCCGATGCGGATGGGGCCCGATCCAAGGACGACGATCGTTTTGTTTGAGGGGCAAGCGGCGCGCGTCTCCTCCAAGTAGTCCGCCGCCTCGTTTTGGCTTGGAGAGCCGTTGGGAAGGGCGCCCGTGGAATAAAAATATGGCGTCTCCGCCGCGAACTCGCCGGCGCAAGTGTCGACCATTTTGAACGACGAGGGCGGGTAGAGAAGCGCGGACTGTTCCGCGTCGCCGCGAGCCTTTTGCGCGGCCGCGATTCCTTGAATCTTCCACAAAAACCACTTGTCGATTTTTGTAATGCCGTGAATTTCTTCCACGGTCATAAGGCCGCGCTTGAGCGCCTGGTATATCGCGAAAATTCTTTGGTCTGTGCATTGGCCAACGCGCGTGACAATCTTTCCGTCG
This sequence comes from uncultured Spirochaetaceae bacterium, assembly GCA_902792795.1. Classification (GTDB taxonomy): domain Bacteria; phylum Spirochaetota; class Spirochaetia; order Treponematales; family Treponemataceae; genus Treponema_D. The sequence goes on along the minus strand of CADBBB010000038.1, from coordinate 25,507 downwards.
CTTTCGCGGGAAAAGGCGGGCAAGTCCAAAGACATTGTCTTTAGCTCCGCTCCGCGCGCCGCCTTTAAAAGCGCCTCCTCAAAACTTTGGCCGATGGCCATAACTTCTCCGGTGGCTTTCATTTGCGTTCCCAAGTCGCGCTTGGCGTAAACAAATTTGTCAAAGGGGAACTTTGGCATTTTTACAACGACATAGTCGAGCGTGGGCTCAAAGCATGCCTTTGTCTTTTTTGTCACGAAGTTTGGGACGAGCGCGAGACGCGGGGGTTCACTTCGATCACAGCGTATTCAAAGCTGTCGGGGTTGAGCGCGAACTGGCAGTTGCAGCCGCCCTCGATTTTAAGCTCGCTTATGATGTTGAGCGCGGCGGTGCGGAGCATTTGGTATTCCTTGTCCGCGAGCGTCAACGTCGGCGCGACTACAATCGAGTCGCCGGTGTGCACGCCGACAGGGTCGACGTTTTCCATCGAGCAGACTGTTATGACGTTTTCAGCGCTGTCGCGCATCACTTCAAATTCAACTTCCTTCCAACCCGAAATGCACTTTTCCACAAGAATTTGGTGGATGGGCGAGCGGTGCAGGCCGTTCTTTACTATTTCGTCCAGCTCGGCTTGTGTCCGGCAAATGCCGCCGCCGGTTCCGCCAAGGGTAAAGGCGGGACGGATTATCGCGGGAAGGCCGATTTGATTGTTGACAAAGTCTATGGCGTCCTCGTAAGTGGTCACGACCTTTGACGGAATTACCGGCTCGCCGATTTTTTCCATCATGTCCTTGAACATTTGCCGGTCTTCCGCCTTGTCAATCGTTTCGGGAACGGCGCCCAAGAGGCGGACGTTGTGGCTTTTCAAAAAGCCCGACTTGGCCAGCTCCATGCTCAAGGTCAAACCCGTTTGGCCTCCAAGGGTTGAAAGCAAAGAGTCGGGCTTTTCTTTTTCGATGATTCGTTCCACGGCGCGCAAGGTGAGCGGCTCGATGTATATTTCGTCCGCCATGCTTTTGTCGGTCATAAGGGTGGCGGGGTTGGAATTTACAAGAACGACTTCCAGACCCAAAGACTTTAGCGCGCGGCAGGCCTGGTTTCCGGCGTAGTCAAATTCCGCGGCCTGTCCGATAATAATCGGGCCTGAGCCGATGACCATAACTTTATGTATGTCCTTGTTCAACGGCATCGCTATTTTTTCCTCCCAATCATTTGCAAAAATTCATCGAACAAAAAGTTTGTGTCGTGGGGGCCGCCGCAAGCTTCCGGGTGGAACTGGACGCTGAAAGCCGGAATGTCCGAGTAGCGCAAGCCCTCGCAAGTTTCGTCGTTGACATTGTAAAAGCTCATTTTGGCGCAAGGGGGAAGGCTTGAGGCCTCAACCGCGTAGCCGTGGTTTTGGCTTGTGATGTAGACGCGGCCGGTCGCCGTGTCCTTTACCGGATGGTTTCCGCCACGGTGGCCGTACTTTAATTTTGAAGTTTTGCAGCCGCGCGCCAAGGCGAGCATTTGGTGGCCAAGGCATATTCCAAAAATCGGGAGCGGGGAGGCGGCCTCCTTGTTCCAGTCGCAGATTTTTTTGATTTCGCTTATGACGCCCGTGTTGTCCGCCGGGTCTCCGGGGCCGTTTGAGAGCATGAGGCCGCAGGGCTTGAGGTCCAAAATTTCTTGCGCGCTTGTTCCGCTTGGAACAACATGGACGGCCAAGCCCCGCTTTTCCAGCTCGCGCCTTATGTTGGCCTTGGCGCCAAAATCCCAAAGAACCACGCGGCGCTCTCCGGCGCTTGTGGCCTCCGCTTCTTGGCTTGTGACGCTTTCAACGGCGCGTTCGATTTTGTATTCCTTTATTTTTTGCAAAAGCGCGCCGTCAACTTTTGGCGGCTCCTCTTGGCCGCTCGCTATCATTCCGTTCATGACGCCGGAATCGCGCAGCTTTTTTGTAAGGGCGCGCGTGTCGATTCCGCAAATGCCGACTATTTTTTGCTCTTTTAGAAAGTTGTCGAGCGGGCCGGAGCACCTAAAGTTTGAGGGTTGGGAACATTCCTCGCGGACGATGTAGCCTTGGACCCAGCATTTTTTGCTTTCAAAGTCTTGGGGCATGACGCCGTAATTTCCTATCAAGGGGAATGTTTGAGCGACTATTTGGCCGTAGTAGCTTGGATCTGTGAGCGTTTCCATGTAGCCGGTCATTCCGGTTGTGAAAACTGTTTCTCCGATTGAAACGCCTGTCTCTCCGATCGCTTTTCCTTCATAAATCGTTCCGTCTGCCAGAATAAGCCAAGCCTTCATCGCGTCTCCTGAAAAAAAAGCGCCCACTCCATTCGGCGGAAACAGTTCCTCCAAATCGAATGAACGCCCTTGTTCGCATAATGTTATAAAACTTTGCGCGGTTTATGTCAATAAGCGCCGCGCGATTGTGAGCCGCTTTGCGAGCGATTTTTATTTTTTTTCAAAAAATTTTCCAAAAGCTATTGACATTTTTTTTTTCGCGCGATATAACGGCAACATCGAACGACAATGAGGTCGCAGGAAGGCTCTTCTTGCGACCTTTTTTGTTTTAAAAATTTATAGGCAATGGCGCCGTGAAAATTTTGGAGGACGCTCCGGAATTTGTCGCGGCGCTTTTTGCTTTAAACAGATTCAATCCTGGAGGAAAATATGGACGAAGTCACGCCGATTTTTGGAGAGAACGTTTTTAACGAAACGGTCATGAAAGCCAAGCTGCCCAAGGAAACCTACAAGCAGCTAATGAAAACAATCGAGGGAGGCGAAAAGCTCGACGCTTCCGTCGCCACAGTCGTCGCCAACGCGATGAAGGACTGGGCGATAGAGAAGGGCGCGACACACTTCACCCACTGGTTCCAGCCGCTCACAGGAATCACGGCGGAAAAGCACGACAGCTTCATCACGCCCACAAGCGACGGAAAAGTCATAATGGAATTTAGCGGAAAAGAACTTGTCCAAGGCGAGCCCGACGCCTCAAGCTTCCCCAGCGGAGGAATCCGAGCCACGTTCGAAGCGCGCGGCTACACCGCTTGGGATCCCACTTCTTACGCCTTCATCAAGGACGGAACTCTTTGCATTCCAACAGCCTTCTGCTCTTACACAGGCGAGGCGCTTGACAAAAAGACTCCGCTCTTGCGCTCAATGCAGGCAATCTCAAAGCAGGCCGTCCGCGCGCTCAAGCTGTTTGAAGGCAACGAGGCGGTCACCAGCGTAAAGACAACTGTCGGCCCTGAGCAGGAATACTTCTTGGTCGACAAGAGCGTTTACGACAAGCGCGAAGACTTGATTTACACAGGCCGCACCTTGTTCGGCGCCAAGGCTCCCAAGGGCCAGGAATTGGAAGACCATTACTTTGGAATGATAAAGCCGCGCGTCCAGGCCTTTATGAAAGACTTGAACAAGGAGCTTTGGAAGCTGGGCATTTTGGCCAAGACCGAGCACAACGAAGTCGCGCCGGCGCAGCATGAGTTGGCGCCGATTTTCAGCACGACCAACATCGCCTGCGACCACAACCAGCTCACGATGGAAATGATGAGAAAAGTCGCGGCCAAGCACGGAATGGTTTGTTTGCTCCACGAAAAGCCCTTTGCCGGAGTGAACGGAAGCGGAAAGCACAACAACTGGTCTATCAGCACCAACACAGGCAAGAACCTTCTTGACCCCGGCGCCACTCCCGACCAAAACGCGCAGTTCCTCTTGTTCCTTTGCGCCATCATCAAAGGCGTCGACGAATATCAGGACTTGCTCCGCATTTCAGTCGCGTCCGCCGGAAACGACCACCGCCTTGGAGCCAACGAGGCGCCGCCGGCCATCATCTCAATCTTCTTGGGAGACGAGCTTAGCGCGATCCTTGACTCAATCGAGCAGGGCGTTCCCTACGGCAAGCATGAAAAAGAAAAGATGCAAATCGGCGTGACCGTTTTGCCGGACTTTAACAAGGACGCGACCGACCGCAACAGAACTTCGCCTTTCGCCTTTACCGGCAACAAGTTCGAGTTCCGCATGCTCGGTTCAAGCGAGTCCATCGCCTGCGCCAACGTCTTCTTGAACACAGTCGTCGCCGAGGAATTGAGCCAGTTCGCCGACATTCTTGAAAAGTCAAAGGACTTCAAGGCCGACTTGCACGCCTTGATTTTGAAGACTATCAAGGAACACAAGCGCATTATTTTCAACGGAAACGGATACGACGACTCTTGGGTTAAGGAAGCCGAAAAGCGCGGCCTTTACAACCTCAAGTCAACGCCCGAAGCCTTGACACACATTCTTGACGACAAGAACGTCAAGGTCTTTGAAAAGTTCGGCGTTTACAGCAAGGTGGAGCTCGCAAGCCGCTTTGAGATTCACAACGAGAACTACTCAAAGATCATCAACATCGAGGCGGAGACAATGCTTGAGATGGCCAAAAAAGACATCCTTCCCGCCGCGAGCAAGTACGCCAATAAATTGGCCGAGACTATCGGCCTAAAGAAAGCGGCTTGCGGCGACTGCGACGCCACTTACGAGAGCGAGTCGCTCAAAAAAGTTTCGGCGCTTACAAGCCGCATCTACGCCAAGACCGAGGCTCTTGAAAAGGAAGTTGTGGAGGCCAAGCAAATCGCGGAGAGCGGAGACTCAAGCAAGACCGCTTTCTTCTACCGCGAGCATGTTTTTGCCGCCATGAACGAGCTGCGCCTTTGCGCCGACGAGCTTGAGACGATCGCGCCAAAAGAGTTGTGGCCTTTCCCGAGCTACGGCGACTTGCTGTTCAGCGTTAGGTAAAAAAGTTGCCGCCTTGCGCGGCGGCTTATAGGTTGTAACAAATAATTATTAATAGGCAATGGCGCCGCTGACATGTTCCCTCATGGGATTTATGTCCGCGGCGTTTTTTATAAAATAGGAGGAACTTATGAACGAAGTATGGGGTGTGTGGTTCTTGATTGGAGCCGCGCTTGTTTTCTTTATGCAATGCGGTTTCGCGATGGTCGAGACCGGCTTTACGCGCGCCAAGAACGCGGGAAACATCATCATGAAAAACTTGATGGATTTCTGCATTGGAACGCCTATGTTCATGCTCTTGGGCTTTGGACTTATGATGAGCGAAAACTACTTGTTCGGCTTTATAGGAATGCCCAACTTGCAGCTTTTCACAAACTTCGCCGACCTTGACTGGTCAAGCTTTGTGTTCAACTTGGTCTTCTGCGCCACGGCTGCCACAATCGTTTCCGGCGCGATGGCGGAAAGAACAAAGTTCAGCGCCTACTGCATTTACTCGGCGGTAATCAGCGCCGTCGTCTATCCGATCGAAGCCGGTTGGGTTTGGAACGCCAGCGGTTGGTTGGCCCAGCTCGGCTTTGTAGACTTTGCCGGAAGCGCCGCGATCCACTCCGTTGGCGGAACCGCCGCCTTGATCGGCGCCATCTTCCTTGGCCCTCGCTTGGGAAAGTACGACCGGGACAAGAACGGAAAGGTGGTAAAGGTTCACGCCATTCCCGGCCACTCGCTCACTTTGGGCGCGCTCGGAACCTTCATCTTGTGGTTCGGCTGGTACGGATTCAACGGCGCGGCTTGCACCCAGCTTGGAGGCGTAGGCGGACTTGCCGCCGTCTTTACGACAACGACAATCGCGCCGGCCGTCGCCTGCTGCACCACTATGCTTTTCACTTGGTTCAAGAACGGAAAGCCCGACGTTTCAATGACCTTGAACGCCTCGTTGGCCGGCCTTGTCGCCATCACAGCGCCTTGCGCCACAGTTGACGCTCTTGGCGCCTCTGTAATCGGAATTGTCGCAGGAATCATCGTCGTGCTTGTCGTCGAGTTCCTTGACATGAAGCTTCACATCGACGACCCAGTCGGCGCCGTAGCGGTTCACCTTGCCAACGGCGTTTGGGGAACCTTGGCCGACGGCTTGTTCAACGTCGAGAGCGGCGTTTTCTACGGCGGTGGATTCGGCCACTTTGGAATCCAGTGCCTTGGCGAAGTTACGATTGTCGCTTGGACAACGGTGTGCATGGTCATCGTGTTCAGCTTGATAAAGAAGTTCCACGGCTTGCGCGCCAGCCGCGAGGAAGAAGTCGTGGGCCTTGACAAGCTGGAGCACGGAATTGATTCCAGCTACGCGGGCTTCATCATGGCGCCGCAAGTTATGACCGGAAGCGATCCCTTGGCGGAAAGAGTTCCTGTTGAAAAGGCCGTTCCTGTCACAAAGGCCACAAAGAAGCCGGACGCCAAGTTCCACATGGTGACAATCATCACCCGCCAGAGCAAGTTCGACGAGCTCAAGGCCGCGATGAACGACATCAACGTCACCGGCATGACCGTGACAAATGTTTTGGGCTGCGGCGTCCAGCACGGCCAGACGCAAAAGTACCGCGGCGTTCCGATGGACATGACGCTTTTGCCAAAGGTCAAGGTGGACATCGTCGTGAGCGAAGTTCCTGTTGACCTCGTCATCAGCGCGGCCAAGGAAGTGCTCTACACCGGCCACATCGGCGACGGAAAGATTTTCGTCTACGACGTTCAGAATGTCGTCAAGGTCCGCACCGGCGAGGAAGGCTACGAGGCCTTGCAAGACTAAGGATAACGCGCTCCTGCGTTGAATAAAAAGAGTTTTCGGGGCTGTTTTCGCGCGAAAATGGCCCCGATTTTTTTTAAAAACTATTGACCAAATGCCGTGGAATTCAGTATTATATAGGAACACGACAAAGAGGTCGTAGGTAGTGTTTCGCTTTTTGCGGAACAGTGTCTACGGCCTCTTTTTTTTGTCTTCGGAGGTTTGACGATATGTGCGGCTTTATTGGTTGTTTTGATTTGTCCAGCGGCGGTAAGCCGATTGAGGAAGGCTTGCGCGAGGAGTTGCGCGCGCAGGTTTTGGAAATGTCAAAAAAGATTCGGCACCGAGGCCCTGACTGGAGCGGCGTGTACACAGGCTCCAACGCGATTCTTAGCCACGAGCGCCTTTCCATCGTCGACCCCTTGAGCGGAAAGCAGCCGCTCGTAAGCGACGACGAAAAAATCATTCTCGCGGCCAACGGAGAAATTTACAACCACAAGGAAATCCGCGCCTCATTCGAAGGCTCCTACAAATTCCGAACTGGAAGCGACTGCGAGGTCATCATTCCCCTTTACAAAAAATACCGCGAGTCCGGCGACTTTGCCGCGATGGTGGAAGAACTTTCGGGCATCTTCGCCTTCGCGCTTTACGACAGCGAGCGCGACTGCTACTTGATTGGCCGCGACCAAATCGGAGTCATTCCTCTTTACCAAGGCTGGGACAAGGCCGGCCGCTACTATGTGGCGAGCGAGCTCAAGGCGCTGGAAGGCTCCTGCCAGACAATCGAAGAATTTCCCAACGGCCACTACTTGTTTTCAAAAGGCGGAACTGTGGCAAAGCCGCAGCAGTGGTACCACCGCGCGTGGGAATCTTACGACAGCGTTAAATCCGCAGCCCGCGCCACAGACGCCTTGGGCGAGGTCATAAATCCAAGCGTAATAGAAAAAGTCAAGAACGGTTTGGAGGCCGCTGTCAAGGCGCAGCTTATGAGCGACGTTCCTTACGGCGTTTTGCTTTCAGGCGGCTTGGACTCTTCCATCATCGCGGCCGTAACGCAAAAGTATTCCAAAAAGAGAATCGAAACTGACAGCAAGGAAGCCGCTTGGTGGCCGCGCCTCCACAGCTTCGCGGTCGGCTTGGAAGGAAGCCCGGACCTCATCGCCGCGCAAAAAGCCGCCGACTATATCGGCACGGTTCACCATGAAGTCCACTTTACAATCCAAGAGGCGCTCGACGCGCTCCCAGACGTAATATACCACATCGAAACTTACGACATCACGACCGTGCGCGCTTCAACGCCGATGTATCTTTTGGCGCGCGTGATAAAATCGATGGGAATAAAAATGGTTCTTAGCGGGGAGGGTAGCGACGAGCTTTTTGGCGGCTACTTGTACTTCCACAAGGCGCCCAACGCCCAAGAATTCCACGAAGAGCTTGTGCGAAAGATGAGCAAGCTGCACTTGTACGACTGTCTGCGCGCCAACAAGTCCTTGATGGCTTGGGGCGTCGAAGGCCGCGTTCCCTTCCTTGACAAAGACTTCATCGACATCGCGATGGGCTTGAACCCTTCCGACAAAATGAACATAAAGCTCGCTGACGGAAAGCAGAGAATCGAGAAATGGATTTTGCGAAAGGCCTTTGAGGACTTGCTTCCCGAAAGCATTTGCTGGCGCCAAAAGGAACAGTTCTCCGACGGCGTTGGCTACAACTGGATTGACACCCTCAAAAAGATGACCGAAGAAAAAGTTTCCGACGCGGAATTCGCCCGCCGCGAGAACCGCTTTCCGGTAAATCCGCCCAAGACAAAAGAGGAATACTACTACCGCGAAATTTACAGCCGCCTTTTCCCAAGCGACAGCGCGGCTCGTTGCGTTCCCCACGAGGCGGGCGTGGCTTGCTCAACCGCCAAAGCGCTTGAATGGGACGCGGCTTGGAAAAACATGGACGAACCTTCCGGCCGCGCGATTGCCGGCGTGCATGACAAGGCTTACTAAAAAACATTGCGAGGAAGAATATGAAGACGTTGTACGAATCTAGTTTTGAACATGACGCTTGCGGAATCGGCGCGGTTGTCAACATCGACGGAATAAAAAGCCACGGCGTGGTTGAGAACGCTCTTTGCATTGTAGAAAAGTTGGAGCACCGCGCCGGAAAGGACGCGGCCGGAGAAACCGGCGACGGCGTTGGAATTCTTTTGCAAATAAGCCACGACTTTTTTAAGAAGGCCGCGTCCGATTTGGTCGGCTCCCTCGGCGAGCGCGACTACGGAATCGCGCAAATATTTTTCCCCGGCGACGCGGCGGCTTGCAAGTCCGAAAAAGCGCGCTTTGAAAAATGCGTCGCGGACGGCGGCCTAAAATTTTTGGGCTGGCGCCAAGTTCCTGTGAACGCGGACGTTCTTGGAAAAAAAGCGCGCGACTGCATGCCCTTGATTTGGCAAGCCTTCGTTGCCCGGCCTTCCGGCTGCGAGCGCGGCTTGGAATTTGACAAGCTTCTTTACAAAGCGCGCTTGGCGTTTGAAAAAGACCGCCGAGGCGTTTCCGGCGGAGCGGGCGGATCCAAAACTTACGTTTGCTCGTGCAGTTCCCGCACAATCGTTTACAAGGGAATGTTCTTGGTCAACGAGCTGCGCGCCTTTTACGCCGACCTGCAATCGCAGGACTACGCCTCATCGCTCGCGCTTGTTCACTCCCGTTTCAGCACCAACACAAATCCAAGCTGGCAGCGCGCGCACCCCAACCGCTTCATCGCGCACAACGGCGAAATCAACACAATCCGCGGAAATGTCGACAGACTGTTGGCGCGCGACGGCGAGGTCGACACAAGCGGCTCGGATTCGGCAATGCTGGACAACACGCTGGAATATTTTGTGATGAACGGACTTCCGCTTCCGCTCGCGGTCATGGTTTGCATTCCCGAGCCGTGGAAGCACGACGATTCCCTCACGGAACAAAAGCGCGACTTCTACCATTATTGGGCTACGATGATGGAACCCTGGGACGGACCCGCCGCGATTTTGTATTCCGACGGAGACGTTGTGGGCGCGACGCTTGACAGAAACGGCTTGCGTCCCAGCCGCTGGTTCATCACAAAGGACAACACGCTCGTCCTTTCAAGCGAGGTGGGCGTTCTCGACATTCCGCAAAGCCAGATCGTCCAAAAGTCGCGGCTCATGCCGGGAAGAATGCTGCTCGTCGACACAGTTCAAAAGCGCTTGATAAGCGACAAGGAAATAAAGGAAACTTACGCCGCCCAGCATCCCTACGGCGAATGGCTTGACCAAAATCTTGTCCACCTTGCCGACCTTAAAATTCCCAACAAAAAAATTCCCGTTAGCTCGCAGGAAGAGCGCGACAAGCTTTACCGCGCTTTTGGCTGGAACTACGAAGACCTTAACGAAATGGTTCTCCCGATGGCAAAGACCGCGAGCGAGCCTACAGGCGCGATGGGCGTTGACACTCCGCTGGCTTGCATGAGCGACAAGCACCCGAGCCTTTACTCTTACTTCAAGCAGCTTTTCGCGCAAGTCACAAATCCTCCCATCGACTCCTTGCGCGAAAAAATTGTCACTGACACCACGGTTTATGTCGGAACTGACGGCGACCTTCTTTGCGCCAAGGGTTCCAACTGCCGCGTCTTGGAAATCAACAATCCGATTTTGACCGGAACGGACATGATAAAAATCGCCGCGCTCGACCAGCCGGGCTTGCGCGCGAAGACGCTTTCGCTTTTGATGGAATTTCCATTTGCAAGCGCAAAGCCCGATGGAAAAACGCTTGAAGCCGCGCTGGACGACCTTTTTGCGCGAATTGACGCGGCCTATGAGGACGGCTACAACATAATGATTTTGAGCGACCGCGGCGTCGGCCAAAATCGCGCCGCCATTCCTTCGCTCCTTGCCGTGAGCGCCGTCGAGCAATACCTTATCCGGACAAAAAAGCGCACAAAGATTTCAATCATTTTGGAAAGCGCGGAAGTCCGCGACGTTCACCAGGCGGCGATGTGCTTGGGTTACGGCGCGCGCGCGGTAAATCCTTATCTTGCCCATGAAGCTATCGCCGAGCTCATCGACCAAAAGCTTTTGGACAAGGACTATCACACCGCGATTGACGACTACAACAAGGCGATAATAAACGGCATCGTAAAAATCGCCGCCAAAATGGGAATCAGCGCCGTGCAGTCATACCAGTCCGCGCAAATTTTTGAGGCGGTTGGAATCGCGCAAGACGTGGTTGAAAAATACTTTACCAACACCGTTAGCCGCGTGGGCGGAATAGGCTTGGGCGAAATCGAGGAGGACATCGCCTACCATCACGAGCAGGCTTGGAACGACAAGGGCCTTACGGTCAACACTCACCTTGACAGCGTGGGCTACCACAAGTTCCGCAGAGGCCCCAACGCCGAAGACCACCTATACAATCCTGAGACAATCATCGCCTTGCAAGAAGCGACCCGCAACGGCGACTACGCGCGCTTTAAGGAATACACTTCACTTGTCGACGACAATTCCCGCCCGCACACTTTGCGCGCGATGCTGGATTTTGACTTTTCCGCCGCAAAAGAAATTCCGCTTGACGAAGTGGAAAGCGTCGAGTCGATTGTCCAGCGCTTCAAGACCGGCGCCATGTCTTACGGCTCCATCAGCGAGGAAGCCCACAAGTGCATGGCCGCCGCGATGAACCACCTTCACGGAAAGTCCAACTCAGGCGAGGGCGGCGAAAAGCCCGAGCGCCTTGGAACGGAATATAATTCCGCGATAAAGCAAGTGGCGAGCGGCCGCTTTGGAGTCACCGAAGAATATCTTTTGAGCGCGCGCGAAATTCAAATAAAGATGGCGCAGGGAGCCAAGCCGGGCGAGGGCGGCCACCTTCCCGGAAAAAAAGTTTATCCGTGGATCGCCAAAACCCGCCTCGCCACTCCAGGCGTTTCTTTGATTTCGCCGCCGCCGCACCATGACATTTATTCAATCGAAGATTTGGCGCAATTGATTTACGACCTAAAGAACGCCAACCGCGCCGCCCGCATTAGCGTAAAGCTAGTCAGCGAGGCGGGAGTCGGAACGATCGCCGCCGGCGTCGCCAAAGCTGGAGCGCAAGTCATTTTGATTAGCGGCCACGACGGCGGAACTGGCGCCGCGCCAATTTCTTCAATCCATCATGCGGGCTTGCCTTGGGAACTTGGCTTGAGCGAGGCGCACCAAACGTTGATTCAAAACGGCTTGCGAGGCCGCGTGATTATCGAAACCGACGGAAAGCTTATGAGCGGCCGCGACGTGGCCATAGCCTGCTTGCTCGGCGCGGAAGAGTTCGGCTTTGCGACAGCCCCGCTTATTACGATGGGCTGCGCGATGATGCGCGTTTGCAACCTTGACACTTGCCCTTTTGGCGTCGCCACTCAAAACGAAAAGCTTCGCGCCCGCTTCCCCGGAAAGCCTGAGTATGTCGAAAACTTCATGAAGTTCATCGCGCAGGAATTGCGCGAATATATGGCGCGTCTCGGCGTTCGTTCCGTTGACGAAATGTGCGGAAGAACTGACTTGCTTAAGATGAAGGAAAAGCAAGGCTTCAAGCGCGCGGGACTTTTGGACTTGAGCCGCGTCATCGCGCGGGCGGACGACAATTCCGACGCTTGGAAAAAATCCCGCGACACATTTAACTTTGAGCTTGAAAAGCGGCTTGACTTGACCGCGCTTGTTCCCGCCTTTGAAAAAGGCTCCCTTAAGGACGGAGCTAAGACCGTCGCTATCCAATCCACCGACAGAACTTTTGGAACAGTTCTCGGAAGCGAGATTCAAAAGAAGTTCTCCGGCGCCTTGGAAGAAGACGCTTATGTGGTGGAATGCGAGGGCGGAGCCGGACAGAGCTTCGGCGCCTTTGTTCCCAAAGGACTTACATTGCGCCTGCAAGGCGAGGCCAACGACTATTTTGGAAAGGGCCTAAGCGGCGGAAAGCTTGTCGTCAAAAAGGCCGCGGGCTTTGAAGGAAGCGCCGACGAAAACATCATCATCGGAAACGTCGCGCTTTTTGGCGCGACAAGCGGAAAGGCCTTCATAAACGGCGTGGCCGGCGAGCGCTTTTGCGTGCGAAACTCAGGCGCCACTGCTGTGGCGGAAGGTTGCGGCGACCACGGCCTTGAATACATGACCGGCGGAGTTGCGGTAATTCTTGGCGGCACAGGAAGAAATCTTGCCGCCGGAATGAGCGGAGGCGTGGCTTACGTTCTTGACGAGCGCCACGACCTTTACAAGCGCTTAAACCACGGCCTTGTAAAAATGTACGACCTTGACGACGAGACGACGACCTTGCAAGGCCAAAGCGACGAAGAAAAATTGCGCGGCTTGATTGAACAGCACGAGCGCGAAACCGGCTCGCAAAAAGCCAAGGAAATTTTGGCGGACTGGACGCGCTGCAAAAATTGCTTCAAAAAAATCATTCCAAACGATTATTTGAAGGTTATGGTGGAAATAGCCGCGCAAGAAAAATCCGGCGCGGCCCACGAAGACGCGCTTTTGGCGGCCTTCAAAAAAGTGACGGCGTAGCGGCAAAGATAAACGGCGGCAAGCCCAAGATTGCAGGATTGCCGCATAAGCGGCAACATCCGCGCTCGCGACCAAGCTCGCGCGGACAGCCGTACTGATAGGAGAAACTAAAAAATGGCAAAACCAACTGGATTCATGGACTACAAGCGCGAAGAGAACGGAAGCTTTGAGCCGCTCGAGCGAATAGAAAACTTCAAGGAATTCCATCCCGTGATGGACGACGCGCGCCGCCGCGAGCAAGCCGCCCGCTGCATGAATTGCGGCGTTCCGATGTGCCAGAGCGCGATAAAGCTTTGCGGCATGGTCACCGGCTGTCCGCTCCACAACTACATTCCCGAATGGAACGACGCGCTTTACAAGGGCCAATACGACATGGCGGCTTGGAGGCTTTTAAAAACTTCAAGCTTTCCGGAATTTACAGGCCGCGTTTGTCCCGCGCTTTGCGAAAAGGCTTGCAACTGCGGAAACCCCGTTTGCGGCGACGGCGCCGTTACGATTCACGACAACGAGCTTTACATAATCGAGCGCGCCTTTGAGTCCGGCTACATGAAGCCGCAAATTCCCGCCGCCCGAAGCGGAAAAAAAATTGCCGTCATCGGCGCGGGGCCCGCTGGCCTTGCGTGCGCGGATTGGCTCAACCGCCGCGGCCACAGCGTAACCGTTTACGAGCGCGAAGACAAGGCTGGCGGCCTTTTGATGTACGGAATTCCCAACATGAAACTGGACAAAAAAATTGTCGAGCGCCGCATCGACTTGATGAAAGCCGAGGGCGTTGAGTTCGTCTTTAACGCCGACGTTGGCCGGGGCGCTTCCGCCGACCACATATTGAACGAGTTTGACGCGGTGGCCCTCTGCTGCGGCGCCAAAAAAGCGCGTTCTCTTGCCGCCGCCGGAATCGAAAACCTGTCTCAAGGCCGCGACGGCGCGGACGGCGGTATGATGTTCGCCGTTGATTTTCTAAAGGCCGTTACAAAATGCGTGGTGGCCACAAGCGGCGCCTTGGATCAAATCAACATCGCGCCGGCAAACAAGCAAATCGCGCAAGTTCTTTTTGAGCGGCACGGAGTCCAAGTGGAAGGAAAGAACGTCATAATCGTTGGCGGCGGCGACACAGGAAACGACTGCTGCGGAAGCGCGATTCGTTTGGGCGCTTCGAGCGTAACGCAAATTGAGATGATGCCGTGCCCGCCCGTCGAGCGCGCGCCGAACAACCCCTGGCCCCAATGGCCTAAGGTCTTGAAGACCGATTACGGCGCCCAGGAATCGATCGCCAAATTTGGCCATGACCCACGCGTCTACGAGACGACCGTAAAAGAAATTGTCAGCGAGGGCGGGCATATCTCCGCCGTAAAGACAGTCCAAGTTGAGTTCCAGACAATTGACGGAAAGCGCCAGTTTGTCGAACGCGCCGGAACGGAAAAAGTTTTGCCCTGCGACCTTTTGCTTGTGGCGGCGGGCTTTACGGGCTGCGAGGAATACACGGCCAATTCTTTTGGCGTGGAGCTTGGCCCGCGCGGAACTGTCGCCACAAGCTTGGCCGGAGGAACGCGAGCGGAAACTTCGTTCAGTTCCGAAAGCGGCTACAAGACTGGAAAGGAAAAAGTTTTCGCCGCCGGAGACATGAGGCGGGGTCAGTCGCTTGTGGTTTGGGCGATTGCCGAGGGCCGCGAGTGCGCGCAGGAGATTGACGACTTTTTGATGGAATGAAAATCGCCGCGCTGCCACTAAAGTTCTATTTTAGAATATGGACTTGACGGCGGCTTTGGAGTATTATGTTTTTATCGAGGCAAAGAAGTCCTTTTTGGAATTTCTTTGCCTCTTTTTTTTAAAGGGGGTCGCATGAAACTTACTCCGCGCGAAATGGAAAAGCTTCTTTTGAGCTACGCGGGCTTTGTGGCGGAACGCCGCAAGGAGCGGGGCTTGAAATTGAATTATGTGGAGGCCGTGGCTTACATTTCTTCGGCGTTGATGGAAGCCGCGCGCGACGGAAAGACCGTCACCGAGCTTATGAGCGAAGGAGCCAAGCTTCTTACGGTGGATGACGTTATGGAAGGCGTGGCCGACATGGTGGGCGAAGTTCAAGTCGAGGCTACATTCCCCGACGGAACAAAGCTTGTGACGGTCCACAATCCCATCAGGGAGGTCGTATGAAAATTGGCGAAATAATTTCCTGCAACAAAAACATTGAGTTGAATTCCGGGCGAAAGACAATTTCCATCGAAGTGAAAAATTCCGGAGACAGGCCTGTCCAGGTGGGCTCGCACTTTCATTTTTACGAAGTGAACAAGGCGCTGGCCTTTGACCGCGCGGCGGCCTTTGGCTTTAGGCTGGACATTCCTTCGGGAATGAGCGTCCGCTTTGAGCCGGGCGAGACAAAGACAGTCCAGCTTTGTTCTTTTGGCGGAACGTCTGAAATTTACGGCTTGAACAATTTGACAAACGGAAAGGCTCTTGGAGGCGAAAAATGAGTTATGTCATTGACGGAAAAAAATACGCGGCGATGTACGGACCGACGACCGGCGACAAAATTCGTCTTGCCGACACAAACCTTTTTATCGAAGTTGAAAAAGATTGGACGGTCTACGGAGACGAAGCGAAATTTGGCGGCGGAAAAACTTTGCGCGACGGAATGGGCCAGTCGGTCAACACGACAAGCGACGGCGGCGACCTCGACTTGGTGATCACTAACTGCGTGATTCTTGACTGGACCGGAATCTACAAGGCTGACATTGGAATCAAGGACGGAAAAATCGCCGGCATCGGAAAGGCCGGAAACCCCGACACGATGGACGGCGTGACAAAGGGAATGACAGTGGGCGCAAGCACGGAAGCGCTCGCGGGCGAAGGACTTATTGTAACCGCCGGCGGAATCGACACGCACATACATTTTATTTCGCCCGAGCAAGTTGGGACGGCGCTCGCTTCCGGCGTGACTACGATGATTGGCGGCGGCACCGGCCCCTGCGACGGAACCAACGCCACCACTTGCACGCCCGGAAAGTGGAACCTTGCGATGATGCTTAAGGCGGCGGAAGATTTTCCGATGAACATAGGCTATCTTGGAAAGGGAAACTGTTCCAACAAAAGTGACACAGGCGAATTGGCCGCGCAAATCAAGGCCGGCGCTTGCGGCTTGAAAATTCACGAGGACTGGGGAACGACTCCCGCCGCCATCGACGCGGCCCTTACCGTGGCCGACAAGTTCGACGTCCAAGTTTGCATTCACACCGACACGCTGAACGAGGCCGGCTGCGTGGAAGACACCCTGACCGCGATAAACGGAAGGACAATCCACACATACCACACGGAAGGAGCCGGCGGCGGCCACGCTCCCGACATACTGAAAGTGGCGGGCCATCCCAACGTTCTTCCCGCGTCAACAAACCCTACAATGCCCTTTACAGTCAACACTCTTGACGAGCACTTGGACATGCTTATGGTTTGCCACCACCTTGACAATAAAATCGCGGAGGACGTGGCCTTTGCCGACAGCAGAATCAGGCCTGAGACAATCGCGGCCGAAGACGTTTTGCACGACATGGGCGCCTTGAGCGTGATGAGCAGCGACAGCCAGGCTATGGGCCGCGTTGGCGAAGTTATAACGCGAACATGGCAGACCGCGCACAAAATGAAAGAGGAGCGCGGCCCCTTGCCGCAAGAGAACGGCGACAACGACAACTTTAGGGCCAAGCGCTATGTTTCAAAATACACGATAAACCCGGCCATTGCGCACGGAATCAGCGAGTATGTCGGCTCAATCGAAGTCGGAAAAATCGCCGACCTCGTCTTGTGGAACCCGGCCTTTTTTGGCGCCAAGCCCGACATTGTGATTAAGGGCGGAGCGGTGATTCTTTCAAAAATGGGAGACTCCAGACTTGCGCCACTTTCCTTTCGCAAGCGGCGATCGAGCAAAAAATTCCCGAGAAGCTTGGCCTTGAAAAAATGTGCCTTCCCGTAAAGAACTGCCGCGGCATTGGAAAGCGCGACATGAAGTTTAACGACGCTCTTCCCAAAATCGACGTCGATCCCGAGACCTACAAGGTCACGGCGGACGGCGAGGCGATTGTAAGCAAGGCCGCGAGCTCCCTTCCGCTCGCGCAAAGATACTTTATGTTCTGAGGCGCTTTATGGTTTGCGAAAGAATTATCGGAAAAGCCGGCGACGCGGAATTTGCGCAAAAGCCTTTGGATTACGTTGACTTTGAATGGCATGAAACTTACTCAAAGCTTCATAGAAAAATTTCGCGCGGCGGCCGCGACATAGCGATTCATCTTGACGACTCAGTTTTAAAAACTGGAATCAAGCCTGGAGACGTTTTGGGCGTTGACGCCGATGGAACTGTGATAGCCGCTGACGTTGAGGCGGCCGACGTTCTTTGTGCGAAAGTTGGCGAGCCGCTATTTTTGCGCGCCTCAAAAATCGCCTACGAAATCGGAAACTGCCACGCGCCTCTTTTTGCTGGAAAGGACGACGGCGAGCTTGTGACGATTTACACCGAGCCGATGGAAAGTCTTTTAAAAAGTTTTGGCGCGCAAGTCGAACGGCGGACGCAAAAGCTTGACTTTGGCAGGCAAATATCTTCTGTGGTAGGCCACAGCCACCACCACGAAAGCCACGAGCGTCATGGGCATTGACTTTTGGACGCTTTTGCAGTTGAACGACGCGACCTTTCCAATCGGAAGCTACACGCTTTCGTGGGGCGGGGAAACGTTTGTCCAGCAGGGCGTGGTGTTCGACGCGGCCTCGGCGGAAAATTTTTTGCGCTCGGAAATCGAAGCCGCCTTTTTGACGAACGAGCTTCTTCCGGCGCGGCTTTCCTACGAGGCTTGGAAAAAAGGCGACTATGCCGCGTTAAAAAGGATTGGCCAAATTTACGAGGCGAGCAAAAGCGCGAAGGAAATTCGCGAGGGAAGCAAAAAGCTCGCCGCGCGGTTTTTAAAGACAGTCGGATCGTGGGAAGATTTGGAAGACCAAGACGCCGAGCCGATTTGCGTCCGGCATTTTCCTCTTGCGTACGGAGCCTATTGCGCCAAAGCCGGAATCCAAGAAGACGAAGCCCTGTCCGCTTTTTTGTACAGCCAAGCGTCTTCGCGCGCGACGACAATCGTAAAGCTGGTTCCCTTGAGCCAGACGGACGGACAAAAGATTCTTCGCGGACTTTTTGACGGCTTTGGCCGCGTTTTAAAAAAAGTGATGGAAATGGATGAAGGCGATTTGTGCCGCTCGTGTCCGGCCGGCGAGGTTCGGGCGATGCAGCACGAATTTTTATACACAAGACTTTATATGAGTTAGAGGCGTTTATGCGTTTTACAAAAATTGGAGTGGCGGGACCCGTTGGTTCCGGAAAGACGGCTTTGGTGGAAGCCTTGAC
Source organism: uncultured Spirochaetaceae bacterium (assembly GCA_902792795.1). Lineage (GTDB taxonomy): Bacteria > Spirochaetota > Spirochaetia > Treponematales > Treponemataceae > Treponema_D. The sequence goes on along the minus strand of CADBBB010000038.1, from coordinate 7,084 downwards.
CCGCCGCCTTGCGGACAAATATTCCATAGGCGTTGTGACAAACGACATTTACACAAAGGAGGACGCGGAATTTTTAACAGCCCATTCCGTGCTGCCCAAGGAACGGATTGTCGGCGTTGAAACCGGCGGCTGTCCGCACACCGCCATCCGCGAGGACGCTTCGATGAACCTTGAGGCCGTGGAAGGCCTTCGCGCGCGCTTTCCGGACATCGAGCTTGTTTTCATCGAAAGCGGCGGCGACAACCTTTCGGCTACCTTTAGCCCTGAGCTGGCTGACTCGACCATTTTTGTAATCGACGTGGCGGAGGGCGACAAAATACCGCGAAAGGGCGGGCCTGGAATCATGCGCAGCAATCTTTTGGTCATAAACAAGATTGACCTGGCGCCGCTTGTTGGCGCCGACCTTGACGTCATGGCGCGCGACTCCAAAAAAATGCGCGGCGAAAAGCCCTTTGTGTTCACAAACATTCGGACAGGCGAGGGAATTGACCAAGTCATAGCATTTTTGGAAAAAAACGTTTTCTTTTCTGATTTGGAAAAATGAACCAGTTTGGAAAAATCTCGCGGCTTGAAATTTCCGCCGCCCTTTCGCGCGCTGGAAAGACATTTGTCCAAGACAGCTTTTTCACTTCGCCGTTTAAGATAATGAAGCCCTTTGAAAGCGGCGGAGCGATAACGGTCTTTCAGCAAAGCGCCTCCGCGGGAATCCTTGCTGGAGACGCGCAGGAACATAAAATTTGCGTCAAAAAAGGCGCGCGGCTTAGAATCGTAAGCCAGTCTTTTGAAAAAATTTTTAAGATGGAAAAAGGGCAATGCGCGCGCAGGACTATCGAAGCGACCGTCGCGGAGGGCGCGCTTCTTGTCTACACGCCGCTTCCCTGCATTCCATTTTCTCAAAGCGATTTTTCTTCGCGGTCAACAGTTTGCTTGAAAGATAAAAGTTCCCGCTTGCTTTACGAGGACATTCTTTGCGCCGGCCGCGTCGCGAGCGGAGAGCTTTTTGACTACAGGCTTTACCGCAATTTGATAGAAGTTTTTCGCGGCGGAGAATTGATTTTCCGCGACAACGCTTTTTTTGAAGGAAGCGACGGAAACCAAAATCCTGCGGCCAAAAGGCTTTTGCAGTCGCCGTCCGTTTTTGGCGGATTCACCCATTCGGGAACGCTCCTTTTGTTTGGCTTTGAAGCGAGCCTTTTTGAAATACGAAAAATTCTTGGACTTTCCGAAAAACTTTTGTACGCCGAAAAAGCGCCCGCGACGATTGTGGAGGCGAGCGAGACTGGAAGCGGCGACATCGTGATTCGCGCGCTGGCTAATTCCGCCGAAGCGATTCAAAAAGAATTTGAGAAAATAAAAACCGCGCTGACATCCTGGAGGGATTGATTGCCAGCGCGGCGGTCTTTCAACCGATAGACATTTTGCCTTGTATTTCGCTCGCGCTCGCGTCTTTTGTAAGGCCGCCAAGCGTAATTTCGCCTTTGTCCATTACATAGTAGCGGTCGCTCACCGAAAGAACGAAGTCCAAGTACTGCTCGACGATTAAAACCGTTATTCCAAATTCCTTGTTGACCTTTTGAATCGCGGCCGCGATGTCTTCGATTATCGACGGCTGGATTCCTTCCGTGGGCTCGTCAAGAATCAAGAGCTTTGGCCGCGAGACAAGGGCGCGCGCTATCGCAAGCTGCTGCTGCTGGCCGCCGGAAAGGTTTCCGCCCTTACGGTTCAAAAAAGTCTTTATGATTGGAAAAAGCTCGTAAATGTCTTCGTCGATTTTTCCCTTTCCGCCTTTGACTTGAAGGCCAAGCTCCAAGTTTTCCTGCACGGTGAGCTGCGGAAAAATTTCGCGGCCTTGCGGAACGTAGCCAATTCCAAGGGCGGCGCGCTCAAAAGTTTTTTTGCGGATGATTTCTTGTCCGTCAAACAATATGCTTCCTGTCGGCGTCTTTACCATTCCCATAAGGCTTTTTAGCGTCGTGCTTTTTCCAACGCCGTTGCGTCCGACAAGACAAACGATTTCTTTGTCGGGAACGGAAAATGTCAGCGACGGAATTATGTTGCTTTCGCCGTACCAGGCTCCCAGTTCTTTCACTTCAAGCATCTTTTTCCTCCACGGCTTTCGCCATTCCGCTCTTGTGGAATTTTCCGCGTCCTAAATAAACTGCCTTTACTTGCTCGTCGGCAAGAACTGAGTCGGCCGTTCCTTCCACAAGAATTTTTCCTTCGTGCATCACCGTGACGGTGTCGGCGACCTTGCGCACAAATTCCATGTCGTGCTCCACGACCACCACCGCGTACTTTGTCGCGATGTTTCGGATTATCTCGCCTGTTTTTTCGGTCTCCGTCTTTCCCATTCCGGCTACAGGCTCGTCAAGGAGAAGAACGGACGGCTCTTGCACAAGAAGCATTCCGATTTCGAGCCATTGCTTTTGGCCGTGCGAAAGCGACGAAGCGCGCTCGTTTTGCTTTTCGCTTAGGTTTATGAAGGCGAGGACTTGCTCAATCCGTTCCTTTTGCTCTTTTGTGATTCTAAATAGCAAGGACGAGAGGACGTTTTTTTGCCCCTTGAGGGATATTTCCATGTTTTCCCAAACGGTGAGGCTTGTGAACACGGACGGCGCCTGGAACTTTCTTCCTATGCCTTCGTTGGCTATGTCGGATTCGCGCATTTTGGTCAAATCGATGTTGATGTATTTTCGCAGGCCAATATCGATTCCGCCGTGGTAAGTGATTTTTCCGGCGGCCGGCTTTGTCTTTCCGCAAATGATGTCGAGCAGGGTTGTTTTTCCGGCGCCGTTGGGGCCGATAAAAAAGTGAACCTTATGCGGCATGATTTTTGTGGTCACGTCGCTAAGCGCCTTAAAGCCGTCGAACACAACGGAAATGTTGTCGATTTCTATTACAGGCGTGATTTTTGACTTTATTTTTTCGATGCTCATTTTGTTCCCCCTGCCAATTTTCTTTTTGCAAATTCCTTCGCGTCCGCGAAAACGCCTGTTAGGCCTCGCGGAAGGAACAGGACGACCAGCACAAAGATAGAGCCTATGAAGTACGACCAAATTTCGGGGAAGCTTTCGCTCACCAAAGTTTTTGTTATGTTCACTACGAGCGCTCCTATGACCGCGCCGATTAAGTTTCCGCGTCCGCCTACCGCCACCCAAATCGCCATGTCAATCGAGTTTGATATGCTCATTTCTGACGGGGATATGATTCCCGAAAAGGGAACAAAGAGCGCGCCCGCGATTCCTGTGAACAGAGCGCTGAGCGAGTAGACGAAAGTTTTGTAGTTGGCCACCTGGTAGCCTGAAAAGCGAGTTCTGTTCTCTCCGTCGCGGACAGCCACAAGCACGCGACCGCATTTTGTCCGCAATATCCAAGAGAAAACCGCGTATGTCAAAACCAAGAAGGCCAGCGCGACGTAATACCAAAAGTATTTTGTCGTGAGCTTGGAGAAGGGCAGGCCAAATAGTTTTGTAAATTCCGTGATGCCGTTCGTGCCGCCCGTGTATCCTTGCAAGCCTACAAACAGCGTCACAAAAACAAGCGCGAGCGCTTGGCTCAATATTGAAAAGTAAACGCCGCGTATTCTGTTTGTGAACGTCAAAAGTCCAAGCGCGAACGCGAGCGCGGTCGGGATTAACAAAATCATTATGACAGCCGAGGGCGCGGTTTTGTAAAATTCCCAGAACCAAGGCAAAACCGTCCGTCCGCTCCAACTCATGAAGTCGGGAAGCCTGTCGCCGCTTGCAAGCAGCTTGAGATACATTCCCAGCCCATAGCCGCCAAGGCCAAAGAAAACTCCGTGGCCCAGGCTCAAGATTCCCGTGTAGCCCCAAATCATGTCGAGCGAAAGCGCGACAATCGCGTAAGTGATGAACTTTCCGACCAAGCTCACGCGGAAGGGCGAGAGGAAGACCGGAAGAATTGCGATTAGGAACGCGACGACGGCAAAGGCGATGTTCTTGCGCTTGGCGTTCATGTTGTCCAGCGCGCTTCCGCTGTCCGACTCGTCGAGGGCGCGCGTATGGATTGTGAACAAGCCCTGCGGTTTTTTTTGCAGGAACATGATGACAAGGAAAAGGACTATGGCCTTGGCTATGTTGGCGGACGTCGCGAACTGGATTGCCGCGTTGCTCATGCCGATCAAAAGCGCGCCCGCTATGGAGCCTGCGAGCCGTCCTACGCCGCCAAGGACTACGACCATGAACGTGTCAACTATATAATTTTGTCCGAGGCTTGGACCCACAGAGCCGAGCAAGCAAAGCGCGGCTCCGGCGATTCCCGCCAAACCTGAACCGATCGCGAACGTCAGCGTGTCGATTCTGTTTGTGCGGATTCCAAGACATTGCGCCATCGAGCGGTTTTGCATTGTGGCGCGGACTTTTTTTCCGTAGGAAGTTTTATACATCAATATATACATGAATGCGAGGCAGAACGCGACGAGGGCGATGATGAAAATTCTTTTGTAAGTCATCACAACGCCGGCGGCCTCAAAGTTTCCGTTTAAAAAGGACGGCGCGCTCACGTTTACGTTTGGAGCGCCAAAAATTGTTCTGGCCAACTGCTGCAAGACAAGGCTCACGCCCCAAGTGGCCAAGAGAGAATCTGTCTCGCGGCCGTAAAGCCGCTTGATTACAAGCTGCTCAAGAGCCGCTCCAAAAAGGGCCGCCACGACAAAAGAGACGACGATGGCGACTGGAAAATAAAAGTCAAAAAGGGAGCCGGGCAAAAATTTTAGAAAAAAGTTTTGCGTCAAAAAAGTGGCGTACGAGCCAATCATTATGAACTCGCCGTGCGCCATGTTTATGACGCGCATGAGCCCGAAAGTGATTGAAAGTCCGAGCGCGGCCAAAAGCAAAATCGAGCTCAGGCTAAGTCCGTTGAATAAAATAGTAAAAACTGTTTCCATAAGAAGTCCTAAGGATAGAAGGCTGTTCCGTCAAGCGCCGCTCGCGCAACAGCCTTCGTTTGTGGCAAGATTACAAGCCCTTGGCCCAGCTGTATGTGGTCAAGTAGGGATCGGGCTTTACGGCTCCGCTTGTGGCCCACACTTCGTCGATCAAGCCGTCGCCGTTGATTACGCCGATGCGGACTGTCTTGTAAATGTGCTGGTTGTCGCCGTCGAGCGTGACCTTGCCCTCGGGAGCCTGGAAGGTGATTCCCTTGGCGGCCGCGCGAATCTTTTCAACGTCAAACGAACCGGCCTTTTCGGCGGCCTTGGCCCACAAGTAAACTCCGATGTAGCCCGCTTCGATGGGGTCGTCGGTCACGCGGTTTTCGCCGTAGGCGGCCTTGTAAGCCTTTACAAAGGCGACGTTCTCAGGCGTTTGCGTTGTCTGGTAGTAGTTCCAGGCTACGTAGTGGCCCTTGAGGTTTGCGATTCCAACGCCGCCGACTTCCTCTTCCGCGATTGAGAATGACATTACAGGAATTGTCTTTGCTGTGATTCCCGCGTCGGTGAGCTGCTTAAAGAAGGCCACGTTTGAGTCTCCGTTAAGGGTGTTGATTACGCAAGCGGGCTTTGCGGCCTTGATTTTTGAAACGATTGTGGCAAAGTCCGTGTGTCCCATCGGAGTGTATTCTTCGCCGGCGACAGTTCCGCCGATAAAGTCAAGCTGGGCCTTGATGATTTTATTGGCCGTCCTCGGGAAGACGTAATCGCTTCCTACGAGGAAGATGTTGCTTCCAAAGTTGCTCACGCAGAATTCAACTGCGGGAACAGCCTGCTGGTTGGGCGCGGCGCCCATGTACATGATGTTGGGGCTTTGCTCCATTCCTTCATACTGAACAGGGTACCACAAGAGGGCGCCGGTCTCTTCGACGACAGGCTTTACGGCCTTTCTTGAGGCGCTTGTCCAGCAGCCAAAAATTGTGGCGACTTTGTCATTTTGGATGAGCTTTCTGGCGCGCTCGGCGAAAATCTGCGGCTCGCTCGCGCCGTCTTCTTGGACCACTTCGATTTGCTTTCCCAAAACGCCGCCCTTAGCGTTGATTTCCTTAATGGCGAGCAATTCAGCGTCGCGGACTGAAGTTTCTGAGATTGCCATCGTTCCGCTCAAGGAATGAAGAATTCCAACCTTTACGGTTTTTGATTCTTCTTTCTTTGAACAAGATGAAAGTCCGAGCAAGAGTGAAGAGGCCAAGGCCGCTCCGGCGATAAAAGTTAAAGTTCTTTTCATGATTTTTTCCTCCAAATCATTTTATTTTTTTTATAAAAAAAAGACGCCCATTTTCTTGCTAGCTTAAGAAAACAGACGCCTTTGTCTTTTCTATTTTATTATAATTTTTTTCTTGTTACTTCGCGGCCTTGAACTTTCGGAACAAGCTGTAGGCCAAGAAGACCGCCGTTCCCGAAACAAGGATTATCGCTCCCAAAATCGTGTCCTCGACGCTTATGTCAAAGAAGGGCTCGCTTTCAAGAACGCAAAAGATTCCGTCCACGCTCCACATCAAGGCGGCCGCCGCGAACATCATCGCCGCCACGGAAAGCGCCTTTGTGTCGCCGCCCTTTTTCTTTTGGACCAACAAAAGGCCTCCAAAAATCGCGGCGGCGATCATTGTCATTATCAAGCGCATAAAGCGTTTTTCCTCCCCTTGCCAAAAATATAAATCAAGCCGCAAGCCGCCGCCCAAACCGCCGTAAGCAAAAGCGCCATCGACGTTCCCACCGTGGCCATCTCATGCAGCATCTCGGCAGTGTCCTCCGGGCTTCTCATCGCGGTCAAGAAGGGCGGATAAAGAACCACCTCGCCGTGATAGATGTGCTCAATCGCAAGAAGAAAGCTTCCGCCAAAAAGCATTTTTTGCAAGGCGCCGACATTGGCCGCAAAAACATTCTTCGCGCTCCTGACGGTCTCCTTGGCCGTTTCCCCTTGGCCGAAAATTTTTTTCGCGCCGGTGAGAAGGATTCCTTCCGCAAGCGGAACCAAAAAGCATGCCATAACATCCTCCAGCTTTAGGCAAAAAAAAAGAGGCCGCAAATTTTGTTTGCGACCTCATTGCCGAATCTTGCGGAATTTATACAATGCCGCCGCGTTTTAGTCAATATAAAAAAATAAAACTTTAGTTCCATAATGAAGGCTATTCA